>JBARSW010000582.1:0-11518 GCA_049644925.1 Chitinophagaceae bacterium | reverse complement strand
GGGAGTTAATAAATCATTCATTTTAAACTATCATTATGCAACCAAAATTTACGCTTAAAAGGGTATCGTCTTTAACCTGGCTTACCCCAGTTTTTTTCGTTTTATTTCTTCTGATTGCTGGGAAAGTAAATGCCCAACAATATATCAATGGTAATTTGTCCACAGGAGCAACTCACGTTGGAACAGGAACTGTTGCGCCAGCGGGTACTACCTGGAGTGAATTACAAGGTACTAATTCAACTTTGGGTTCCGGGGCAAATATTACTGCCGGTTATACTTTAGCAGATAATTTTGTTGTTCCAGCCGGACCTTCCTGGGCACTAACAAAAATTACATTCTATGCTTATTCAACAGGGTTTGCCGGTGCAACCTCTCCTTTTGTAGATACAAGAGTTCAAATTTTTAATACAGATCCTTCTGTAGGAAGCCCGGTACCTGTTTTTGGCGATTTATCAACCAACAGATTTCTAGCTTCTTCTTTTGCTAATATTTACCGTACAAGTGGTACAACTGCAGATCAATCAAGAAAAGTATGGAAAATTGAAGCAACAGTTAATACTACACTGGCTCCAGGTACTTATTGGATAGAATGGCAACATGGCAATGGTGGTATAAGTAATTTTACCCCACCTAGTACAGTTGCTGGTCAACCAACACCTCCCGGAGGTAATTCAAAACAACATGATTTTACTTTGGGTACATGGACAAACTTAGTAGACGCTGGTGGTGGTGGTGCACAGGATCAGTTTTTCATTATTGATTATGCTACTGCTGCTTGTTCTGGCACACCTAGTCCAGGTGCTACACTACCTGCAACATCTGCAGTTTGTCCTGGTGTTCCATTTACTTTATCCCTACAGAATGCGACTCCTGGTTCAGGTGTAACTTACCAGTGGCAATCAGGGCCATCGTCAACTGGTCCCTGGGCTAATATAAGTGGAGCAATAAATTCAACTTATTCTTCAACTTTAACTGCAACCACATATTATCAGTGTAATGTAACTTGTTCAGGAAACACTGCTACTTCATCACCTGCTGTAGTTAATTTAAATCTTCCTTCTGCTTGTTACTGCATACCGCCTGCAACAGATTGTTCTGATGATGATGAAATAATTAGAGTGAGGTTAAATACATTAGATAACGCATCTGGTTGTAGTGCACCTTCAGGTTATGCCAACTATACTTTAACAGTACCTGCACCAATTGTAATTGCAGGAGCTGCCAATCCGATTACTGTTAATTTCAACACTGTCTGGTCAAAGGGTGCCGCTGTTTGGATCGATTATAACAAAAACGGTCAATTTGAAACCACAGAGTTTACTTCATTAGGTACTGGTGCCGGAGCTATTGGCCAATTGACTGCTAATATAAATATTCCGGCAAATGCCCTTACAGGGGTAACCAGAATGAGAGTTCGAACAAGATTTGGTGCTACTGCCTGGTTGGGAACTGCTGCTTGTACAAATCCTTCTAGTTTTGGTGAAACAGAAGATTACAATGTAGATATTCAACCTTGTGTACCCGTTACAATTACAAGTAGCCCTGCAAGTGCATCTATAACTTGTGGTACTAATGCTTCATTTACAGTTGCTGCAACTGGTAGTTTACCAGTTTATAGCTGGGAGTGGAGACCCAATTCGTCCTCTGCATGGTTTACAGTTACTGATGGTGGTATCTATTCTGGAGCCACTACTACAACTTTAGCACTTACGAATGTTTCTGCTGCTAATAGCGGATATCAATATCGTGCAGTGGTTGTCGGTGCCTGTTCTGCTACTGATGTATCACAAACAGCTATCCTTACTGTTAATCCTATAATTGCAACAGTGAGCCCTGTGTCATCTACTATCTGTAAAGGTTCGATTGTGCCTTTAACCTTGACAAATGCAAGTGCTCCATCAACAGTAACGTTTACAAATAACACTCCATTACTAATACCTGATGGAGCTGTTGCTGGTGTTTTCAGTACAATTAACGTTTCCGGAATTCCTGCCGGTGCCATAATTACTAATGTAAGTATTAAATTGAATATTACACATACTTATGTTGGTGATCTGGAAATTAGTGTGAAAGCACCTAATGCAGTTATTATGAACCTGATAGGTGAATTAGATGGTGGTACAGGTTCAAATAGTTCAGACGATTTTGTCAATACTGTTATTAGTTCTACTGGAACCACCCCATTAAGTGGAGCACCTGCACCACGTACTGGAACATTTGCTGCAGATAGATTAAGTGGATATGGTCCGTCAGGTGCTTATCAAACTTTGCCTAATGGAATGCCTTGGTCATCATTACTTACTACAATAAATGGTAACTGGGTACTTGGTTTATCTGACTGGTACGCTGGTGATGAGGGTACATTACAAAACTGGTCAATCTCTATTACTTATGGAGCACCAGCAGCAGGTGTTTGGCAAGCCACACCTTCTGTACTGCCTCAGCCTAATTCAATGTTTAGTGATGCACTTGCAACAGTACCATATGTTGCAGGCACTCCGGCTACAACCATTTATGTAAAACCTGATGTTTCTACTAATTATAGTGTTGTTTATTCTACAACTACTCCATGTACTTCAGCTGCTACAGTTATTCCGGTTACTGTAAATTTCCCAGTTACTGGTCTGGCAGTGGCTCCGGCTACCCGTGCCGTTTGTCTGGGTGGAAGTACTACTTTCACAGCAAGTGTTACCGGCGGCAGCCCTGTTACTTATCAGTGGCAGCAAAGTGTTGATGGTGGTCTTGTTTATACCAATATTTCTGGTGCTACAGGTTCAACGCTGACACTCAGTGGTGTTACTGCTTCAATGACTGGCTACAAATACAGGGTAGTGGCTACAGGTGGTGTTTGCGGAGCTGTAACTTCTACAACAAATGGTACGCTGACTGTAAATGCACTGCCAGTAGTTACTATATCATCTCCTGATATGATGATCATACCTGGCCAGACAACTTCAATTACAGCAACAAGTACTCCTGCAGCACAGGCTACTAATAGTTGGTCTTGGACATACAATGGAGCAGCTATCACTGGCAATACCAATGTAATTAGTGGTATAAATATTGACCAGATTGGAACTTATCAAGCAAGAGTAACTGATGTGAACGGATGTGTTAATTCATCTGCTTCATTGGTAATTGGCGCTGAAGTTTCTGATAAGTTGTGGATATATCCAAACCCAACTACCGGGGATTTCTTTGTGAGATTATATTTTGGTGGTGAACTGACAGAAATAAGAAAGGTTTCTCTTTACAATCCTATGGGTCAGTTGATTGAAAGCCGTGAGATTACTCTGCTGAATAACGCTAATCCTTATCAGCGTATGGACTTTAGCCTGGGTGGTAATATTGCTAAAGGAAC
Source organism: Chitinophagaceae bacterium (assembly GCA_049644925.1). Lineage (GTDB taxonomy): Bacteria > Bacteroidota > Bacteroidia > Chitinophagales > Chitinophagaceae > JJ008. The sequence continues at coordinate 8,157 of JBARSW010000582.1, read as the reverse complement.
TTATGTTGTTAAAGTGGCACACAAAAATTCTGGAAAAATAATTTCTGGATTAATTGTGGTTCAATAAGATTACATAAATCATATTTTTAACAAAATCCCCTCCAAGAGGGGATTTTTTTTGTGTATTAATATATTGCTTTTCCCAGATAATAAAACCAAACATTGAACTAAGATGCATTTCTATTTGGCATAGTAAGAAAGAATTGATTTTGAAATACAGTTGTCTATTGTCTTGTCGGATGAAAGACATTCTTCCAGAAGCTCTACATAATAAGTACTGATATAAATTAAATGGATTTGTAAACCAACCCATTAAATTTCATTCACCCTTTCTTTTAATAATATATTGGTATTCGTTGAAACATAAACTGATGTATTTATTGCACAAAAAAAGCAGTAAATTTTTTCTTAGAAAAAATTACTGCCAAAGTAAGAAGTAGAAATTATTTATTCATAGCAGTGAACCTGAATGGTGCTGCAGCATTAGGAATTTCACCGGGATATCGGCCATTTGGAGAAAGACCCGGTAGTCTGTTTTTATAATATATCCCGGCGTCGGGCATTCTTTTAAATTGCTTCATATCCGGAACTACACAAGGCATATTGTCAGTTGGTAAACTGATTACTTTGTCTCCGTTTGATAAAGTAAATTGGAACTGAGGAAGGGAATGACTATTAAAATCAAAGGTTTTTAAGTTGTGCACTTTAGAATTAACTTTTAAATTTACTTCTAAGTGTGCTTTTTTTGATTTTTTCTCCAGGTGATTCTGTATGTCAAAAATGTCTTTCTGTTGCGCACTAACTGTATAGCAACCAAACAACCCCACTATTAGTAGTACCCTTTTCATCGTTTTAAGTTATTAACTAAAATACTAATTCTTTTTCATATGTTTCCAAACATTAATTAATCCGTTGGTGGAAGTGTCATGATTAATTACTGGCCCTTCAGATTGTAATTCTGGAAGAATTTTATTGGCAAGTTGCTTACCAAGTTCCACTCCCCACTGATCAAAGCTGTAAATATTCCAGATGATGCCCTGAACAAAAATTTTGTGTTCATACAAAGCAATCAGTTCACCCAGTATATAAGGAGTTACTTTTTTTACCAATATTGAGTTGGTGGGTTTGTTGCCGGCAAAAATTTTGTAGGGTAAAAGTTTTGCCATTTCTTCAGTGGAAAGCCCTTGTTTTTCCAATTCTTTTTGAGCTTCTGCTTCTGATTTGCCATTCATTAAAGCTTCTGTCTGTGCAAAAAAATTGCTCATCAGTTTTTCATGATGATCTCCAATTGGATTATGGCTAATTACTGGTGCAATAAAATCGCAGGGAATTAGCGGTGTTCCCTGGTGAATAAGTTGATAAAAGGCATGTTGTCCGTTTGTACCCGGTTCTCCCCATATAATCGGACCGGTAGCATAACTAACCGGCTCCCCGTTGCGGTCAATACTTTTGCCATTGCTTTCCATATTACCCTGCTGGAAATATGCGGCAAACCGGTGCATATACTGATCATAGGGGAGAATTGCTTCGCTTTGAGCTCCGGCGAAGTTTATATACCAAATACCAATCAGGGCCATAAGTACCGGTATGTTTTTGTCGGAGGAAACAGTATTAATATGATTATCTATATTTTGGGCACCTTTCAGTAATTGTTCAAAATTCTTGTAACCAATGGTTAATGCAATAGATAATCCAATGGCACTCCAGAGTGAGTATCTTCCACCCACCCAATCCCAGAATTCAAACATGTTTCTTTTATCAATGCCAAACTTAACTACTTCTTTTTCGTTGGTTGAAAGGGCAACAAAATGTTTGGCGATATGTTTTTCATCCTTTGCTTTCTTCAAAAACCATTCTCTGGCTGTATGGGCATTGGTCATTGTTTCCTGAGTGGTAAATGTTTTGGAAGCAACCAGAAACAAGGTTCTTTCCGGATTTACTTTTTTTAATGTTTCGGCAATATGAGTGCCATCTACGTTGGAGACAAAATAAGTTTCAATGCCTTCGATCCAATACGGTTTTAAAGATTCTGTTACCATCACCGGGCCAAGATCGCTGCCACCAATACCAATGTTTACAATATATTTTATTTTTTTACCTGTATAGCCCCTGAATTCACCTTCATGTACAGCTTTACAGAATGATTTCATTTTCCGCAATACTTTTTTTACTAAAGGCATAACATCTGTGCCCTCGGTATAAACAGGTCGGTCAGAAAAATTACGTAATGCAGTATGAAGTACAGATCTTTTTTCTGTTGCATTTATAACATCTCCATTAAACATAGCATTAATCGCCTCTTTCAATTTACACTCTTCTGCCAGTTGAAGAAGTAATTGTAGTGTTCTGTCAGTAATAATGTTTTTTGAGTAATCAAAAACTATTTCATCTATACAAAGGGAGAATTTTTTAAAACGGTTCGGGTCATCACGAAATAATTCTCTCAAATGTGCCTGTTTCATTTCAGCTGCATGGGATTGCAATTGCTGCCAGGCCTTTGTCGTTGTTGGATCAATTTTAGGTAACATAAAATATTTTTTTATAGTTGGGTTATGGTTTTTATTGTCTTTTCAACCATGCTGTTATTAATATCAAGATGTACAACAAGTCTTACCCTGTTTGATGAAATTGCATAACCCAAAATATCATACTGCTTTAGTTTTTCCACCAGTTCAGGTGCAGTCAATCCATCTTTTAATTCAAAGATGATAATATTTGTTTCAACGGGTAATAACAATTTTACAAAATCTTTATTCTTTATTGTTTCTGCAATTTTAAATGTGTTCAAATGATCTTCTGCAAGCCGTTCGATATTATGCTGCAATGCATATATTCCGGCTGCAGCCATAAATCCAGCCTGGCGCATGCCGCCACCAAATACTTTTCTGATTCGTCTTGCCTTTTTAATGAAATCTTTTTTACCTAACAACAGGCTGCCAACTGGGCATCCGAGACTTTTACTCAGGCAGATTGAAATGCTGTCAAATACTTCTCCGTATTGTTTAGCTGTTTCATTTTTTGCAACCATTGCATTCCACAAACGGGCACCATCCAGGTGCAGAGCAAGTTTCTTTTCCTGACAAACAGATTGTATTTTCTTTATTTCACTAAAATCATAACAACTGCCGCCGCCCCGGTTACTGGTATTTTCAAGACAAACAAGGCTTGTATGTGGCCTGTGTGGGTCGTCGGGTTGTATGGCACTTAGGACTTGATTGGCTGTTACCCGGCCTCTGTCTCCAACTAAAAGTTTAACAGAAGCACCAGCGTTGAAGGCAATACCTCCACCTTCATATTGATATACATGTGCACTTTCATCACAAATCACTTCATCACCAGGTTGAGTATGGCATTTTATTGCAATCTGGTTGGTCATAGTACCAGAAGGGCAGAAGAGGCCTGCCTCCATTCCAAACATAGAGGAAGCCATACTCTCTAATTCATTAATGGAAGGATCTTCACCGAATACATCATCACCAACAGGAGCTTTCATCATGGCTTCCAGCATTCCGGAGGAGGGTTTTGTAACAGTATCTGAACGGAAATCAATTATCATTATCGGAATTTTCTGCAAGATAAATCATTGATTCTGCTTACACTGTTATTAGCCATCTACTTTTTCTATGATAAATGAAGTCAATTTTCTATGGCATTATTAAACTGATGTCAAATAGATGAAAAAAATTAATCATTTATGACTTTTGAACCTTTGACAACCATTTATCTGGTTTTGATGCCTCTTGTCCAAAATCATGGCTTTGAAGTAACAGGTTTAACACCCTTGCGTCACACTCAGGTATGCAAATCCGCCAATTATCAGGAAAATCAGCCGTTTACTACAAAACAATGTACATGGTAATGCAAAGTACCTAATTTTGGCCTGTAATACTCAAAGACAAGTACATAAACCTAAAACCATAATAATGAAAAAGTTTTTGACCATTTTGATCATCGTATTGCTTTCTTTCTCTTTTATAAGTCAGGCTCAGTTTTTAGCCGGAAAAGTCAGTGGAACTGTAATTGATGGGAACACAAAGACCATTGAATCTGCCACAATAACACTACTTAGAGTAAAAGACTCATCCATTGCTAAAATGAGTGTTGCTGACAAAACTGGCAGGTTTGAATTTGATTTTGTTCCAGAAGGGAAATACCTGGTGTCTATTACCGCTATTGGTCATAATAAAGGATTCTCTTATTCTTTTGAAATAACAGCAGAAAATCCAGTGGTGGTTTTAAAAACAATTGAACTAATTCCATCGGTAAAAGCAATTGCAGGTGTAACTGTAATTTCTAAAAAGCCTTTGATTGAACAAAAATTGGATAGAACAATTGTCAATGTTGAAGCCTCTGTTACCAATGTTGGTAACTCAGCCCTGGAAGTATTGGAGAAATCACCAGGAGTTACAGTAGACAAGGATGGCAATATTAGCCTGAAAGGGAAGCAGGGTGTTGTAGTTATGATTGATGGCCGTCCAAGTTATTTAAGTGGTGCTGACCTGGCTGATATGTTACGCAGTATGAGTGCTAATCAACTTGAACAGATTGAAATAATGACCAATCCTCCGTCAAAATATGATGCAGCAGGAAATTCAGGTGTTATTAATATCAAAACAAAAAAGAATAAACAGTTTGGTTATAATGGAAGTATTAATACTGTCTATGCACAGGGCAAGTATGCCCGGTTTAATGAAGGCCTTAATTTTAATTACCGGAATGGGAAAATTAATTTGTTTTCAAATCTGAATTACAATAGAAGTCATCGCGGTAATGAACTATATATAAAAAGAAATTTTGTTGAGACAACGACAAAAGAATTGATATCTATATTTGACCAGGGCACTCAAATGGAAAACCAGGCACATTTTTATAACGCCAAAGCAGGGTTGGATTATTATGCCAGTAAAAAAACAACGTTAGGAGTATTATTTACAGGTTTTTACAATCCCAGGACCTGGCTGGGAACTACTTCGACAGATATATTTAATCCGTTTTATGAATTGGTAAGTAAAACAAAGGCTGTTTCTATAAATGATGAGAATTGGAAAAACTTTAGTGGTAATTTCAACCTTCGTCATGTATTTGATTCAACTGGGCAGGAGCTGACTGCTGATGTTGATTATATTCAATATAAATCAACCAATAGTCAATCCCTGGTCAGTTCTTATTATGATAAGTTTGGCAGCATTCATCAAAAGCCCGACACTTTATTGGGAAATCTTCCCCAGGAAATTAATATCTATAGCGGAAAACTGGACTATACATTACCATTAAAGAAAGGTGCTAAATTCGAAGCGGGTTTGAAATCCAGTTATGTAGAAACAGATAACAATGCTGTTTATGATAGTATTCAGTATGGGCAGATCATACATGATTTTAACCGGAGCAATCATTTTGTGTATAAAGAAAACATTAATGCAGCATATGTAAATTACAGCAGGCCATTAAGTAAAAAATGGAGTGGTCAGTTAGGATTGAGATTGGAAAATACCAATGCAACGGGTAAGCAATTGACAACTAACATTAATTTCAAAAGGAACTATACACAACTGTTTCCCACTGCATACCTGCAGTATTCAGCCAATGAAAAAAATCAGTTTGTGATTAATTATGGAAGGCGGATAAACCGGCCTGATTATAAAGACCTGAATCCGTTTATTCATTTTCTTGACAGGTACACTTTTGAACAGGGCAATCCAGATCTGAAACCACAGTTCAGTCATAATATTGAACTCAGGCATACATACGGAGGTTTTTTAACATCTACTTTAAATTACAGTACTACTACTGATATTATTCAACAGGTGTTTGAGCAGAATGAAATCACCAATGAATCATTTATTAAAAAGGCAAATATTGCTTCACAAAAACAGGTTGGTTTATCTATCAGTGCCAATAAGCAAATTAATAAATGGTGGACGGGCAGTATCTATACGAATGTGTCAAATAATAATTTTAAGGGTGTGGTAAACAATGAGCCAATATCAGTTGGTATTACCATGTTCCTGGTACATGCACAGCAACAATTTCAATGGGGAAAAGGATGGGCTGCAGAAGTAAGTGGATTTTACAGAACTAAAGGATTGGAAGGAGTATTGTTTATACAACCAATCGCACAGTTTAGTGCTGGTTTCAGTAAACAGGTAATGAAGAATAAAGGAACAGTTCGATTAAATATTCGAGACATTTTTGCCGGAAGTGTTTTTAAAGGATATAGTAAATATGGTAATATTGACGCTGAATTCAAAAATGTAAATGACAGTCGTGCTGTATCACTTGGCTTTACCTGGAGATTTAATAAAGGGAAACTGAAGGCTGGTGCCGCAAGAAAAGAAGGCAGTGCCTCAGATGAAAAGAACAGGGTAAATACAGGAGAGAATTAACCAGATCTGTTTTTTTGAAAAAGAGAATGTAATAAGTCCTGCTGTAAAAGGCAGGACTTATTTATATTTGTAATTCATACTAAAAAAAATATTATGCCATCATTTGATATAGTAAGTAAAGTTGAAGCACAGGCATTAGACAATGCCGTAAATGTGGTTACCAAAGAAATAACCAACCGGTTTGATTTTAAAGGGTCACATGTTGTTATCAATCTGGATAAAAAAGAATTTTTAATCAAACTGGAAACAGATGATGATATGAAGATGCGCCAATTACTGGATGTACTGATCAGCCGGGCTCACAAACAGGGGATAGCACCCGAAGCTTTTGATGCTTCAAAGGCAGGTGCCCAAAGCGGGAAAGTATGGAAGAAAGATGTTAAGGTGAGAAATGGATTGGCCCAGGACGATGCAAAGAAGATAGTAAAACTCATAAAAGATGCAGGAATGAAGGTTCAGGCTTCCATCAATGATGATTTAGTGAGAGTAACAGGCAAAAAATTGGATGACTTGCAGGCGGTTATCCAATTATGCAAAACGAGTAACCTGGGCATACCATTGCAATATGTGAATATGAGAGACTAGTTAATGTTTTAGCGTAGTTTTCTGATTAATATTTTCATGGTCGGAAGTGCTTTTGTTATTTCCAGAATATCGTCCCTTTTTTAAATTTTCCATTATTCCAGGATAGGATCATTCTATTGCCAAAAGCATACTTTTTGTAGGTTTCAACAGATGCCCCATTACCCAATTTTGCTATAATATTTTTCCCTGTTTTTGGTAACTCAAAAAGTAATGTGGAACTGATATCCTGCTTTTCCATTTTTTCCAGATTGGCAGCTTTGTTTTCTTTTATAAAGTCATTATATACATCCGGTATTATAGTATGCAATTCCATGGGAACAAAATCGCTTCCATTATATTCATAAAAATCAAATTGCTCAACAGAACAAATCGGGCCACAGCCTTCCTGGTAAACTGCAATTAATTTATTCCCATTTAATAATTTCCAATAGCAGAGTTGTATATGGCCTTCAAGTGCACCAATTAATTTGAGATATCCATTTTTAAGATCAACAGTTTCAAATGAATAATTAATCTTATTCTTCTTCATTACCCTTTGCGCATCATTTACTGTTTTATTGCCCATGGAATACTTTGCAATTAATCTTCGTTCTTCTGTTGTCAGATTTAGCAGTGACGTATCCGGTACTTTAATAAAAAGATCTGCAATATTTTGTGAAATACAATTATTGCTTAAGAAAGCAATTGCCAGGATTAATAAAACTTTTTTCATGATGAATAATTATTTTCTACAACGGCTGTGGCGGGCAGGAAACGCTGTTGTAATGGGTAATAAAGACAGTCGGATAGAAACAAATGCCTGTCGAAATAAAGTTAATGCATTTGAACTTTCGCAATTATGATTGAAAGCAGGCTGATTTATTATTTCCCTTTGTGATATTTATATCAGGATTCTCTCCTTGTGCTAACTTTTTTGACTTTAATGCTTTTATTCTCAACTCGAATGTGAATTAAAGGGGCTAAATCCTTAATAATTCATGGTTTTACTCAAATTTCTGTGCATAAAAAGGTGCAAAACAGGTGGATATCAAAACAGGTAAAAATTTGGAAAACGGTGTTTCGTAGTTGTATATTTGATATACAACTGCACGATATTTTAGCAATAAAGTAAAGTGCTTCGGGAAACGGAAACTCCTCAAAAAAGTGGAAGTAACCCACGGAAAAACGGAAACCCCTTAAAAGGTGGAAG
>JBARSW010000581.1:0-28748 GCA_049644925.1 Chitinophagaceae bacterium | reverse complement strand
AGTGGAAATGTTCTGTAATCCGTGCATCAATGGGAATAGAGTTGAATGCAAGTGGTTATTTAAAGAGTCCGGAATCATCAGTTAAATTGATGAAGAAGGTTATTAATGCCGGTATTAAGGAAGGAGTTTATGTAATTATTGATTGGCACGACCATAATATACATCAGAAAGAGGCGATAGATTTTTTTTCGATGATGTCGAATCAATATGGAAACTACCCGAATATTATCTATGAAGTTTTTAATGAACCGGATTATGAAACATGGCCTGAAGTAAAAGCATATTCTCAGGAAGTTATAAAAGCCATTCGTTCAAATGATCCTGATAACATTATACTGATTGGTTCGCCACGGTGGGATCAGGATGTACATCTTCCGGCTGCTGATCCAATTAAAGGATTTGATAATTTAATGTACACCATGCATTTTTATGCCGGGACACATAAGAAATGGTTGCGGGAACGTACCGATACAGCTATTGAAAAAGGGTTAGCCATTTTTGTTTCTGAATGTTCAGGTATGGAAGCCTCCGGTGATGGTCCGATTGAACAAGCCGAATGGAAATTATTTGTTGATTGGATGGATTCAAAAAAGCTGAGCTGGATAGCCTGGTCGGTTTCTGATAAGAAAGAAACCTGCTCGGTTTTGGAGCCTGCCGCTTCGTCAAAAGGAAAATGGGAAGAAGAAGTTATAAAAGAGTGGGGTAGAATTGCGAGGCAATTCCTTTTAAAATATCAAAAAGGAAACAACTGATATTATTCCCCACCGAATACATTATTCACAGCTCCCTCCAACATGGGAAATTTCTCCACTACAAAATTTTTGATGGTGACAATGGCTTGTTTTGCCTGCTCTTCAGTAAGACCTGCCTCAGCTTTTAGTTTCTCAATTAATTCATTCATAAAGATGTAGTTTTTGACTAAAAATAGATATAAATTTAATATTGTATCCAAACATGGAGACATTTATCAACATTTGTATAATAAATTTATTTTTGCTATTTTGCATTTCTTTCGGTTTATAACATTTTGCAATATTTGTACAATTTCATCTCCAAGTTCCTGTTAGAATTCCATCATAAATCAATTCCTACTTATTATTGGTTATTAAATTCTTGGGTTACATTATGAAAATGAAAAGATTTTGCAGTTTAATTATAGTAATTTTTTTGTTAGATAGTTTTATTATTGCACAAATATGGACTCCAATTGGTCCTAATGATTTTAATCAGCCTTCTTATTACCCGGTTTCTCACACATCAATAGCTACAGATAAAGTTACAGGAATACCTTATGTCGTATATAAGGATGAAGGAAATGGAAATAAAGCAACGGTGGCAAAATATACTTCTGGTACATGGAGTATTGTCGGGACCGCTGGATTTTCTTCGGCGGCTATTGAAAATGCAATTATAACTATCGCACCTGATGGCACGCCATATGTAGTTTTTCAAATTCAAAATAGCAATTCTCTCATACTTGATGCAACTGTTATGAAATTCATTTCAGGTAGCTGGTCTGTTGTAGGTGCTGGTTCACTTAATGCACAACAAGTTGCTTTCAACAATGGATTTTTTGAATTTTATCCAAATATAGCATTAGCAATTGCACCGGATAATACACCTTATTTAGCATATGGGGATTATAATTCTGTTGTAAACGCTACGGTTAAAAAATTTGATGGAAGTAATTGGGTTGTAGTAGGAGGTTTGGGATTCTCAGGTGCACAAGCAAGGTCAATTTCATTAGCTATTGCTCAAAATGATGGTACACCTTATGTTTTGTTCAGTGATGATCAGGCTTTTACACAAAACTCGGCAACAGTTATGAAATATAATGGTGCAAATTGGGTATTGGTTGGAGCACAAGGTTTTTCTAACAGTTCCGTAATAGCATATCCTTCAATTGCAATTACTTCCGATGGTATACCCTATGTAGCTTACCAGGATGTGACACATAGTAGTAAAGTCAATGTAATGCAATATAACGGTAGTACCTGGGTAAATGTAGGAGCTAGTATAGGATTTTCTACAGGCACAGCCCAACATGTTTCCCTGGCAATTGCATCAGACTTTACACCCTATGTAGCGTATAAAGATGTTTCAAATGGAAACAAAGCAACAGTTAAAAAATTTGATGGTTCTAATTGGGTAAATGCTGGCTCGGCTGGTTTTTCTGCAGGTGCAGTTGAGTATACTTCAATGTCAATTTATTTTGATGGTGTTGATGATATACCTTTTGTAATTTACAAGGATGCCACAAATAATCTCAGGGCAACAGTAAAAAAACTTGGAGCTGACTGGACCACTGTCGGTTTTACCGGACTTTCTAATGGTTCTGCCAGTTACACTTCGGCAACTATAGGAGCAGGTGGAAACATGTATGTTGCTTATAAAGACAATAATAATAAAGTCACAGTAAGAAAAAATATTTCTGGTACATGGGATATTGCCGGTAATGAAGGTTTATCTTCTGGAACTGCTGACTTCATTTCACTTACCTACAATACGGCAGACAGCAAACCTTATGTTGCTTATAAAGATGGAGCAAATTCTGGGAAAGCTACTGTGAAATTCCTTGCACCAGATAATGCATGGACAACTATAGGTACTGAGGGCTTTTCTACTGGCAGTACAAGTTATACTTCACTTGCTATTTCAACTACAGGTACGCCTTATTTAGCATATGCAGATGTAACGCTGGCTAACAGGTCTATCGTAAAAGCATTTAATGGTAGCAGTTGGGTAAATACAGGTTCACAGCCTGTATCAACCGGATCCGCAACATGTATTTCGCTTGCTCTTTCCACTGCGGGTACACCTTATTTAGCATATACAGATGCTGATATTTCTGTTGCTAATAAAGCTATTGTGAAAACTTTTAATGGTAGCAATTGGGTAAATGTTGGTACGCAACCTATATCTTCAGGAATAGCCAGCCACATCTCTTTAGGGGTAGCTCCGGGAAGTGTTAACCCTTATATTGCTTATGCTGATGCAAACAATAGTAATAGGGCTACTGTTAAAACTTATAATGGTACTGCCTGGGTAGATGTTGGTCCGGCCGGCGGTTTCTCTGCGGGAACTGCTTCGAATTTATCTCTTGCTTTTGCTACTGATGCTACACCATATTTAGCATATCAGGATGGGGCAAATGGTAACAGGCTTACGGTTAAAAAATTTACGGCAGGAGTCTGGACGACTGTAATTTCAGAAGGCATTTCTGCAGGAACTGCTGGCAATATTTCTCTCGTTATAGGAAATGATATTCCTAATGTGGCCTATACAGATGGATATGCATGGGTACAAGGTATATGTTCTTCAGCAAGTCTAACCTGGATTGGATCTGTTAGCAGTGCATGGGAAAATCCGTTGAATTGGAGTTGTGGTATAATACCGATTGCCAGTAGTGAAGTTGTAATTTCTACCGGATCTCCCTTTTTCCCGGTCATTTCTTCAAATATTAGCATTAAAAAAGTTACAGTGAATACCGGGGCTTCACTTACAGTTTCGCCAGGATTCAATTTGACAATAACTGGTACAGATTAAAACCAGGTATAAGAAATAAAAAATGCTGCGTCAACGGATGCAGCATTTTTTATTCCGGTATTTTATATTTTTATTATGCCACTTTCAGCAAACTAAGCTTACTCTTATCAAATTTGCGTTTGGTATAATCAATATCGAGGTTGAATTGAGTTTCGCTGGATGATGGCAATTCATACATCGCATCAATCAATATTCCTTCACAAATACTTCTGAGGCCCCGGGCACCAAGTTTGTATTCCATAGCTCTTTCAACCATAAAGTCAAGTACTTCTTCATCAATTGTCAGGTCAATGCCTTCCAGTTCAAACAATTTCTTGTATTGTTTTACAAGGGCATTTTTTGGTTCTGTAAGAATAGCTCTCAGTGTCACTGCATCAAGCGGATCAAGATGTGTGACTACTGGTAAACGACCTAATAACTCAGGTATCAGACCAAAATGCTTTAAGTCAGTTGCGTTAATATAGCGTAACAGGTTTTTCTTCATACTTTCCTGCATTTCCTTATCTACATTAAATCCAATAGTATTTGTTTGTACCCGACGGGCAATGATCTTGTCTATACCATCAAATGCGCCTCCGCAGATGAAGAGTATATTCTGCGTATTAATTTTAATCAGTTTTTGTTCCGGATGTTTTCTGCCACCCTGTGGAGGTACCAGTACATCGGTTCCTTCAAGTAATTTTAATAAACCCTGCTGCACACCTTCACCACTTACATCTCGGGTGATAGAGGGGTTGTCTCCTTTACGGGCAATTTTATCTATTTCATCAATGTAAACGATACCCCTTTCAGCAGCGGAAACATCATAATTACAAACTTGTAATAACCTGGTAAGGATACTTTCTACATCTTCTCCCACATAACCAGCTTCTGTAAATACTGTTGCATCTACGATGGCAAAAGGTACATTCAGCATCCTCGCAATGCTTTTTGCCAGTAAAGTTTTTCCCGTTCCGGTCTCTCCTACCATAATAATGTTGCTCTTTTCAATTTCAACATCATTTCCATTATTGGAATCCGAAGATTTTTGTTGCAGACGTTTGTAGTGATTATAAACTGCTACAGCCAATACTTTTTTTGCATCGTCCTGCCCGATAGCATATTCATCAAGAAACTTTTTTATCTCAACCGGTTTTTTTACAGATAATTTAAAGTTTGATGAGCCTTTTTCATCTTTAACAGTTAATTCCTGCTCAATGATTTCCCGGGCATGTTCTACACAATTTTCACAAATATGTCCATCCTGACCAGCAATAAGGATTTTAACCTCATCCCGACTACGACCGCAAAATGAACAATGTAAAGGGTTTTTTGCCATATTTTCTTATAGTATAATGATGTACAAACGATATTGGATACTACAAAATTATAAAACCACCCTGAGAAGGGCGGTTTTATTTCAAAATAATGAGATATAAAAGGAGAAAATTATTTTAAATTAGTGCTTATTAGCTTATTATCAGCATCTTAGAGCTTCTCTACCATTTTATCTGCAATGCCATATTCAATCGCATGTTTGGCATCCATCCAAAAGTCACGGTCAAAGTCTTTCATAATTTGTTCTACTGTTTTGCCACAGTTTTTAGCCAGAATATTTGCCCCAATTTCTTTTACTCTCCTTGTTTGAACTGCCTGAATTTCCAGGTCGGTACTTACCCCTTGTATATAACCACCGATTGAGGGCTGATGTATCATAACCTCGCCATGGGGGAATATATATCTTTTCCCTTTTGTTCCACCGCTCAAAAGAATACTACCCATGGATGCTGCCAGGCCCATACAAATGGTGCTAACAGGGCTTTTTATCATCTGCATTGTATCATACATAACCATGCCACTGGTTACAACACCACCGGGACTATTGATATAAAATTTGATTTCTTCTCCGGGTTTATCTGCATCCAGCAGTAATAATTTACTCACTACATCTTTGGCACTTTTGTCATCTACTACACCCCAGAGATAAACGGACCTTTTTTCAAAAAAATATTTTTCCAGCTTTTTGCTGAACATACCCAGATCGCTTTTTGGTTGTTCTTCTTTTTCTTCTTCGTCTTCCATCAGAAAGTCTGTATGTAAAAAATGATTGCGGTTCATGTTTTCTTTAATTATTTGTTTATCAACTTTTTTTTATTCCAAAGTCCCCCTTGGGGATTTAGGGGGCCTTCTGTTTTCTCGGATTCGTTAATAATACTTCATCTACTAAACCATATTCTTTTGCTTCGGCTGCTGTCATCCAGTTATCTCTGTCAAAATCTTTTTCAATTTGTTCTAATGGCTTACCGGTATGAATATTTACCACTTCGTATAATTCTTTTTTCAATTTACGGATTTCATTCACCGTTATTTCAATATCACTGGCCTGTCCGCCGATAGCGCCGCTTGGCTGATGCATCATAATGCGGGAATGTTTCAGTGCAGCTCTTTTTCCTTTAGTACCTGCCCCTAATAATACACAAGCCATAGAGGCCGCCACACCGATACAGATTGTGGCAATATCGGGACTTACATATTGCATGGTATCATATACTCCCAATCCGGAATAAACACTGCCACCCGGGCTGTTGATGTACATATTTATATCCCTTGATCTGTCTGAAGAATCAAGGAATAATAACTGGGCAGTAACAATATTGGCAATTTCATCATTGATGGGATAGCCCAAAAAAATGATACGGTCCATCATTAAACGACTGTAAACATCCATCACAGCTACATTCAGCGAACGTTCTTCTATGATGTTTGGTGTCATCGCTGTTACCATATGTGATGCATAACTGTGCAATGTGTTACTGGAAAGACCACGGTGTTTTACCGCATATTTTTCGAACTCAGAATTAAATGTCATGAATGAAATTTTAAAAGTTTAGGGTTTAAAGTTAAAAGTTATTTAATCCGGATTAGCTTTATAAATACTGTGATATAGTCAACCAAAATTATTAATCCTTGAACTTTAGACATTAGGACGTATCAAATATCCGTCCAAATGCCAAAACCACAAAATCATTGGCATAAATAAAGACGAATTGGCATAAAACAAAAAAGGCTTTGCTGTGCAAAACCTTAAACATTTGACCTTTCACCTTTTGACTTCCACCTTAAACCTTAATGGTGATGGTGCTGATGTTCTTCCACCATTTTTGTAAATTCTTCTGCAGAAATGTCTTTATCTGCAGGTTTTACCTGGGTGGCTGCCCATTCAAATATTTTTTGAGTTTGGATGCGGTTATAAGCATCTTCCACATATTTTCTGTCTTTCATCATTTTTTCTACATAGTCAGTTACCCAGGGTTGGTCATCACTTAGATTGGCCCCGCCCATATAACTGAATAATTGTTGCTTGGCAAAAGCTCTTACTTCATCAGGATTTACCTGCACGCCATTATCATGAACAATTTTATCAGATATCAGCGTCCATTTTAACTGGCTGATAAAAGTTGGAAATTCTTTTTCAACTTCTTCATCTGATTTGGGAGGTTGTGGATTTTCGGCTGTGCTGTTCTGTGTCTTAATCCACTTTTTCAGAAATTCTGCCGGGAATTCAATTTTTGTTTGATCTACCAGTTCATGAAATACCTGGTCGTGTATTTGATTATTGGCTTGCCCGTTCCAGTAATTCTGTATTTCTTCTTTAATCTTATTGCGAAAATCGGCTTCAGTTTTAACTTCCTGGTTGGGATATAACTGGTTGAAAAAATCTTCATTCATTTCTTTTTTCTCCAATAAGCCAACCTTGGTTATTTCTATATTAAAATATTTATCAGCAGATCCTGGGTCATCTTTAATAAGCCCCAGGTCGCCAATTATCCATTCTCTTTCTTTTTCCTCAAAAGCTGTTTTTAGTTGAAGAGTAACTGAATCTCCGGTTTTTTTACCCATCCAGTTTTTGCGTACACCTTCAGCAAAATATTTTACCAATACAGAGTTATCTTTTTTAGCCCCACCTTCAATTAAATTACCATCAGCATCAGCTTCAGTGAAGTTTACGTTCAATACATTTTCTTCTGTTGATACTTCTTCCTCATCTTTCATATTTCCGTATCGGTTCTGCAAACGGTCAATTTCACTGTCAATCATTTCTTCTGTCACAGTAACAACAAAACGGGTTGTTTTTGCTTTGCCTAAATCAGGAAGCTGAAATTCCGGCTTCATACCAATTTCAAAGTGAAAAGTATAATCAACGGGATTATTAACATCCAACTGGTGAAAATCAGATTCCAGTGGTAATGGCTGAGCAAAAATTTCCAGCTTTTCATTTTGCAGGTAGCCAATCAACTCACGGTCTACAGCTTTAAGCACTTCATCGGTAAATAAAGAAGTGCCATACATTTTTTTAATCAACCCGGAGGGTACCATACCTTTTCTGAATCCCGGGATATTTGCCTTTTTACTGTATTCTTTCAATCCTTTTTCAAAAGAAGGGAGGTAGTCGGTCTTTTCCAGTTTCACGGTTAGTTTTTCGTGCAGGAGACCGATATTTTCTTTGGTAACTGTAGCCATTGCGAAAGTTTAAAATTAAAAGTTTAAGGTTTAAGGTTGGATTTGTTTGAGTTCCCCTTTTTAAGGGAAAGTTCGTTTTGCAGAACTTTAAACATTAAACCTTCAACCTTAAACCTTTTAAGTCCGGATGGAGGGACTCGAACCCCCACACCTTACGGCATCAGATCCTAAGTCTGACGTGTCTACCAATTTCACCACATCCGGGTTTGGGGTTGCAAATGTAGGGCATTTTGATATAAGAAAACTGCAGTTTTCTTACTAAATTCGTCGGTAATGGAAACCGTCGCCCAGATACCGAAATATAACCTGAATGAAGAAGAAGAGAAAAAACTCATCCTGAGGGAGTACCGTTCCCTGCTGAAGGTTATTAAGACTAAATTAAAACCAGGAGATAAAGACCTTGTCAGGAATGCTTTTGAAATGGCCGCTGAGGCGCATAAAACAATGCGAAGAAAAAGCGGTGAGCCTTACATTCTGCACCCTATTGCCGTTGCCAAAATTTGTGCAGAAGAAATCGGATTGGGAATACGATCTACCATTGGTGCATTATTACATGATACAGTAGAGGATACTGATATTACATTGGATGATGTAAAAAGGGAGTTTGGTCCGGAGATTACTAAAATGGTTGATGGCCTTACCAAGATCTCTAATGTGATGGATATTAATGCTTCTCAGCAAGCCGAAAATTTTAAAAAAATTCTTCTCACTCTTACTGATGATCCACGGGTAATCCTGATTAAGCTGGCCGACCGCCTGCATAATATGCGGACGATGGACAGTATGAAACGGGAAAAACAATTGAAAATATCTTCTGAAACAGTTTATGTATATGCACCCCTTTCACACAGGATGGGTTTGTATAATATTAAAACCGAAATGGAAGATCTGGCCATGAAGTACATGGAACCAGATGTTTACAAAGACATTGCCCGCAAATTGGCGGAAACGAAAAAGGAAAGAGCAAAGTATATCAATGAATTTATTAAACCAATAAAAGATAAGCTAGAAAAAGCTCAATTGAATGCGGAAATACATGGTCGCCCAAAAAGCATCCATTCCATTTGGAACAAAATGAAAAAAAAGGGAGTGGGATTTGAGGAAGTTTATGATCTCTTTGCCATCAGGGCAATTTTGAACTCTACTCCGGAAAAAGAAAAAGAAGATTGCTGGAAAGTATATTCCATGATCACCGATGAATACAGTCCGGCTCCGGAAAGATTAAGGGACTGGCTAAGTAATCCAAAAGCGAATGGCTACGAAGCATTGCATACAACTGTGATGGGGCCACAGGGTAAGTGGGTGGAAGTGCAGATACGTACTAATAGAATGAATGAGATTGCTGAGAAGGGGTTGGCCGCACACTGGAAATACAAAGAAGGGGCTGCCGATGAAAGCCGTTTTGATAAATGGTTTCAGCAAATAAGAGAAGTAATCAGTAACCAGGAAACTGACAGTATTGATTTTCTGCAGGACTTTAAAACCAGTTTTTTATCAGAAGAAATATATGTCTATACCCCTAAAGGGGATGTAAAAATGTTGCCGGTCGGATCGACAGCCCTGGATTTTGCTTTTTCCATTCACAGTGCTATTGGTGTAAAAACGATTGGTGCCAAGGTCAATCATAAATTAGTTCCTATCAGTCATAGGCTGCATAGTGGCGACCAGGTAGAAATAATCACCAGTAATAAACAAAAAGCATCAGAAGACTGGTTGGGTTTTGTAGTTACTTCCAAAGCGAAAGGAAGGATCAGGGATTCATTAAAAGAAGAAAAAAGAAAAGTGGCAGATGAGGGAAAATATACTGTGCAAAGAAAGTTGGAAGGAATGGGTGTATCCATGGCGCAACACAATATAGATGAACTGGTGCATTGGTATAAGTTGCCTTCCAACCTGGATTTGTTTTACCAGGTAGCTGTAAAAAATATTGACCTTAAGGAACTGAAAGAATTTAAAGTAACAGGAGATAAACTGGAAGCGCCGAAACCGGTAAAAACTCTAACTGAGAAGCAGGAATTTATTCCGCATCATGTTCATGTACATGGTAAGAAAGATGCAGAGCTGATAATATTTGGGGAAAGCAGTGATAAGATTGTATATAACCTGGCCAACTGCTGCAAGCCTATCCCGGGTGATGATGTATTCGGATTTATTACAACGGGCAAGGGACTTACTATTCACCGCACCAATTGTCCGAATGCTGCAAAATTGATGGCGAATTACGGACACCGGGTTGTAAAAACCAAATGGGCCAAGAATAAAGAAATTTCATTCCTTACAGGTGTCAGGATTTTGGGAATGGATGATGTAGGTGTGGTAAATAAAATCACTCATCTTATTTCTGGTGATTTGAAAATAAATATTGCCGCCATTACAATTGAAGCCAAGCAGGGATTGTTTGAAGGGAATATTAAATTATATGTACACGATAAAGATGAATTGGAAAACCTTGTTCAAAACCTGCTGAAAATTCAGGGAGTGGAAGATGTGGAAAGATATGATATGGAAGATATTCCTTCTTAGAACTTGTTGCAAATCAAAAAAATATATCATTCAGGATTTTCATTTCCCTTTATTATTCAAAATCTGGGGGAATGCCCCTATTAACAATCTATTTTTTCTTATCTTTTCAGCTTGTTCATTTATTTTAAAAATAAATAATATTTTCTATTAATGAGATCCGGGCAAATGAGATTCTTCATAATTATATTTAGTTTATTATTTTTTACCGGAAAAATTTTTGGACAGGGATTTTCATTTAACTGTACCAGGGATACAATTATTCCGGGATGCCCGGCTAATCTATGTATAACGCTGAAAGGAGTTATTCCGGATTTACATGGATTGTCTGATTCATATAATCTTAATCCAACAAGTCCTACCGCTGGCTGTTTTCCCGTTTATATACAGCCAGATGACCCTGCTGGAACTCCAACAAACTTACTTATTGACGATAGATACTCGGGTCTAATAAATATTGGTTTCCCTTTTCCATTTTATGGGACAACTTATACTACTTTAATTGCCAGTACAAACGGGCTTGTAAGCTTTGATGTATCAAAGGTTAATGGTAGTGCCCACTATGCAATAAGTTCGGACTTGCCCAGTACAACTTATGACAGGGCAATAATAATGGGCCCCTATCATGATCTGGACCCTTCAATCGGATCTTCGCCAACTCAGCGAATACAATACCAGGTTTTTGGTACAGCTCCTTATAGAAGATGGATATTAAGTTTTTATAAGGTTCCCTTATATAGTTCAAATGGTTCCTGTGATTTTAAATTAAACAATACGCATCAGATTATTTTATATGAATCAACAGGTGTTATTGAAGTGGCAATTTTCAGTAAAGAAATTTGCACCGTTTGGCAAAATGGAAAAGCAATGGTTGGCTTACAGGATTTTAACAGAACAAAATTTATAATGGCTCCCGGCCGGAAAGCGTCAGACCCACCATGGGGAACAATTGGTATGAATGAAAGCTGGCGATTTGTTCCATCGAGTGGGCCTTCTCTTTTTAAACGGGTTGAGTTATACGATTTGGGAGGAACCTTAATTACTACAGGTACTGTTAGTAACCTGGGAAATGGGCAACTGGAAGCATCCTTCCCCAATATTTGTGTTCCGGCAGGTTCAACAACACCATATGTTATCCGTTCGGTATATGAAAAGATTGATGATCCTGCTGTTGAAGTTTATGGTACCGATACTGTAAGAGTTAACAGGATTGCAGGTCTTACGGGTAATGCCGGTATGACTCCTGAATCCTGTGGTACGGCAAATGGAACGATCACAGTTTCAGGAGTAACAGGCGGAACTGCACCTTATGAATATTCTTTAGATGGAATTTCCTGGCAGAGCAGTAATGTTTTTACCGGATTGGCTTCAGGACTTTATACAGTTCAGGTAAGAGATGCAAGTACAATATGCACAAAAGCTATCCCAATTGTTATTACAGTTTCAGGAACGCTGGCAACCACATCGAATACAACTGCGGCAGCATGTACCGGTATTAATAATGGAACCATAAATATTATCTCTGCTGCGGGAACAGGCCCTTATACTTTTACTTTAGATGGAGGAACTTCACAAACCGGTTCTGTACCATTTACTTTTACAAACGTTTCGCCAGGTTTTCATACAGTTGTTGTTACACAGATAAATAATGGCTGCACCTCTAATCCTATTAATGTTAACGTTGCAACTGGCCCCGGCGTGACAGCAAGCACTACATCTGCAGCAACTTCCTGCCCATCAGCTTCCAATGGAAGCATTGTTGTTAATGCAACTACGGGTACTGCTCCATTTACTTATCAGTTAAATGCAGGTGCCATACAAAGCGGTGCCAACCCATTTACCTTTTCAAATCTGGCATCCGGAACTTATAGCATCACAGTAAGAGATGCAATTGGTTGTACCCAGACAATAAATAATGTAACTGTAATTGCAGGAGCTTTACTGGCGGCAAATGTGGTGCCTGCAACAACTTCTTGTAGCGGTGCCAGCGATGGAACAATAACAATTACACCAACTAATGGCACAGCCCCTTATGACTTTTCATTGGATGGAGGAGCTTTTGTTACAGGGGTGCCTCCTTTTACATTTAATAACCTTGGAGTTGGTACTCATTCAATTATTATAAGAGATGCAATGGGTTGTTCAAGAACGTACAATCCTTCAATTTCAGCAGGACCTGTATTAACGGCCAATACGGTTCAGGCAGCTACCTCCTGCAGTGGTGCCAGTAATGGAACAATAACGGTAACTCCGGTCGGTGCCGGGCCATTTGAATTTGCCATAGATGGTGGTTCTTTTGTTGCAGGTGCATCACCCTATACATTTACTGGTTTGGCTGCCGGATCACATTCTATCTTAGTCAGAAATGCTGCCGGTTGTGTTTCAAATTCTATTCCTTTAAATGTTTCTGCCGGACCTGTACTTACCACTACTATTAATAAAACTGATGTAGTTTGTTTTGCCGGTAATACCGGATCTATTACTGTTGTTCAACCAATCATTGGCAATCCGCCGTACGAATATTCACTTGATAATATTAATTGGCAGTTGAGTAATATTTTTTCTGGATTGATAGCTGGTTCTTATACCGTTTATTACAGAGAGAGTAACGGATGCCAGGGGTCGCAGTTGATTTCTATTTCAGAACCAACGGTATTGGCTTCCACTTCAGCTTCGGTACCGGTAATATGTAACGGACAAAACAATGGTGTTATAACCATTACAGCAAATGGAGGCGTTGGGCCTTATGAATATTCAATTGATGCTGGTGCCAGCTGGCAAAGCAGTAATGTATTTAATAAAGCTGCTGGTATCTATACAGTTATTATAAGAGATGCAAATGGTTGTACCAGAACAGAAAATATAACAGTAACTGAACCGGCAGTATTATCAGCCATTTCAATAAATAGCAATGCCAGTTGTGATGGTGGTAATGATGGAATTATTACGGTAACGGCTAATGGCGGAAATACCAGCTATCAATACTCAATAGATAATGGTGTTAACTGGCAAAACACTAATTTATTTAATGTGGCACCCGGAGCTTATACCATCCAGGTTAAGGATAATCTTGGCTGTACGGCTAATTTTAATACAATGGTAGGCTTGAATAATAATCTAAGTTTTACTGCTCAGGTTGATCCTACAATATGTGAAAGTAATTCAACTCAACTGGAAATGATTTCCAATGCCACTCAATATGAGTGGAGTCCACGGATTGCTTTGAATGATACCACCATCTTTAACCCGGTGGCAAACCCTGTAGTTTCTACCCAGTATGTAGTAAAAGCTACTTTAGGACGTTGTGCTGTAACTGATACTGTACTAGTGAATGTTAACCCTGCGCCAATCCCTGATGCCGGGGTGGATGGATATATTTGTTTCGGTCAGACTTACACACTTCAAGCTTCCGGCGGTGTTAAGTATTTTTGGTCTCCAGCCACTTATCTAAACAGTACTTCAATCCCTAATCCGGTTTCCTCAGCCACAAAAAGTATAATTTATACTCTTTCTATTATTGCTGATGCAAATGGTTGTAAGTCGTTAGTTACTGACGATATAAAACTAGATGTAACACCGCCTTTTAAAGTGCATACTTATCCTTTTGATACAATTGGCTACCCTGGCGACCAGTTTAAATTACTGGCTGTTGCCGATGAACCCAGTGCTACTATTTTCAACTGGATACCGGCTACCAGGTTAAGTGATGCTCATATTTACAATCCAGATGTAACCGTGGGTGCAATTGGTGAAGATGTTTTATACCAGGTAATCGCCTCCACCATTGCCGGATGCAAAGGGGAAGCTTATGTAAGAGTAAAAGTTTATAAAGGTCCTGAGATATATGTGCCAACTGGATTTACCCCAAATGGTGACGGGAAAAATGAAAGACTGATTCCTTTCCCGGTTGGAATCAAATCGCTGAACTATTTCAAAGTATTTAACCGGTGGGGACAGGTTGTATTTTCGACAAATAAGTTACATGAAGGGTGGGATGGACGACTGGCTGGAAAAGACCAGTCATCAGGTTCTTTTATCTGGATGATAGAGGCAATTACAAACCAGGGAAAAACAATAACAAAAAGAGGAACGGTAACCCTGATCAGATAGTTCTTTGCAACAGAAATTTATTTTTCTAAAAAACATATTAACAGTAAAAAGATGTTATTAACAAGCCGCCGGATTTATTTCGCCGGCTTTTTTATGAAGCCTTATTTTTGCCTGTCTTTAAAAAAACTAATCATTAATATTTCCTGCAAAGCCACTGAATTCTTTAAGAAAAAAACTGAAGTAACTTTTTGAATTTTATGTCTGTATGGGAAAAAATCTCAAATAAATTATGGTAGATGTATTACTGGGCCTCCAATGGGGCGATGAAGGAAAAGGAAAGATTGTTGATTATTTTGCCCCGGGTTATGATGTAGTTGCCAGGTTCCAGGGAGGTCCTAATGCAGGGCACACGTTATATGTAAATGACACGAAAGTTGTTTTGCACCAGATCCCTTCCGGAGTATTTCATCCCGGGATAACTAATTTAATCGGAAATGGCGTTGTACTGGATCCTGTTACGTTGAAGCGGGAATGTGATACAGTTGCTTCTTTTGGTATTGATCTGAAAAAAAATCTTTTCATATCAAAAAGAGCACACCTGTTGCTGCCTACACACAGGGCATTGGACAAAGCGTCTGAATTGGCTCAAGGCTCTCATAAGATTGGTTCAACACTTAAAGGAATTAGTCCGGCTTACATGGATAAAACGGGACGTAATGGATTAAGGGTTGGAGATCTGCTGGATAAAAGTTTTACTACATCCTATATCAAGCTTCGTCTTAAACACCAACGTTTGTTAGATAATTATCACTTCCATGAAGAAATTGTAGCCTGGGAGGAAGAATTTTTTGAAGCATTGGAATATTTAAAACAACTTAATATTGTTAACGGAGAATATTTCCTGAATAACAAACTAAAAGAAGGTAAAAAAATATTAGCAGAAGGTGCACAGGGAACAATGCTGGATATTGATTTTGGAACTTTCCCGTATGTAACTTCTTCAAATACCATTTCTGCAGGGGTATGCAACGGATTAGGCATTGCTCCGCAACATATCAGAGATGTGATTGGTGTAACAAAGGCATATTGTACCCGGGTAGGCAGCGGGCCATTCCCTTCTGAATTAGAAAATGAAACAGGAGAGGAGCTCAGAAAAATTGGTAATGAATTTGGGGCAACTACCGGCCGTCCCCGCCGTTGTGGTTGGATAGATCTGGTGGCATTGAATTTTGCCTGCATGATTAATGGCGTTACAAAAATTGTGATGACTAAAGCGGATGTACTGGATGCTTTTAAAGAACTGGAAGTTTGTACTTCTTATAAAATAAATGGGATGGAAACCCTGGAAGTTCCTTTTCAGATGCTGAAAACCATACCCGAACCCCAGTATAAAAAATTTGCCGGGTGGAATTGTGATACCAGTGCAGCGAAAACCTATGATGAAGTGCCTGATACCATGAAATCGTATGTAGATTTTATAAATGAATACCTGGGTGTTAAAGTACATTATATATCAAATGGCCCCGGTAGAGACCAATTGATTAAGGTTATTTAATGCGGAAAATATTTTTTAAGGAATGGGTAAAAAGCCCTCAGAAAAATATTTATTTAAAAAATTTGGTCAATTAAAAACTTCTCTCAAATTTTACAGCATCAATCCTGTAAAGACTATGACAATGAATTCAGAAAAAGGGAAAAAACTCCCGGTTAAAAAACAGGCTGCTTCAGAAAAAGCTGCCGCAAGAAAACCATCATCAAAACCTGTAAAGAAAGAAGAAGATGAGGATGATGATGATTTTGATGAGGACGAAAAACCAACTCCTTCCAAAAAAGGGAGTAAGGTTTCAGCCACAAAAAAGTCTGCCGATGAGGACGATGATGATGTGGATGATGGACCCGATGATTGGGAAAAGACAGAAGAAGAAGAGGATTGGGATCCGGACTTTGAAGAATTTGATGTTCCAAAATCAAAGGGAAAAAAAGCAGTAACCGGTGGAAAAAAAGTATTGGAAGAAGATGATGATTTTAAAATAGACGAAGAATTCAAAGATTTATTAAACGACAAGGATTTTGATGATGATGACGAGGAGGATGATTATTAAACCCCTTTTCTAAAAGGGGAATAAGAATACTTTGGAAAAAACAACTTCTACTAACTGCACATTTATTATAAGTGATTTTGAGCAGGTAAAATCAAAAGTGTTGAACTGGACAAAACGGTTCAACACTTTTTGTTTTTTAGACAATCACCAGTACCAGATAAAACCCCACACGATGGAATGCCTGCTGGCGGCAGGTGTTAAGAGGCAATTTACCATCGACACAGCTAATACAATCACTTCATTGCAGGATTTCATTAATGAAAAAAATGGTTGGTTATTTGGTCATATCGGGTATGATCTTAAAAATGAAATTGAAAAACTTTCTTCAGCTAAACCGGATTTTATCAGGTTTCCGGATATGTTTTTCTTTGAGCCGGAAGTTGTTATCAAACTATCAGAAAATGAAATAACAATAGAAGCAGTGAACCCGGACGAAGTGTATAAGGAAATAGAAGAAACAGGATTTTTAAATGCAACTTCTGACACAGATGAGTTAAGTATCAAAGGCAGAATTTCAAAGGAAGAGTATATTGATATTATCCATCAGTTAAAACATCATATTCACCGCGGTGATTGTTATGAAATAAATTTTTGCCAGGAATTTTTTGCTGATGATGTAATAATTGATCCAACCGAAGTTTATAAAAAGCTTAGTACAGTTTCTCCTAATCCATTTTCTGCATTATACAGGATGAATGAAAAATGGTTGATATGCGCAAGTCCGGAACGATTTATAAAAAAGCAAGGATGTCAGATAATTTCACAGCCTATCAAAGGAACTTCTAAAAGGATACCTGGTGATGTTGACAAGGATTTACAAAACAGGAATGAGTTACAACAAAGCAACAAGGACAGAGCAGAAAATGTAATGGTTGTTGACCTGGTTAGAAATGACCTTGCAAAACTTTGCAAAGAAGGTTCAGTGAAAGTGGATGAGTTGTACGGTATTTATTCTTTTCCACAGGTACACCAGATGATTTCCACCGTAAGCGGTGAGCTAAAAGAGGATGTTACGTTTACTGATATTATCAAAGCCACATTCCCGATGGGTTCTATGACAGGGGCACCGAAAAAGAAAGTAATGGAGCTAATTGAAATATATGAAAAAACAAAAAGGGGAATTTTTTCCGGGGCTGTTGGTTATATTTCACCAGCTGATGATTTATCAACCAAACAACCCGATTTTGATTTTAATGTGGTAATACGAAGTATTATGTACAATGCTGAGGAGAAGTATGTTTCTTTTCAGGCAGGTTCCGGCATTACTTTCTACAGTGACCCTGAAAAAGAATGGGAAGAATGTTTAATGAAAGCAGAGGCCATTAAAAAAGTACTGATGAAAAATAGTTGAGAATTAATTAGTACCGGGGTTAGCTGAATTTAATAACAACTGCACACTTTCATCAAGAATTTGGTATCTCTTTGCAACAAAGATGTTCATCTTTTGCGTAGGCAAACGCAACTCATAAGTGCCATTAATGGCAATTTGGTTATCAAAACCAGGATTGTAACGGTTAAATGTTATCAGATCCAATTCTACATGTTTTAATATCACTAATGAATTAAATCTGCCGATAATCTTATAGGCTGTTGAATTATTCATTTCTTCCTCTTTTAAAGGAATACTGCCACTTACCATGTTTTTCATTTCAGTTTTGGTAACAGTGGTAATACCACCATCCCCTTCAAATATATAATGGGTACCAATGAATTTTTTTACATGGTTCATCGATTCATTTGGTAAATGGTACTGAAGGGTCCAGAAATCTTTACTGCCACCACTTTTTCGAATTGCTTTGTTCACATTTCCCGGGCCTCCATTATAAGCAGCCAGCACAAGTAGCCAATCTCCATATTTACCATAAAGATCCGTCAGCATTCTTGCAGCTGCATGTGTACTCTTAAAATAATCCAACCTTTCATCTTTTCCTTTTCGGATATTAAGACCATATTGTTGTGCAGCTGCCGGCATAAAAGCCCAGGGTCCGCAGGCACCAGCCCACGATTTAGCATTGTATTTAAGACCTGATTCAATTACTGCCAGGTACTTCATTTCTTTTGGTACACCATGTTGTTCCAGAATA
The DNA here is from genome assembly GCA_049644925.1 of Chitinophagaceae bacterium. Classification (GTDB taxonomy): domain Bacteria; phylum Bacteroidota; class Bacteroidia; order Chitinophagales; family Chitinophagaceae; genus JJ008. The sequence continues at coordinate 9,946 of JBARSW010000581.1, read as the reverse complement.
TCATCCATCATGTCAAAGTACGGTTTTGCCCATTGCTTCATGGACATAAAACCTCTTTTGTTTTTGGCAATATAATTTTCTACAAAACTTACTGCCATCGGGTTTAACCTTGCACCCTTTAATCCATCTCCGCCTAATGCTGATGAAAGAATGTTTTTAAAACCCGACTTCACATCATTCACTTTTAGATTTGTATCCAACAGTGAATCTTTTCTAATGGTGGTATCACTAAAAATAGCCTGCCCTGTATTCAAATTTTGTTGAATACCGGCAGCTTTAGAAACCTGAAGTAGTAAAAATCCAAGACTACTTAATATGGTTATGTGTTTTAATTTTCTCAAACTTGCTGATTTAGAATCTGTTACATGCTTTGTGCCGGTAACAGCAGGTTAGAAACCTGCAGCAAAGATACTTCATTAAAACGGTTTGCCATCACCTGGAGGCCAAACGGCATGCCGTTACTGTGTTTGAAAAGGGGTAGAGATATAGCAGGGCAGCCGACTAAATTTGCCATAACAGTATATATATCAGCCAGGTACATTGCTATCGGGTCATCCATTTTCTCCCCAGTTTTAAAGGCTGTTACCGGGGAAGTGGGCATTATAATGAAATCATAAAATTGATAAACCTCATTGATTTTACTGCAAAGCAACTGTCTTACTTTTTGGGCTTGGGTAAAATAAGCATCGTAGTAACCGGCACTAAGAACAAATGTTCCAAGCATTATCCGTCGTTTAACTTCTTTCCCGAAACCTTCCGACCGGGTTTCTTTGTAAAAAGATGTGAGGTCAAGACCATCTTTTTCTGTCCGATGGCCAAATTTTACTCCATCAAACCGGGATAGGTTTGAAGATGATTCTGCTGTAGTCAGCACATAGTAGGCCGGTACAATATAATCCAGCAGGTCAAAATCAACAGCCGACACTTCATGTCCTTCATTCTTTAGCTGCGACAGTTTATTTTTTATTCCGGCAGCAATTTCCGGGTCGAGGCTCACATGGTTCAGTGCTTCATCAAAGTAAGCAAATCGAAATTTTTTGGTTGTTGACAATAGTTCCGGATAGGCTGGGACATCCTTGTGCGAAACGGTGCTGTCATATTCATCAGCACCGGCCATTATTTCGAGCAGTAAAGCAACATCAGGAATTGAGTTGCCAAAAATCCCAATCTGGTCAAAAGAAGATGCATAAGCAATCAGGCCATACCGGGAGATTCTTCCATATGTTGGCTTTAAACCAATTATACCGCAAAAATCAGCCGGCTGACGAACAGAACCACCGGTATCACTTCCTAAGGAAAGCATGCATAACCCGGCTTGTACGGCAACTGCCGACCCACCAGAAGAACCACCCGGCACTCTTGTTTCATCCAGGGCATTCAACACTTTTCCGTAAACAGAATTTTCATTGGTAGAACCCATGGCAAATTCATCACAATTGAGATTACCAATGATGATTGCACCTTCAGCTAATAATCTTTCTACTGCAGTTGCAGAATATAGAGATGTGAAATTTTTGAGGATAGCGGAAGAAGCTGATATTTTATGTCCCTGGTAGCAAATGACATCTTTTAAACCTATAACTACACCATGTAACTTGCCGTAGAAATTCCCGGCTTTTCTTTCATCGTCCAGTTGTTTTGCCTTTTGTAAAGCTTCGGTGGTAAATACATCTATATATGCATTCAGTTGAGGGGCAGCAGTAATTTTTTGCAGGTAATGTTCTACTGTTTGTACGCAGGTTACATTTCCTTCCTGCAATTGGGCATGATATTGCTCAATGGAAAAGAATTCAAACAAAAGCGGTTGCTTTTTTGGTTAGAGTAATTGAAGTATCTGTGAAATTAAAATCAGTCCTTTACGGAATTCTTTACATCATTGGCACTTTCTTCAATCTCTTTCTTCACATTGGTTTTGGCATCATTGAATTCACGGACACCTTTGCCTAATCCACGCATCAGTTCAGGAATTTTTCTTCCTCCAAATAAAAGCAACACAATGACAAGGATGATAATAATTTCATTGGTCCCCAGCATACCTATTAATGTAGGTTGAATCATAATCTTAATAATTAGAAGTCAAATATACTAAGTACAGAAAAATAACGGGATATTATATTATTAATTGCCGTACAAAAAAAATGCCCTGTCAGGTTAAAAACAAGAAAGGGCTATTTAAAATAATTAATTTAAACTTATGACTTAACTGTTTCGGCAACAGCTTGTCTCTTTTCACGGATTCTGGCACTCTTACCACTGCGGCTACGCTGATAGAACAATTTAGAACGGCGTACATGGCCTGTCTTGTTCACTTCAATTGATTCAACATTGGGAGAGAAATAAGGGAAAACCCTTTCTACACCTATGCCATCAGAAATTTTACGTACTGTAAAACTGGCTGTAGCACCGGTTCCCTGCTTCTTTATCACATCGCCTTTAAAAGACTGGATCCTTTCTTTATTACCTTCAATAATTCTGTAGTTAACAGTCACATTATCACCGGGTTTGAAAGCAGGAAATTCTTTCTTGCCAGTCAATTGCTCATGTACATATGCTATAGCGTTCATAATCCTGATTTTTAGGGAGGGCAAAGGTAAGGAAAACAGTTTAAAGTTTTAGGTTTAGCGTTTAATGTTTTTTAGAAAATAAAAAAGGTTCTGGTAATCACCAGAACCTTAAACTTATTACCATTATTTCTCAATTAATTATCGGGCTACATTCACCGCTCTTTTCTCCCTTATCACTGTCACTTTTATCTGTCCGGGGAAGGTCATTTCGGTTTGAATTTTTTGTGCTATTTCGAAGGAAAGTTTATCAGATTCCTGGTCAGTTACCTTATCTGCTTCTACAATAACCCTCAGTTCACGGCCAGCTTGTATGGCATAGGCTTTTTCCACTCCGTTATAAGCCATTGCCAGGTTCTCCAGGTCTTTAATCCGCTGCAGGTACTGTTGCATGATTTCTCTTCTGGCTCCGGGTCTTGCACCACTGATAGCATCGCAGGCCTGTATGATCGGAGAAATAACATACTGCATTTCCATCTCGTCGTGATGGGCGCCAATTGCATTTACTACAGCAGGATTCTCCCCATATTTTTCAGCCAGTTTAGCTCCCAGCAATGCATGGCTCAGTTCACTTTCTTCATCCGGCACTTTTCCAATATCATGCAGTAATCCTGCTCTTTTCGCCAGTTTAGGATTCAAGCCAAGTTCCGCAGCCATGGTGGCACAGAGGTTGGCTGTTTCCCGGCTATGCATCAGCAGATTTTGTCCATAGGAAGAACGGAAACGCATTCTTCCTACCATCCTGATTAATTCTTTATGTAATCCATGAATTCCTAACTCAATGGCAGTTCTTTCACCAATTTCCATTACCTGCTCTTCAATCTGCTTCTTGGTTTTTTCTACCACCTCTTCAATTCTTGCAGGGTGGATACGGCCATCAGCCACAAGCCGCTGCAGGCTCAAACGGGCTATTTCTCGGCGCAGCGGGTCGAAACTCGATAATAAAATTGCTTCCGGTGTATCATCTACAATCAGGTCAACCCCCGTTGCAGCTTCAATAGCACGGATATTACGGCCTTCCCTTCCAATGATCTGTCCTTTTATTTCATCACTTTCCAGGTTAAAAACCGTGATGGAGTTTTCAATGGCATGTTCTGCCGCTGTTCTTTGGATGGTTTGAATAACAATTTTACGGGCTTCTTTTCCGGCTTTTTGTTTGGCATCTTCAATTATTTCCTGTTGCAGGGCCAGTGCTTTGGACTGGGCTTCATTTTTCAGGCTTTCTATCAACTGTGATTTTGCTTCTTCTGCAGAAAGATTGGAAATTTTTTCCAGACGACGGATATGTTCTTCCTGGTGTTTCTCCAATTCCGTCCTTTTAATATTCACCAGTTCAATCTGGCGGTTCAGGTTTTCCTTGATGACTTCGTTTTCCTTGATCTGCTTTTCAAGATTTCCTTCCTTCTGGTTGATGGATTGCTCTTTTTGACGGACACGGTTTTCCGTATCGTTCAATTTTTTGTTTTTGTCCAGTATTTCTCTGTCGTGGGCGGCCTTCAATTGCACAAACTTTTCCTTTGCATCAAGCTCTTTTTCCTTCCGGATGGTTTCAGCCCTTAATTCGGCTTCTTTAAGGATGGTTTGGGATTGTAGTTCAGCTTCTTCGATTTGTCTGCGGGTATTCTTCGCAAAAAAGACTTTACCCAGGATGATGCCCAAAACAAGGGCAGCAGCGCCTATTATGACGGATAGTATATTCGGGTCCATTGATTTTTTGGTTTAATTGTGGCACAATGCTATTATTTATACCAATCTTCTTTCCCGCATCTGTCAGGATTACAGAAGTTTAGGTAATCAGCGAAGATACAAAAGGAAGATGTAAGAATAAAATCAGGAATAAGATGCCTTTCATCCGGAAAAATGGGTTATAGGCATATTTATAAGATTCACATCAGTTTCCTTTTCGTATTCTTGCAAACTGAAAAATAATTCATGAAAAAATTACTATTTCTGATTGTCTTGATGCCTTTTCTGGCAAAAGCCCAGAAAAACAGCCAACGTTTTAAACTGAATGGGAAAGTGCAAAGGATTGCCTTTAAACCGGATTGGGTGTACCTGCAATACCGCACCAATGGTGAGTGGAAAACAGATAGTCTGCCTTGCAGCAATGGGAAGTATTCTTTTACGGGAGAAATTGCAGAGCCGGTGCTGGCAAGATTGCGGGTAAAATACCAGTTGGATGATGCAGGCAAAAAAGTACCGATGGTGCCCGCAAGGGATATGGCGGCCATTTTCATTCAACCTGGTAGAATAAAAGTATCGGCTGTTGACTCTTTCAGCAATGTGAAAGTGAAAGGATCTGTTGCTCATAAAGAGTATGAAAAACTTAAGGCACAGGAAAAACCTTTCCAGGAAAGAATGGACCCGTTGATTGCGAAATACAGGGAATATGCCAACGCAAAGGATGCGGTAAACCAGGCTAAAACTGAAGGGGATCTCGATGCCATTGAAAAAGAGAAAAATGAAAAAGTGTACGGTGAGTTTGTGAAAAAAAATCCCTCCTCACCAATAGCCATGTATGCCCTGCAGCAGTATGCAGGCTGGGATATTGATGCGGATAAAATTGAACCATTGTTCAATGCACTTTCTGAAAAAATTAGAAGCTATCCTTCTGCCGTGGATTTTCAAATGAATCTGGAAACAGCACAAAAAACCGGAATTGGAAAAACAGCCATGGAATTTACCCAAAACGATACATTGGGAATACCAGTCAGCCTTTCAGCTTTTCGGGGTCGTTATGTATTGGTTGATTTCTGGGCTAGCTGGTGTGGTCCCTGCCGTTCAGAAAATCCCAATGTGGTAAAAGTGTTTAATAAATATAAAGACAGGAACTTTCATATCATCGGCGTATCGCTTGACCGGCCGGGGCAAAATGCAAAATGGATGAAAGCCATTAATGATGACAAGCTGCGCTGGACACATGTAAGCGACCTGAAATTCTGGGACAATGAAGTAGCAAAGCAATATGGCATTAAGGCCATACCACAAAACCTGCTGATTGACCCTTCTGGAAAAATTATTGCCAAAAACCTTCGGGGTGAAGAGCTGGAGGCTAAACTGGGTGAATTGATAAAATAAGCATGCAAGTAAAAAGACTTTGTAAAATGCTGGTTTTTAAAACCGGCATTTTTATTTTGATGCATTAATTATTTTTTCTAAAATTTTTATGTCAACGTCCTCCAATTTATTGATATAAAGGCAACCGGCTCCGGTTTTGTGTTTTCCTAATTTCTTCAACGCTTCAGCATGTCGGCTCATTTCAATCAGGTTTAATGAAAAATTAGTTTTCCGTGGGGAAAAACCAATTTTGAACCAATCTACTTCTCTGCCGGAGGTGGAACTCTTATATCTTACATTTCCAAATCCAATCATGGAGCTGCCCCACATTTTTGGTTTTTCCTTTGTAGCTTTTTCCATCATTTTAAGTATTACGAGACAGTCTTTACGCTTTTGCTCCTCTGGAATACTGTCAATGAAATCTGCAACACTGGAAGAAGTTTGCCTGGTTTTAATTTCTGCTAATTTACCCATAAGAAAATTTTTATTAGAAGTTGTTACTTACAACAACAGTTTTTTAAAAAATTTCATTGTCGTTATATAAATATAATAACATTGTGAATGAAGGCAAAGCTTTTATGATTGCTGTTTAGAAAAAAAGTATAGATTGTCAAAGAGTGAGTTTTCTATGTTAAATCCTATGTTTCTATTGTTTCTATTGTGGTTCAATATTTCCACTACATAGATACATAGGTGAAACACATAGGAATTTATGAAAGGTTATGTTTAATTTGCCTGCGATATAGATTTATGGTTATTAAACAAATCCAGAGTAAGAAAATAAGGAATGTGATTTTTTGAACAACTGGTAAATATAATTTCAGACCATCACCATAGTATAATATGTTGTTCAGGGCAATAAGTGCCAGATTTAAAATGCCTAACCAAAAAAGTTTTGTCCACTTTAGTTTGTGAAGGCCGATAAAAGTCCCCACCGTGGCAACAAGACCACAAAAGCTGGCAATATTTACAATGATGTCGTGCTGATCTGTAAAAAGAAACATTCCGGTTGTCATTGCAAGTGCACCAGAAATTTGAATGGTAAGACGGATGCTTTTTTTTAAATCAGCTTGTTGAGGAAATATATACCAAAAGATTGCCAGTGTTAAAGAGAGGACAAACATTGCAGCCAGTGCTAAAGGTTTTGCAGCGTTAAACTGCCCGTTTATTGCATTTTTATTAATCAGGTTGCACCAATAATTATTTATCCAGCTAAATCCTTTTGAATGAATGTCAACCTGTGAACCGCCAGGATAAAAAAGTGTCGCAACAAAATATAAACCAACAAAAAGCAGTGTCCCGAATAATGGTGACAGCATCCAAACATTTTGCTTTTTTATTATGGCCATTGAAAAGTTTATGTTGATGATTGTTTTGGAGGCAGGATGTTACAAAGTGAAATTAGGCAAAGCTTATGTGATTACTCATCATCAAAACCTTAAAGAATGATTAAAGATTGTTTGGTTTTTTAAACGACCTGTCCTGTTTTACAGGAGTTCTTTTTGGCTGCGTCTTTCTACTTCAATTTGCCCTGTTGTTTAAGTGTTTCTATCAGTTTTGGATCGTTGCGTTTGTCATCAACGGTTACGCCGGGTAGTGCTGAGGGGTAGCCAAGTTTTATGGTGAATTTATTTCCCGAAGTCCAGTCTAAGTCCATTGTTATTGAATGGTCACAGGAAGAACTGGAATAAGATGGCTTGAAAAAACCGTAATAAATAACTTGTTTGTCAACTGTTACGGCAAATGGTGTTGTATCTATGAAAGTTTTTACTTTTTGAATAGCTGCCTCTGTTAATTTAAACTGGTAATCAGTTTTTGAATAAGCTAAAATTTCGTAGTTTTTAATTATTGGGGTGTCCTGTAAAATTGAAACAGAAGGATCTATCTGGCATTTTGCAGTTACGGTTTGGTAGGTCTTCAGTAAATAAAACTCAACATTTTCTCCAGCCTTTGTATTATACTTTTTGCAGGAAAGGCAAATTGTAGTTACAGAGAATAAGAAAAGCAATGATCGTCGCATAGTTTATATGTCTTATTGACAATTTGAAAATCAGGAATGTTGCATTAATCTTATTACTGTTTGGCTAAACCATAAAAAAGAATAAAATTTATTTGGTTTTTTACACAGATTTCAATGACAAAAGTAAATTGTTTTAAGCTGCTTTTTTCACATAGACTTCATTCTTTTTATTGCAACTAAACAATGTTTTTCAGAATTTTTTTGTCTCTCACAAAATACAACTTCGTCTGCCTTAAATTCTAACTCGTCAAACTCGTCATTAGGATCAAAGTCCGCAAACGATTTAATGCGGTAAACATTTTCTTTTAACCTGTGAGCCCACAATGGTCGCCAAACAGGAACAGCTTCATTTATTATTTGAACATAAATAATTTCTTCGTTTAGATCAACAAGGTCGGCATAAGTGCAACCAATTTTAAAAGCCAAGCCACTTTGTAAACAAATGTTCAAGTCGTCTTTCTCGGTTATGTTTTTGGTTTCAATAAAAATATCATAGTCTTCTCTCATGTCAGGAGTTAAAAAGCCAATGTCGCTTAAATTAAAAATCTCTTTGTATGGAACTGAATAATCGTGTCCTCTAATTTTTAGAAATGTCAAGGAACGAAAGACAAGTTTAAATCCGCAAATAGTTTCTTTAGCCCAGTCCTCATGTGAACGTGTCCAAGTGAGCTGAAGTTGGTTTGCTGTTATGTCGTGGTGGTAATCTCTAAAGTCAAAATTGTTGTGCAAGTCCAAAAACTGTCCATTGAAGTCCAGTCCTGCTTGCTCAAAATTTACTTTAAAGTTTGTTAGTATCATTTGTCAAAGTTCGTTTGTGTCTTGCAGAAATTTTCGGGTTAACACTGTCGTCCAAGCTTGACCGCCAACGGCAGTTTGTGAAAAAACTAACTGCCATACTATAAATATACACACAATGAGAAATTGGGCAAAGCTTGTATTCTAATAGTCAGATGATGGCATGCAATTTTTAGAAATATTAACCTGCTAATACAGTTTATCAACCTTTTTCCAATTGACTATCCAGCAATTTTTCCAGCAAGTCCAGTTTTTCGGCCAGGTTGTCTTTCTGTATACCTTCAGCAGCCAGCTGATGCTGTTCGGTAGCATACCATATCAGCACCATTGCAGTATAGTCCTGCATATCCTTACCGGCAAACATGGTTTTAAATTCAATGATCTTATCGTTGATTACTTTAAGTGTTTTTCTTACCACTTCTTCGTCAGAGGGTTTTATTTTTATCCGGTAGGTGCGGTCGCCAATAAGGGCGGAGATGGGAATTAATTCACTCATTGTGCGGAGACTTTTTTATTAATCAATGTGCGGAAAAATCTTATTCACCAAGCAGTGCAATACAGCGGTCTATTTCTTTCAGGTAACCATTCAATCTTTTTTCAAATTCTTTTTTATCTGTCTCATTCATCTCCCCGGCATTCAGTTTAAGCACCGTTACCTGTTGCTTTAACTCATCTGCATTATTCTGTTGTGCGGCAATTTTTTGTTGTGCAGCAGATAGGTCTTCCTTAAGCCGGCTATTTTCTTTTTGCAAAGCAGCATGCTGCTTCAGCAATTGCTGAAGTTTATCCTGTATCCGTTTCAGATGTTGCTCTGTATTCATAATAAATTCTAAATTCCAAAATCCGAAATCCCAATTTATTCATTTCCACATTCTGCCATTTCCTCATTTCCTTATCTCAACACTCAGGTCATTTTCCAAGGTTGCCATTATCTTACTCATCCAGACATCAATTTCTTTGTCGGTCAGTGTTTTTTCTTCATCCAGGAAAGTAAAGTTAACGGCCATTGATTTTTTACCTGCACCCAGTTTTTCACTTTCAAATATATCGAACAGCTTTATGTCCTGTAATTTACTGAGTTTAATCTTCTGTACTGTTTGCTGCACGGTTTCCCATACCAGGTCTTTGGCAACTACCAGGGCAAGGTCCCGCTGAACTGCAGGGTATTTTGGTATTTCTTTTATTTTGGTTATTTGTTCAGCTGCCAGTGTTGATAACAACTGCCAATTTAACCCGGCAAAATATACTGGTTGCTTAATGCCAAATTTATCCAGCACAGCTTTTTTTACTTCGCCGGCGCCGGCAATAACCTGGTTGTTATATTTAAATACCAAATGATTATCCAGTTTTGGTACAGTTGATATCTCAGTTGTATAATCTTTAATGCCTATTGATTTTAAGATGGCTTCTACCGTTCCTTTCAGGTAGTAAAAATCGGAGGAGGTACTTTTCTGTTTCCAGCTATCATCATTTTTATTGCCGGAAATAACAACACAGAGGTTTTCAACTTCAG
>JBARSW010000580.1:0-1528 GCA_049644925.1 Chitinophagaceae bacterium | reverse complement strand
CACAGTTTAGTTTTAGCAATCCGATATTCATTCATTATCTTATGAATGCTGATGTTAAGACCACAGACATTAAGGTTTTGATTACAATGTCTAAAAAAAAGTAGCCCTGATAATTTTTGGGGCTATTTTTTTTGTTTTAGTTTCTCAACAAGTTGAATAGCTTGAACTGCTTCTTTTACATCATGTACACGGAGAATAGAAGCTCCATTCATCAAGCCGATTGTATTTAATACAGTGGTTCCATTTAAAGCATCAGCAGACGAAATATTAAGTGTCTTATAAATAAAAGATTTTCGGGACACTCCAAGTAAAACAGGGCATTGAAGTACTTCGAAAATTTTTAACCTGCTGAGTAATTCAAAATTATTTTCTGCACTTTTGCCAAAACCAAAGCCCGGATCAATTATTATATCAGTAATACCTGCACCATGCAGTTCTGTTGTTTTCATTATAAGGAAATCCAGTACTTCCTTTGTTACATTTTCATACCGGGGGTTTTGTTGCATTGTTTGCGGAGTACCCTGCATATGCATTAAAATATAGGGTACTTTTAATGCAGCAACTGTTTTTATCATGTTCTCATCTAAACTGCCGGCACTTATATCATTAACAATAGAAGCTCCGGCATTAACTGCTTCTGCAGCTACTTGTGAATAATAAGTGTCAATGGAAATAAAAACCTCTGGAAATTGTTTGTGAATTGCTTTTATTGGTGCAATAACACGACTCATTTCTTCAGCCACACTAATTTTTTTGCTTCCCGGCCTGCTGCTTTGTCCACCAATATCAAGAATAGCAACTCCATCCTTTATCATTTGTTCAGCTTTTGCCAAGATTAAATTCAAGTCCTGCAAACGGCTACCTTCATAAAATGAATCAGGGGTAATATTTATAATTCCCATTACGATGGGTTTATCCACAATAAGCAAACGTCCTTTGCAATTCAATGTAAACATTATGTTTTAGTTCGTTAATTTTGAAGCGAAGGTATGAAAGTCAAAAAGTCCAACTTTATTTAATACATCAATCGAATCAATTTGACCTTTTTGCCTGATTTGACTTATTTGAAAATTATGACAACTACTAATCAGCAATACGACAAAGCAATAACTTCCTGCAAAGAGATTTTTGTTAAAAAAGCAAAAGACTATGGAACAGCATGGCGGGTATTGAGAACTATCTCAATCGTAGACCAGATTTTTATCAAAGCACAGCGTATCCGTACAATACAGGAAAAAGGAGAACAGAAAGTTTCAGACGGAATTGCCGCTGAATTCAAAGGAATTATAAATTATGCGATAATCGGACTTATTCAACTTTCATTATCAGAAGATGCACCTGAAGAAATGGATATCAACGAAGTTTCAGTTCTTTTTGATAATAATGTACAGATTGCCAAAAGTCTGATGCAGGATAAAAACCACGACTATGGAGAAGCCTGGCGAAGTATGAGCCAGGAAAGTTTTGTTGACCTGATACTAATGAAACTGCAGCGTATCCGACAGATATTAAGCAATGATGGCAAAAC
>JBARSW010000579.1:0-4252 GCA_049644925.1 Chitinophagaceae bacterium | reverse complement strand
ACTACCAGGGTTGAAGATGTTCCAAGGCCAGAACCAGCCGGAGCATCTACATAAGTAGAAAGACGAAATCCCTTTTCTTCTATTCCGTAATCTTTTTGAATGCGATTATAAACACCTTTCAACAGATCGAGTGTACCGTTTATCGGTAATTCTTTTGACCATTCAAATTGCTGCACTTCATTTCTGTCTATGGCTTCAATAATGATTTTATTTTCAGCAATAGGTTCAATAGTGGCATTGGCATAGAGCGATATTGTGGCATTCAGAATGGCACCACCAAATAAATCACTGTAGGGGCTAACGTCGGTGCCACCACCGGCTAATCCAATTCTTAAAGGGGCTTTACTTCTGTATATCATTTACTAATTGAGAAATTGCTGTAACCAAATTTGACCAGCTATATTTTTGTTTCTCAATGCGAAGATGAGGAATAAAATAATTCTCTCCTAATTGATAGAATTTCCGGATTCCTTCTGCAATTGCATAAGGATTTGGTTCTACCACCAGTCCAACTTTTTTATCTGGCACCAATGATGGTAGCCCGCCAACATTGGTAACAACCATCGGCTTTTCAAAATGATAGGCGAGGGGGGTAACACCACTTTGTGTGGCATTTCGATAAGGCTGAATAACAGCATCGGCGGCACACAGAAAATATTTTACCAAACTGTCAGGTATAAAATCTGTTTTTAAAATAAGTTGGTCTTTTATTTCCAGAAGTTCTATCTGTTCTTCGTATTGCTTTTTGTCTTCATAGAATTCTCCGGCAATAAGTAGTTTGACATGTAAGGGTTGTGGCTTAAGATTCTCCAATACCGATATTGCTTCCAGCAATAAATCAAGCCCTTTATACTTTCGGATAAAACCGAAGAATAAAATAATTTTTTCATTTTCCGGCAGACCGAGGTGTTTTCTGGCTTCTTCTTTAGAAATGATAGCACCAAAATTATCATATAACGGATGGGAAACTAATTGAGCTGGTTTTGATTTTTCAAACAATCGCAGGTCGCTCAGTACTTTTTCACTCATGGTGATAAAGGCATCACAACTTTTCAAAAAATATTTTGTGAATGGTTTGTCCCCAAAACGTTTTTCATGTGGTATGATATTATCGGCAATGCAAATAATTTTTGTATGCCTGTTTTTTCTCACCCTGCGTAATATAGTACCCAACGCCGGACCCATCAGTGGTAACCAGAAACGTACAATTATTAAATCAGGTTTTTCTTTTTTTAATCGGTTGCCAATTTTTAACCAGTTAAAAGGGTTAATTGAATTAATAACAGTATGTATGATTAATTTATCCGGTGCAGGTTCTTTTGTGTATTGCGTAGTGCCGGGAAAGATGAAAGATGGATACTGTAATGAAAAAGAGTAAATGGAACATTCATGTCCAAGGTCATTATACTCTTTGGCTAACCGCTGGTTAAAAGTAGCTAATCCTCCACGTAATGGATGACCGGGCCCTATGATGACTATTTTAGCCATTACAAACCTGTTTTAGTTTCGATAAGATAGCTGTTCCGGCCGGATGCATTTCTTGAAATAAGTTCTCCGATATAACCAGCGAGAAATAGTTGCATACCAATTATCAGAGAGGTCAGCGCCAGGAAAAAGCCAGGACGATTGGTCAAAGCAAAGTTGTGGTCAAGAAATTTTGAAATAATCAGGTACATCGAAATACCCAAACCAATCAGGAAAAATAAGGATCCCCAAAGGCCAAAAAAATGCATAGGCCTTTTTGAAAATTTACCTACAAAAGAAATTGATAACAGATCAAGAAAACCATTTACAAACCTTCTCCAGCCAAATTTTGATTTTCCGTATTTCCTCGCCCTGTGTTCTACTACTTTTTCACCAATTTTTTTAAAACCAGACCATTTTGCCAAAACAGGGATATAGCGGTGCATTTCACCATACACCTCAATACCTTTTACTACCTTATTTTTATAAGCTTTTAGTCCGCAGTTGAAATCATGTAATTTAATCCCAGACATTTTCCTGGTAACCGCATTGAAAAATTTAGAAGGAATATTTTTGGTGAAAGTATTATCATACCTTTTTTTCTTCCAGCCACTTACAATATCGAACCCGCCTTCAATAATCATTTTTCTGAGTTCCGGTATTTCATCAGGGCTATCCTGCAGGTCTGCATCCATTGTTATAACTACATCGCCACTTGCAGCACGAAAAGCTTCATTTAGTCCGGCAGATTTGCCGTAATTGCGTTGAAATTTTATTCCCTTAATGTTTGGATTATTGGCTCTTAATTTCTCTATAACTTCCCAGGAGTTATCAGTACTTCCATCATCAACATAAATAACCTCGTAACTAAAATTATTCTCCTTCATTACCTTCTCAATCCAGGAGGATAATTCCGGTAACGATTCTGCTTCATCTATTAATGGTATGACGATGGATAAGTCCATTTATTGTTTTCTTCTGGTTAAAAAAGCTGATATAACAACAGTTACTGCCGTCCCGATTAACAAATATCCGAAAATTGCTCCTGAAACAAGTTTTAAAGTATATTGTTTTTTGTAAGTTGCCACTTCTGAATCTACTGCAGTTGGTAATCTCTCATTTTTAGCCACCTGTTGTTCCAATTGTGCTTTGTAAGCTTTAGCGGACTCTTCAGCAAATTCAGGATGCTGGTAATTGAATACACCATAAAAAATTGCCATCAACAATGTGACAACCACAAAGCATTTAAAGCCCTGGTTAAATAAATCACCAAACTTACCTGTGAATGCCGATGATTTGCTATGGATGAGAAGTGTCCAGATAATACCTGAGGCATAAGTGATATACACCAAATATTGTAATGCCGGATTTGAAGTATTAATGTTTTTGTACAAAATAAGAACAATGACAATCATGATGCCGGTTGTAATTATTCCCTTTATTGCAGGAGTAAGTCTCATAGTGGATTATTGATTAATTTCAGTTCAGGACTATTTTTTCTCCATTAATAATTCCGGCAACTTTTCCGGTAAGTTCTTTTCCAAGAAAAGGCGAATTAGATGATTTTGATTTGATATCTGCTGCATTAACTGTCCATTTCCTGGAAGGTTCAAAAAGTGTAATAGAAGCTTTATTGCCCTCCTTTATTGAAGTTGCAGGGAGTCCGAATATTTTTCCCGGATTAATTGCCAATAGCTCAACACTTTTCTCCGGTGTTAGTTCCGGGATAGATGTTTTCAGGATGGCATAAGCTGTTTCCAAACCAATCATCCCAAATTTTGCATTTTCAAATTCAAGTACTTTACTATCATATTCATGTGGCAAGTGATGAGAGGCAATGCAATCCACAGTACCATCAATAATTGCATTTTTTAATGCATCTCTGTCATCTTTTGTTCTAAGAGGTGGATTTACTTTCAGGTTGGTATCATAATCTGTTAAGTCTTCATCACTGAAAAAAAGATGATAAGGTGTTACAGAACAACTGATGGAAGTGCCATCTTCTTTACCCTTTTTTATATATTCCACCGATTTTTTTGAACTAATACCTGTAAAGTGAATTTTTGCTTCGGCATAGCTGGCAAGTTTTATATCCCTTGATATGATCAATTCTTCAGATAAGATAGGTTTTCCCTGTAAACCCATCTGTGTAGAAATAATTCCTTCGTTTATTAATCCATAGGGGTTGATACTTTTATCGTCGGGTAATTGTATAACAATCCCATCGAAAGCTTTTACGTATTGCAATGCTTTTACCAGTAATCCTGCGGATTGTACACAGTTCAATCCATCGGAGAAAGCGACAGCACCACTGGATTTCATATCATACATTTCAGCCAGTTCTTTTCCCTCGGTATTTTTGGTAATGGCACCGATAGGATGAATATTTACCGGTAATGTTTTACTCTTTTGTGCTATGTATTCTACACCAGATTTATTATGAATAACGGGATTCGTATTTGGGATTACCATAACATCTGTATAGCCACCTGCAGCAGCAGCAGCGGCCCCGGTTTCCAGGGTTTCTTTAAATTCATAACCAGGGTCGGCAAAATTGGCAAACACATCAACCCATCCGGGTGAGACATGTAGTCCTTCAATTGAAATTTCTTTATCTGCGTTTGCAATTATTGACGTGCCAATTCCGGCAATCAATCCATTCTCAATTAAAATATCAGCTAATTGTCCGTTGAAAGGAGAGGAGGGATCAACTATTTTGGCTTGCTTAATGAGTATTTTCATTAAGGAGCGAAGTTAATGTTTGTATTTGGTTCTGAAAAATGAGAAA
>JBARSW010000578.1:0-2638 GCA_049644925.1 Chitinophagaceae bacterium | reverse complement strand
GTGATTGTTTAAAAAGGGGTAATGCTTCAGCAGGAGACATCCATGCTGTTTGTACACTGGCAACAAACCCGGTTGTTCTGTTATTACTCCCGATAGCTATCGGGACGCATTAACAAGTAAAAACATAACTGAAGAACCGTATGACGAGAGATTGTCAAAGCCTGTCCCAAACTTGATTCGGGATACGATTCCCTGCTGCCGCAGGCAGGTGTGAGGATCTGGGGGTGAAATTCGCCAGGGTTACTCGATTATAGGCTGGCCTATTAATAGATTAATTTTTCTAGTGAAGCTTTTATTTTTCGTCTCTTTCTTTCGGTTTCCCCAAAATCAATCCACCCTCCATCCCAATCATGGCCTTGAAGGCTGAAAGCAAAGCGGTACTGGTCAAAATAAAAATGAATTATGTAAGTAGATTGCCACCATCGTCTTTTGAGATAACAAACTATGTAGTTAGTACCTGGTTCAAAAGGCACCCAACAGTATTCAGAAATGAGTGAAGAAGCTAATTTTTGCTTATGATCAATGGCTATTGAGGAATCTATTTCAACTATCTTATACCTATTTGGCAATAAACGAAATGCGGAAAGTGCCATTGCAAGAATCAAAAGGAAGCCAGGATAAGCTACATACCTAACATGTCGAAATTTTTCCGGATTAATAAAAGTGATGTAGTAAATCCCAACTAAGCAAAACAGGCCAAATGAAATTGCAACAAAATAGTGCCAATATTTATCGAAAGCATTCTTACGTTGTGTAACTTTTATATAATCTTCAAATATCATAGTGGATCTTAAGGCTTGTATGCAACGCCAGCGGCTTGGCGCAGGCCGTTGAACTAAATGTTTTTTCAAATCAAAGGTAACAAGGCTTGCGCCAAACCGCCATGTTATGCGTAGATCTTTACTTTTTTGTGTCTAATTCTTTATACAGCTTTTTGAGTTCGTCACTATCTGTCCAACCTTTACTCTCAATCATTGCAATCACAATGTATTTTCTTAATTCATCCAACGAAGTTGTTCCGCCTTGAACTCTTGCGTTGGACCAAGGTTGATTATCTGATTGCATCAAGTATTCAATATGATATTCATTTCTTTGTCCGTTAGGAGCAGTTTCGAGACCATTTATTCCAACATACCAAGGACTTAATGAACTGTCCTTATTAAGAAGCAATAAAGTGGTATGGGAAGTCAGGCCGTAAATAGTCGTTTCTTTGAAAGTCTCGTTGATTAACTCAAGAACACTTAGCATGGGTGAACCAACGTCGGCAAAAGTGTTAACGTTATCTGGAATGAAGCTCTTGTAAAACTCCTCCAAGGTCTGTCGTTTTTGTTCACTGCATCGAATTATTGGCATGTCTTATAGAAGTCTGTTTGTCGTGGCTTACGCATAACTTGTGTATTAGCGAAAGTACGAACCTTGTAATTATTCAAGTATTGAATATTGTCATACTCATTTTCAGTGCCTTAGGTTTGTTTATACAAGATTTTACGGCCTTCCGGAGTTTCGCAAATACAACTGGTTTTATAAAAATTGTTAAAAATAATTTTTAATCAAAATCCTTTCTTTTCTTCCACCACCGTCTTCTTATCTGCGTTTTTAACATATTTCTCCAGCCATTCAAATTGTTCGGCTAATGTGTGCAATACATTTTCTTTCCCTGTATATCCATGGCTTTCATAAGGCAGGCTTACAAATTTAACGGTACCGCCATGCCCTTTTATGGCATTGTACATTCGTTCACTTTGTATCGGGAAAGTGCCGGTATTATTATCCATCTCTCCATGTATCAGTAGTATTGGAGTCTTTATTTTATCTGCATTACTAAAGGGGCTCATCTTATTATAAAGATCCGGTGCCTGCCAATAGGTGCGTTCTTCATTCTGAAAACCAAATGGAGTAAGGGAACGATTGTAAGCGCCACTGCGGGCAATACCTGCTTTAAAAAGATTGGTATGTGCCAGTAAATTAGCTGTCATAAATGCACCATAACTGTGACCCCCAACGGCTATCCTGTTTTTATCACCTACTCCCATTGAGTCCAGAAAATTAATGGCAGCTTCTGCATTCATCGTTAGCTGCTCAATAAAATTATCATTGGGTTTGGCATCTTTTGTTGTTGCCACAATGGGCATTTCGGCATTATTGAGAACAGCGTATCCCTGTGTTACATAGAATACTGGTGAGCCACCTCCCACAAAAGTGAAACGGTGTTCGCTTCCCCGAACCTGTGCTGCATCGGCAGCAGAATTATATTCAGCAGGATATGCCCAGATAAAAACAGGTAATTTGCCGTCACGTTTTTTATCATACCCCTTTGGTAAATACAGATCAGCGGTTAGATCAACACCGTCTGCTCTTTTGTATTTTATTTTTACTTTTCCCACACCTTCCATTTGAGGATAAGGATTAGAGAACTGAGTAAGTTGCCTGTCCGCAATTCGCAGTTTTAAATTTTTAATCCAGTAATTGGGCACTTCTTTCTCACTTTCTTTCGAGGTAAGTAGTTGTAATTTGTTTGCATCCAATACTTTCACCACATTTTCAAAATAACCTTCCTGGCATCGCCAAAGTGTGTCTGCTTTTTTGGTCTGCATATCATATGAAAGTAAAAAAGGTAAATCACCTTTAGGTGAGCTAC
>JBARSW010000577.1:0-4366 GCA_049644925.1 Chitinophagaceae bacterium | reverse complement strand
TGAAAAGTTTAAATTCTTCAGTTCCAAAAAAAGTAATTGTTTTTTGCACAATCATTTTCTGTGTCATCTTATCGGCACTTTCCATATTTAAAATAGTTCCTTTTAAATAATGATGATTTTCTTCTATTGCATTTTTAAGTCCCTCTTTAGCCTGTCCTGGGCCGAAAATAAAGATATAATCAGCCTTATGCAGATAGCTGATAATTTCTTTGAAAAATCGTTTAAACTCGTTTCTTTGTCTCCGCTGCTTTCGCTCCTGGTCATCAATAAATGTACTATCTAATCTTATGGCTCCCCTTGCTTCTCCTGGGGTATAAACTCTTGATTCCACTTCTGATTCAATTTTTATTAATAACGGTTCTTCACTTCCTTCAATAATAACAATAAATGCTCTTTTCTGATCCAGCCATATTCCGGCTTTGCTCTCGGGTGGCTTTATCTTTTTCATAAAGAAAAGTTTAGAGTAAACAATAATTGAGTAAATTTCAAAAAACTGATACTTACTAAAAGCTAAAAACCGGGGCAGTCTTTTTACCGCCCCGGTCCACTAAATAAACAATCGATTTTACAACCTGATGGGGCTGTGATGGATAAAAAAGTCATGCAATTTCATTAATAATGCTGCTAACATTCCCCTACCATAAAACAGCAAAATAATGAAGATTAACGCCACCCCCACCCACCCGGCCATCACCGGGGTTAACATTTCTTCCAAGGGGCTAATAGCGTTAATAAACATATTATTCCTTTTATCTTTTTAAAGTTACCTTACTTACCAGCTGATAAAAATGAGTTGCATCAAACCTGTATGTGATTAACCTCATGCCTTATACATGAATAAAAAAAATAGCTTTGATAATCTGTAAGTTGTAAAATGATCAGGAATAAAAAAAAAGCGGTAACCGGCTACTCGGTAAGAAACAGAGTAAAACTGCTCCGCGGTGGTAGCAACTATTTTTTGTTGCTCAGGGAACTTATTGACAAAGCGAAATTCTCCATACATCTTCAGTTTTATATTTTCCTGGATGATGAAACAGGGAATTTAATAATTGAGGCATTAAAAGCTGCATCGCAGCGTGGTGTGTCCGTTTTCCTTCAGCTGGATGGTTATGCTTCTCAGGATATTCACAAAAAATCGATAAAGGAACTACAAGAGGCAGGTGTAAATTTCAAGTGGTTTGAACCTTTATTCAGAAGCCAGCATTTCTATTTTGGACGCCGCATGCACCATAAAGTTGTTGTAGTGGATGGCCTTTATTCGATAGTTGGAGGATTAAATATATGCAACCGTTACAATGACATGCCAGGACAACCAGCATGGTTGGATGTGGCATTGTATTGTGAAGGAGAAGAATCATTTTTTATTTACAAAAACTGTATTGAAATGTGGGGTGACAAGAGCAAATCTCACCCTGTAAACAGGAAATTGATTGACCAATTTTGCGAACAAATTCCGCTAAATGAAAATGTGGAAGTCAGGCTCAGAAGAAATGATTGGGTAAAAAGAAAAAGTGAAGTATGGAAAAGCTACTTCGACATGTTCGCATATGCTGAAAAAAATATCACCATCATGTGCAGTTATTTCCTGCCCGGCAGAATATTCAGGAAAAAACTTGCACAGGTGACTAAAAAAGGGGTGACAATTAAAGTAATACTGGCAGGTATTTCTGATATTAATATCGCCAAGCATGCAGAACGTTACCTGTATAGCTGGCTATTAAAAAATAACATTGAAATTTATGAATACCAGGATAGTGTACTACATGCAAAACTTGCAACATACGATAGTAAATGGGTCACCGTAGGATCTTACAACGTTAATAATATCAGTGCTTATGCCAGTCTTGAAATAAACATGGATGTAAATGACAGATCATTTGCTCAGCAAACGGAAATTGTACTTGAAGATATAATTACAAATCATTGTAAAAAGATAACAGCCGAAAATTATGCCTCCTCTACTCATTTTTTCAGAAGGCTCTGGCAACGGTTATGTTTTGGCTTTATTGATAATGTGCTTAATCTTTTTACTTTTTATTTCAGACAAGAAGAATAACTACTGATAGTCAGATACCCCTTATTCTTCGAAGCAACGCATTAAAGGCATTCTTATCCCAACCAGCAAAACGGCCACGTTGTACTATCATTTTATTTTCCCGGGGATATTGAAGGAAGTAATAAAATGCAAAACGGGCCCGGGGATTTTGCCAGCCAATCATTTGCCCAAACCGGAGATCATTGAAGACAAGTGTGTCATTCCATTTTTGAATAGCATAGAAACCTTTGGAGAATCGTTTTAGTTTTTGCAGATCTTCATTCCCTACAACTGTTTTCAGCAATGAATCATTTCGGGGAACAAAATAAAAATCAATTTTTGTTTCCTTATCAAAAATAGAACGATAACCAATATTATAGCCGGAATCAGTAGCAGCCACTACATACCATAGCCAGTTGTTTAAAGGTGCAGGAGTTGTGAAATAATTGTTGTAACTGACATTTTGCTTTTTGAAAACTTCTCTTACATCATTATCAATCTTAATTTTATTTAATCCGCAGTATAAAAGATAAATGGTGCTCATCCCTACTCCAAACCTTACCCACCAGCGCCTTGATGAATGATTTCTTTTTAAAAATAATAAAACGGCAAAAGCAATACCCAACCAGATTGAATAGAAAGGATCAGCAACATAAATCCAGTTGTAAGATACACGGTGATGACTGAAAGGCTCAAACCAGCCAACTCCATATACATTCATTCCATCAATCAGTAAATGAATTAATGCCTGGATTCCGAAAAAAATCATCCACTTCTTTAAAGTGATATTATGTGGTCTGTGCCACCTTTCTGCCAGTAAAGCCAATAAAAGTGTAATCAAAACTGAGAAAAGAAGAGAATGGGTAAAGCCCCGGTGTGCAAGCAAGTTTTCTGATGTGTTAGTCCATACTGCAGCAACAAAATCAAGGTCCGGTATACATTGTGCCACTGCACCAAGAAACATTGCACTTTTACCAAGTTTTTTTCCTACAATAGCTTCACCAATGCAGGCACCCAGTACTATATGTGTTAAAGAATCCAAATTGGTTATTTATTAATGACCTTAATAGCTTCATTCAAAACAGTTACATAGCAAGTAAATAAGAAAACGAAACCAAAATAAAGCAAAACAAATTGCAAAAATGCATTTAAAAATTAGTAATTGCTTCCACCATGTTATTATAATAATTCAAGCTGGATAATAGTGTCTGTATCATCCAGAACAATGTCATTCAAATAAATAAAAGTACCTTCTGGTTGTTGTTTCACTTCTATTTTATTATTTGATGCATATATAAATGCCTTCCTGATTTTATATTTCAACTCAGGAATAAAAATAAATCCCGCCAGTTCAGGTTTTTTTAGAATATGCATAAAAACTGTTTTATTTTTGATGGCAAGTATTCCCCAGTCTTTAGGGGGAATTACATTGCCACGGGTACCATAAATAGTTTCACCATATTGCTGTATCCATTTACCAACTGCCTTCAATGTATCAACAAACTCAGGCTGAATAGTACCATCCGGCATTGGCCCCACATTCAATAAAAAATTGGCATTATAGCCGGCAGCTTTTACCAGGTATTGTATCAGGCTCTTCACTGATTTATATTTTCTGTCGGTAATATTAAAACCCCAGCTGTCATTCATCGTTTCACATGTTTCCATTGGCAATTCAGAAATAGCCGCTCCGCCAAATCCAGTGGTGTTATGGCCAGGCAAGTCTTTTTCAAAAGCCTGGAAATCCTCTCCTGGGATAGGCGCTAAATGATGATTATTACTGATCAGGCAATGTGGTTGCAGCTTATGAATAAGTTGATATATTTCCTCATAATGCCAATTCACTTTTGATTTTTGGGACTTATCGGCATCATTATCCAACTGGTCCCAATGTCCATCAAACCATATTCCTGAAATCTTTCCATAGTTTGTCAGTAATTCAGTAAGTTGGGATTTCATAAAACTGATATATTGCTCCCAATCGCTTTTGGCAGTTCTTCCGGTACCCTTTCCGGTTCTCCCGGTTTCATATTGATAATCGCTCCGGTACCAGTCGAGCAGCGAATAATAGCAATACAATTTTATTCCCTGTTTATGGCATTCATCGGCCAGCAATTTCAGCGCATCTTTTCCATAAGGTGTATTGGTTATCTTCCAGTCAGATTGTTTGGTATCCCAGTTGCTGAATCCATCATGGTGACGGGTTATGAAAGTAATATATTTCATACCGGCAGCTTTTGCAACACCTACCCATTTTGCTGCATCGAAATTTTGAGGATTAAAAATCTGCAATAGCCTGCTATATTCCGGCACGGTGATATTACGGTTGTT
>JBARSW010000576.1:0-35908 GCA_049644925.1 Chitinophagaceae bacterium | reverse complement strand
GGTGAAAAACAAAATCAACCTGGAAATCTTCCTTTTTCAACCAATCAAATAGGCTTTCCCTTTCAACTTTTGCAGTAAATTGTTTGGAATCAAAATTGAACCATTTGTCTTCTTCACTAAAATCATCTGCAATAATTATGTTACTGTAACCCTGTTTGTTCAGGTACCCAAGCAGGTAACTTCCGATAAAGCCAGCCGCTCCGGTCAGCAATATAGTTTTATTTAAGTTCATTTCCTTTTTGAAGGTATGCTGAAAAGCATCCTGACCCCAATATTTTGTGTTTTGATTGATGTTAAGTTCCTCGAATAAATTGATTTTAACATTCTGGCATAAGTTATACCAATAGAAAAGTTATCTGAAACTTTATAGTTAAACCCTAATCCACCTTGCAAGGAAAGTAAATTTGTAGTCCCAGCATAATAAAAATAGTCAACATCAGGATTATTTCGCCAGCCACCAGATTCCTTAGCTATCAAATAAATGTCGGGACATATTTCTGCATTAACTGAAAACTTCGACCTTGGAAAAGAGTAAATAATATTCATCGGAACTCTTATCGAAAGAAGTTTAATCTTAAATTTAGTTCCATTCGTTTGATTAGCCTGAAAAAAATAAAGGCCATAATCCAAAGGATTACCATTTGCATCAACCCAGATATTATTTACCCTTTTGTGGTATTCAATAGTAGAAACGTTAGAGATGTTACGTTTTTTCTCAATTCTTATTAGTGAAGATGTGTGAATGAGTAAGCCAACCCCAAGATTGACTGTATTATTTACAGGATAAACTAATCTTACACCACCGATGAGGCTTACTGACCTCTTTCCTATTATCTGTGATTCAAAACGTTTTGAATTCTTCTGAAACTTACCTGTAGAAGAATCAAGTAACGAATAGTAAGAAATGTCAGATGTATTCTTGAAGGAAGGAACATTTGTCAAGCCAGGTTCAAATACAAATTGAAAAAAAACTTTTTTCTGGTTAAAAGCTGTAATTGAAATACATGCAAACCAAAAACTTAATAGAATTTTATACATTGAAAAGCTTATGTTGAATTATTGAATTAACTACCATATTCGATAGAAAGAAATTTCTGATATTGCAAAAATATGACAGCCTAAATAAAAAACTATTCTACTCCATTATATTGAACTCAAAGCAGCGCCTGCTTCTTCTTTTACTAAATAATTTTCAATCGCCGTATCATATTTATCTTTCCATTCTCCAATCATTCCCCAATCCATTCCATCTACTTCAACTGAACCACTGGTAACCATTCCAAGTTCTTCATACAAATGTTCACCGAGTTGCTCTTTTACTTTTACCAGATTCCCTTTTGCTACTGATACAACAACACGGCTTTGCTTTTCGCCAAACCACTGTGCATCTTTCCTGATATTATAATCATATGCCACCACATCAAAACCAAGTTGATTTACAAAAGATGATTCCAGTAAAGTAATAAACAGTCCGCCCTCACTAACATCATGGGCAGAATGAATAAGTCCATTATTAATTAACTCAGTTAATTTTTGTTGCATAAAAAACTCTTCTTCCAAATCAAAATGTGGTGCAGGTGAATAAGCCACTCCGCAAATCTTTGAGAGGTATTGTGAAGACCCAATATCATTACCTGATGAACCGATTAATATTATTACATCGCCTGCATGCTTAAAATCAAGTGTCATTTTTTTATTTATATCTTCCAGTAAGCCCACCATGCCGATAGTTGGTGTTGGAAAAACCGGTCCATCTGGATTCTGATTATAAAAGCTAACATTTCCACCTGTAACCGGAGTATCAAATTTTCTGCAGGCCTCTCCCATTCCTTTAATTGCATTTACAAACTGGAAATAAACTTCAGGGTCGTAAGGATTGCCAAAATTCAGACAGTTGGTAACACCTAATGGCTGACCACCGCTGCAAACTATATTTCTTGCTGCCTCACTAACTGCTATCATGGTTCCTATATAAGGGTCTGCAAAAACATAACGGCTATTACAATCTGTAGTTATAGCCAATGCCTTTTTTGTACCTTTTACAATAACCAATGCTGCATCAGTTGGTGCATTTGTAGAAGTATTGTTAGTACCAACCATACTGTCATACTGATGATAAATCCAACGCTTGGATGCAATGGAAGGAAGTTGTACAATTTTCTCAGCTACAGCTTTCAGGTCGTCAGGAACATTAATTTTATCAGCATTGAATTTTTTAATTTCTGCAAAATATCCAGGCTCAGAAAATTTTCTATCATACTGTGGTGCCCCACCACCCAATACCAACTCATATGCCGGTAATGATGCTTCCAATTCCCCGTTCATATAGAAATTCAATAGTCCATCCTCAGTAACCTCACCAATGACTGAACAGGGTAAATCCCATTTTTCAAAAACCTTTTTAACTTCATCCTCTCTTCCTTTTTGTGCCACCAGTAACATTCTTTCCTGGCTTTCACTTAGCAGTAATTCCCAGGTCTTCATATTTTTTTGCCGGGTGGGAACTTTATCAAGATCTATCCTCATGCCAACTTCACCTTTGGCACTCATTTCAGCGGTAGAACAAATAATACCTGCAGCTCCCATATCCTGCATACCCACCACTGCTCCTGTTTGAATAACTTCAAGACAAGCTTCTAATAATTTTTTCTCCTGGAAAGGGTCACCAACCTGTACAGCAGGTAAATCCTGGGCACTTTCAGCTGTAATATCTGCAGAGGCAAAAGAGGCACCACCAATTCCATCTTTGCCAGTTGCACTTCCTACAAACATAACCGGATTCCCTTTTCCTAATGCAGTAGCAGAAACAGTTTCACCAGCTTTAACTATACCAACACTCATTGCATTTACCAATGGATTG
This sequence comes from Chitinophagaceae bacterium, assembly GCA_049644925.1. Taxonomy (GTDB): domain Bacteria; phylum Bacteroidota; class Bacteroidia; order Chitinophagales; family Chitinophagaceae; genus JJ008. Next base: position 33,048 of record JBARSW010000576.1, on the reverse strand, counting down.
GTATGGTAACATTCATCAAAATATATTTCACCTCCAACTGTAGGCACACCAAAACAATTTCCATAATGACCAATACCATGTACCACGCCTGAAAGTAAATGCTGTGTTTTATCTTCTTCAAGGTTTCCAAAACGAAGTGAATTTAAAGAGGCTATTGGTCGGGCTCCCATGGTAAAAATATCCCGGTGAATGCCACCTACACCAGTGGCAGCACCCTGAAAAGGTTCGATAGCCGACGGATGATTATGTGATTCAATTTTAAAAACCACTCCAAGCCCATCTCCAATATCCATTAACCCTGCATTTTCCTCACCGGCTTTTACTAACATTCTGCCACCTTCCCTCGGTAATGTTTTTAACCACTTTATTGAGTTTTTATAGCTACAATGCTCACTCCACATTCCGGAGAAAGCACAGAGTTCATTAAAATTTGGTGTCCGTTCCAGCTTCTGTTTTATTAGTTCAAATTCTTGTGCTGTTAATCGAAGTTGCTGGGCAGTTTTTACAGTTATTTCCATTACGGGATAATTAATTGATATTAGCTGGCTGAAAAATAAAGATTTGTGTTTCTAAAAAGAACATCTTTTAGTTGCATGCAAAATTACAGGTTGTATTTTACAGGTTCAACATAACTTGTCAACTTTATGCTGACAATAAGGCTAATAATTTCTATTATTGCAGGATTAAATCTACTTAGTTGGAATACTTGCTTTTTATATTTTTCCTTGTTTTGTTTTCCTGGCTGGTAACCCGGGTAAAATTTTTTACAAATACAGGGCTTAGCAAACCACAGCTCGTTATTCTGTTACTAATAAAAATAATTGCAGGTATTTTTTATGGCTGGATAGGTACTTATTACGGTAGCCTGGCCCAGATGTATGACACCTGGGCATATCATGGCTTTAGCATTCAGGAATATAATTTGCTATTTAATGATCCTGCAGAATACTTCACCAATCTTTTCCATAACTCCTATGATAGTGGTGTAACCAGGTTTTTTGATTCAAGTAATTCATACTGGAATGATCTAAAAGCGAATATCTTTATTAAGATACTTTCTGTTTTCAATATCTTCAGCCAGGGACATTATTATGTTAATGTAATTTTCTATTCGTTTATTACTTTAATTGGACCTATCAGCATTTATAAGGTAATGGCTGATATTTTTCCACGAAAAAAAACAGCCATTCTTCTTGGAATCTTTCTGGTTCCTTCTTTTCTATTCTGGACAAGCGGTTTACAGAAAGAAGGGCTTTTATTTACAGGCATTGGCCTTGTTGCGTATTCACTTTATTTTGGCGGAAAAGAAAAAAAGTTTGGTATCAGAAGAATTTTAATGCTTGTTTTCGGTATTTTACTTTTACTGGCACTTAGAAATTTTGTTTTTGCGTTAGCGATACCGGCAATTATTGCCTGGATCGCAGTTATAAAATGGCCAAATAATGTTCGCATTGTTTTTGCATCCGTTTATTTATTGTTTGCCTTTCTTTTTTTTACAACAAAGTATATCAGTCCCGTATTAGACTTTCCCCAGTCGGTAGTTAATAAACAAAAAGACTTTATTAATATACAAGGCAATTCTTCTGTACCTATAAAAGAATTAGAACCAACAGTTATAAGTTTCGTAAAAAATACACCTCAGGCTATTAGCCTTTCCATTTTAAGGCCCTACCCCAGCGATGTCCGGCATTTACTATCATTAGCAGCGGCGATTGAAACAGATATCTTGATTTTAATTTTTGTACTATTTCTCCTATTCAGGTTAAAAAATGAAAGGTCAAATAAAGTAGATTATTTTTTTATATTCTTTACTTTTTCCATTCTTTTAGCAATCGGTTTTAGTCAAAGCAACCTTGGTGCAATTGTCCGATACAGAAGTATTATACTTCCACTGCTGATTATTCCAATGGCTGTAAGAATTGACTGGAAGAAGATATTCAACATTTTTTTCAACAACATTAAAAAAAATAATAATGTTGAAAATTCAGACTAAAAATCTATTTATTTCTTTAATTTACATGAAATATAGCACAATTTTTCCCCAAAATTGTCTTATTTGCAAACGAGAATCAAAATTATATTGGAAAATATAGTAAAATGCCTTTGTTTTGCAAAAAACAAAACAAATGTCATTACGTTTTAATGCGATTCAAAATCTAAGTTCCAGTTCTGATGTAAAAGTAGATGGACCTGCAAAAATCACAGGCATTTTTGCTTCTAATGTTTTTACTCTTAAAACTGCCCGTGAATTTCTGAGTGACGAAGCTTATAAGAGCCTGCAGGCATCTATTAAGTCAAGCCACAAAATTGACAGGGCAATGGCTAACCAGATTGCCAATGGCATTCGGGCATGGGCTGAAGCAAAGGGAGTTACTCACTTTACACATTGGTTTCAACCACTTACTGGTACTACCGCCGAAAAACATGATTCGTTTTTTACGTTGAAAAGCGATGGAACAGCAATTGAGCAATTTGAAGGAGATGCCCTTGTACAACAGGAGCCAGATGCTTCTTCATTCCCTAGTGGTGGATTAAGAGCCACTTTTGAAGCAAGAGGTTATACGGCCTGGGATCCATCCTCTCCACCTTTTATTATGGAGATAGGACAAGGAAAGACTTTATGCATTCCAACCATTTTTGTCTCTTATACCGGTGAATCGCTAGATTACAAAGCACCATTACTTAAAGCTTTGGATGAATTAAATAAAGCAGCAGTAGATGTGTGTAATTATTTTGATAAGAATGTATCACGGGTAACAGCTACACTTGGATGGGAACAGGAATATTTTGTTATTGATGAAGCGATGTTTAATGCCCGGCCTGACCTGATTATGACCGGAAGAACTGTATATGGCCATTCTTCTGCAAAGAATCAGCAATTAGAAGATCATTACTTTGGCTCTATTCCGGAAAGAGTGTATGCTTATATGAGGGATTTTGAGAATGAATCTTATAAATTGGGCATTCCATTGCGTACCCGTCATAATGAAGTGGCCCCTGCACAATATGAATGTGCACCAATTTTTGAAGAAGTCAGCGTTGCCGTAGATCATAATTCATTATTGATGGATGTGATGGATCGGGTGGCTCGTCGTCATAAACTCCGTGTATTATTACATGAAAAACCATTCGCCGGTATTAATGGAAGTGGAAAACATAATAACTGGAGCATGGCAACAGATACTGGTGTAAATCTTTTAGCACCTGGCAAAACACCTAAGACCAACCTGATGTTCCTTACATTTTTTGTAAATACAATCAAGGCAGTACATGACTATGCTGATATTTTAAGAGCCGCCATTGCTTCTGCCCCCAACGACCATCGTCTTGGTGCAAACGAAGCACCCCCGGCTATAATATCTGTTTTCATTGGTCAATACCTGACAAAAGTTTTACAGGATGTAAAAGAAAGAGTATCTGATAAAATGGATGAAACAGATGAAAGTTTGCTTAAAATTGATATTCACAAAAGTATTCCGGAACTGCTAATGGATAACACCGACAGAAACAGAACATCTCCTTTTGCTTTTACCGGCAATAAATTTGAGTTCCGTGCTGTAGGTTCTTCTGCAAACTGTGCTAACCCAATGACAGTTTTGAATACAATCATGGCAGATACATTGAAGAAATTTAAAAAAGATGTAGATACGTTGATTGAAAAAGGCGAGAAGAAAGAAATTGCGATCATGCATGTTATCCGCCAGTATATTGTTGACAGTGAGAAAGTGTTATTTGAAGGTGATGGGTATAGCCAGGCATGGGAAAAGGAAGCTGAGAAAAGAGGATTACCAAATGTAAAAACTACCCCATTAGCTCTTGACTCAATGATAACTGAGAAGGCAAAGGAATTATTTGAAAGTAATGGCATTTACACTCATTCTGAACTTGAAGCCCGCCATGAAATTGAACTGGAAAAATATATAAAGAAAGTACAGATTGAAAGCCGCATAATGGGTGAACTGGCAACCAGCCATGTTTTGCCTTCTGCAATCCGTTATCAAAATCTGCTGGCTAATAATATCCGGGGATTAAAAGAAGCCGGTTTATCTGAATCAGCATCTGCAAACCAAAAGCAAATACTTGAAAAGCTTTCTGAGCATATTAACAAAACGAGTGACCTGGTAGAAAAGATGATTGAAGCCCGTAAGCTTTGTAACAATATTGATAACACCAGAGCAAAAGCAATCGCCTACCAAAGCCAGGTTAAAGATGTGTTTTTTGATGATATCAGGTATCATGTTGACAAACTGGAATTATTGGCCGATGACCGTGAATGGTACCTGCCGAAGTACCGGGAGATGTTGTTTTTAAGATAATTGAGATTTTAGTTTAGTAAGTATAAAAGTTGACCAGTATGATGCTGGTCAACTTTTTTTTGGAAGAAGTTTTGATTTTTTTTTATTGTTCTTTTGTCGTGATACAAAAGAACCAAAGATTCAAGGCAAACACGAAGGCTCCGCCCGTTTTGCCGGGCCAACGCACCTTTTGCATGACTGACGGTGGAAATATATTTTTACATTGTGAATGAATGGTGCAAAGTTTGAAGACTCTGCAATATTATATGCTCATACTACGGAGCAGTGTCATGCCGGGCTTGACCCGGCATCTTTTTTTATATGTATTTATGAAATAAGGATTAAAGCCTTTACATATAACTGCGAAATTGCAAGTTTCGCTGAGCAGATAAAAATAATTACTCCCTTCTTTTATTACCATATGCTACAAACCGGGCTTCAATAAAATGGTAAGTTGCTGCTGAAATCGCCAGTAAGGGAGGAATGCAGGCAGCAATCACTAAACAATATTCTGTTTCTGACAATGATTTTGCCGTTTCAATTCCTATGATATAGTTCATCACTATATATAAAACAATACCATGAAGCAGGTAAATACTATATGATAACCGGCCAAGGATTACTGAAATTTTTGTATTTAAAATTCCAAAAAAACTATTCCCTCCTGCAATAAGGCAAAAAAGAATGGTGGCAAAAACAAAAGGAATTGCATTGAATTTATTAAAAAAGATGAAAATAAATAATAAACAAAAAAGAACCGTAAAGGAGCCCATAACATGCCGGGAAAACTTTGTGAATTTTTCCATTTTAACAAGGAAAGATGCAAGTAACCCGGACAAAAAAGCGGGGAGATAAATAAACCTGAGTTCATTTTTAATAATAATCAACAACAGTAATAATGAGCATATAATAAGCAATATTTTGGGAGTCTTTATTTTATAAAAGAAATAAGCAGCCAGGGGAAGAAATAAATAAAAAATCCATTCATAAACCAATGACCATTGAACACCTGCCACAACCAGGTAAGTGTCTTTATGCCTGTTTATATCTGGTGTACCGACAAGGGTAAAAAGATACCACTTCAACATATCTTCTGCATTTCTGCCGGGAAAATCGAGTAATCGGAATCTGCTTTCAAAATAGACAACCAGCATTAACAAGGTTATTGCAAAAAAATAAATCGGTGCTAAACGATAAAACCTGGATTTATAAAACCTTGTCCAGTTTATAGCTGTATTCCTTTTTTCTAATAATTTACTAAAAAAAAGAAACCCTGTAATCATAAAGAAAAATGAAATCACACATTGACCGGCTGTATATATTTTTGATGCCGGCAACTCCCATCTCCCGGTTTTTATATAACCGAACCAAACAGCTGAGTGATGTAGAAATACAAAAAAGGATAAGTATCCCCTTAGCCCTTCAATTGACTTGTACCTGAATAACCCTTCTGTTGATTTGAAAAAATATTTTAACCCAAATAATGTGATAAACAACAACGGCAGGGTTATCAATACCAGCGTTAATTCCATTTGAAGCTTTTTACTTCAATTGGAATCCTTCCAGAAAATTGATGTTGAAATCACCACTGCGGAATCGTTCATCCTGCATTAGTTGAAGGTGAAACGGAATGGTTGTTTTTACTCCTTCAATTACATACTCACTTAAGGCACGGTACATTGTCTGTATGGCCTCCGGCCGGGTTTGTGCAACAGTGATTAGCTTACCGATCAATGAATCATAATAAGGAGGTATGACATAACCTGAATAGGCATGACTATCTACCCGAACGCCGTGACCACCTGGCTGGTGCAAAACTGTTATCCTGCCGGGAGAAGGCCGAAAATCATTGTAAGGATCTTCTGCATTGATACGACATTCAATTGCATGATTGCGGGGTATATAATCTGCCCCCGAAATCCGTTCGCCCATAGCAATTTTAATTTGTTCTTTTATTAAATCGAAATTGATGACTTCTTCTGTAACACAATGTTCTACCTGTATCCGGGTGTTCATCTCCATAAAGTAGAAATTGTGGTGCTTATCCACGAGGTACTCAATTGTTCCCACACTTTCATAATGGATAGCTGCTGCAGCCAATTTTGAAGCTTCGCCCATTTTATAACGAAGTTCTTCGGTCATAAAGGGTGATGGTGATTCTTCAACCAATTTCTGATGGCGGCGCTGAATGGAACAATCTCTTTCACTTAAATGGCAAACAGTTCCATACTGATCGCCGGCCACCTGTATTTCAATATGCCTGGGCTCTTCTATGAATTTCTCCAAATAAATTCCATCATTGTGAAATGCAGCCGCTGATTCGGCCTTGGCCTCCATATAAGCTTTCTCTATTGCGCTTTCTTCCCATACTACTCTCATTCCTTTTCCCCCACCACCGGCTGTAGCTTTTATAATTACCGGGTAGCCCATTTCTGTGGCTATTCCTTTTGCTTCATCAATACTTTGGAGCAGACCATGTCCACCCGGGATTACCGGAACCCCGGCTTTCAGCATGGCTTCTTTGGCTGAAACTTTATCACCCATAGCATTTATCATGTCTGGGGTTGGTCCAATAAATTTCACCCCATGATCTGAACAAACTTGTGAAAATTTTGCATTTTCTGCTAAAAAACCATAACCGGGGTGTATGGCATCAGCATTGGTAATTTCTGCTGCAGCCATCAGGTTGGCCATATTGAGGTAAGACTCTGAGCTAAGCGGACCACCTATACAAACGGCTTCATCTGCAAACTTTACATGAAGGCTATCTCTGTCGGCTGTGGAATATACAGCTACTGTTTTAATGCCCATTTCCCTTGCAGTACGTAAAATCCTTAAAGCAATTTCTCCCCTGTTAGCAATTAATATTTTTTTGAACATGAATTTAATTTGAAAAGTTGAAATGTTTTATTTTGAAAATAAAAACCAACCTGAATTATGAAAACGAATTATCATTTTCAAGTCTTCAAATTGGCACATTTTCAAATTAAGCAGGTTCTACCAGGAATAATGGTTGATCATATTCTACAGGTGAGGCGTCATCTACCAGTATTTTAATAATCTTACCGGTTACCTCACTTTCAATCTCATTAAAAAGTTTCATAGCCTCTATAATACAAACTACTTTTCCGGGTGTAACATCCATTCCTATGTCTGCCAGATTTGGCTTATCAGGAGATGCTTTACGATAGAAAGTGCCAATCATCGGACTATTTATAGTAACTGTATTAACGGGGGTTTCAACTGGTTTTGGTTTTTCTGTAACTGGGGCTGTGACAGGAGTTGCAGCAATTGGAGCTTGTAACTGAACAGGAGCAGCTAACACTGGTGCTGCAGACATAACCTGAGTTACATGCTCTTCTTTTTGTTTAATTGAGACCTTGAAGTCTTTTTGCTCAATAGTTAGTTCTCCTATATTCGATTTGTTAATCATTTTGATTAACTCCTGAATTTGTTTAAAGTCCATGTTTTTCAATTTTTTAGAAGTTTTGGGATTAAAAAATTTTCCATTTGTTGGTTTGGGATGGCTAAGGTAATGAAATCAGGTGCAGAAAATCAATGATTATTTTCAAAAAAGATTGAAATAAGGGTGAAAATCAATAAAAATGGCCTGAAATTGATAAAATCAGGCCATTTTTGATGAAAATCATATGTTTTTACTCCTTTACTCTTTCTACATATTCTCCGGTTTTAGTGTTTATTCGAATAAGTTCTCCTTCATTTACAAATAAAGGAACACCTATTGAAGAACCCGTTTCCAATTTGGCTGGTTTCAGGGTTCGTGTGGCTGTATCGCCCCGCAAACCTGGTTCTGTATATACAACTTTCAATACTATTTTATCGGGTAGTTCGGCACCCAACACCTGGTCATTCTCTGTATTTATCAAAATACCAACTTCCTGACCTTCTTTAAGATATTGTGGCGCATCAATCGTCGTTTCCTGTAGGGCGATTTGCTCAAAAGTTTCATTGTCCATAAAATTATATCCTGTATCATCCTTATACAGGAATTGGTAAAACCTTCTTTCTACTCTTACCGGGAAAATATTATCCCCTGAGTTCCATGTTTTCTCAATAGAGCGGCTATTGTCAACTCCTTTTAGCTTAGCCCAAACTTTAGCCGCAGCACGGGCTGTTTTGTTCTCGCCAAATTCTACTACGGTATAAAGACTACCATCCAGGTTCAAAATCATACCGCGGCTGATGTCTGCTGTATTTGCCATAAAATGTAAAAATTTCTGATTTTTTAAAAATTCGTATTGGGCGGCAAAGATAAGGGCTGTAAGGGGGATGACAAAAGGAAACAATAGTGTATCAAAAGTTGCCTTTTTGTATTTAATCACACCTGAAAAACCAAGTTTGATTACTGTTTTTTCAATTATTTGCTTTTCTTTGACGTCAATGAAAAGAATAACAGTCCTATTTACAGCTTTGCTTTGTGTTACTGCAATTTTTTCACAAACAGATTCTCTGTTGTTACCTTATCAAAAATTCCCAACTTACCCACCCGTAAAGCTATTATTGACTGATAGTGTATCCTTTTATTCAAAGACCGATCTGCCTAATAAGAAGCCGGTCATGCTGATGATTTTTAATCCTGACTGCGACCATTGCAAACATGAAACTGAGGAACTTGTAAAAAATATTGACAAGTTTAAGAATGTACATATTGTTATGGCCAGCTTTATTTCAATTACAGAAATCAAAAAATTCCGGGAAAAATACAATCTGGGTATTTATAAAAATATTGTGCTGGCACAAGACACTCATTATTTCATGCTTTCCTTTTTTATGCTACACAATATGCCTTTCCTGGCATTTTATAACCGGAAAAAAGAACTTATTTCCATTAACCACGGCCCCATGGCAGTGGAAAAAATGCTGGAAGAACTGAAAAAATAGCCTCTTTAATCACCTCGCAAAACAAGTTCTCCATTACCTTTGCCACCTGCTAAAACAGGCAGTAAAAATTAAAATCTTTAAACTAAAAATAAAATTATGAAAGTAACTGTAGTTGGAGCCGGTGCCGTTGGGGCCACCTGTGCTGATAATATTGCCCGTTTAAGAATTTGCCGTAAACTGGTTTTACTCGATATTAAAGAAGGGCTTGCAGAAGGTAAGGCGCAGGATATGATGCAAACAGCCACTTTACTTGGCTTTGATACAAAAATTACGGGTGTAACAAATGATTATAGTAAAACTTCTGATAGTGATGTTGTTGTTATTACTTCTGGTCTTCCCCGCAAGCCCGGAATGACCCGTGAAGAATTGATAACCGTTAATGCCGGTATTGTAAAAAATGTTTGCGAAAATATATTGAAGCATTCTCCTAATACCATTATTATTATTGTTAGTAACCCGATGGATACCATGACCTACCTTGCTCTCAAGGCTACCGGTTTGCCTAAGAACAGAATTATAGGTATGGGGGGAACGCTGGATAGCAGCCGTTTTAAATACCAGATAAGTCAGCACTTACGTTGTAGCCCGTCAGATCTGAATGGAGTTGTTATTGGTGGCCACGGAGATACTACTATGATTCCGTTGATACGCCATGCTGCCTGGAATAGTGTGCCGGTAACAGATTTCTTGTCACAGGAACAGCAGGATAAAATAGTAAAAGACACTATGGTTGGCGGGGCCACTTTAACTGGTCTGTTAGGAACTTCTGCCTGGTATGCACCAGGTGCTGCTGTTGGAGTACTGGTAGCTTCCATTCTGAGAGATGAAAAGAAACTTCGCTCCTGTAGTGTTATGCTTGAGGGTGAATATGGCCAAAAAGATATTTGCTTAGGCGTTCCTGTAATTATCGGTAAAACAGGCTGGGAAAAAATTATCGACCTTAAACTATCTGAAGAAGAACAAGAGACCTTTAATAAAAGTGCAGATGCTGTAAGAGGAATGAATGATGTGTTGAAGGCTATGTAATAATATTTAATGTTTTTTTAGAAAGCCTCTCCAAAAGAGGCTTTTTGCATTAGTTTACACCTCCTCCTTTGTTCACTCAAAACAATTAGTGATGATGGAATTTGAAATTTCCTTAAATAATAGAAATTTATATCATGGTGATATACATTTAAATTTTATTATAATTCGTTCGTAAAAAAATGTAACCTGCAATTATTTAAAACCTGTATACATTTATCCTGTTGGCGGTGTTAATTTTCAGAGCCTAGAAGAGGGGAAATATTTCGCCCCGATGGGGTTCTTATACTTCACCCAAACATTTTTCTACCAACATTTTACCCCGCTGGGGTTATGAATTTAACTTCAAAACATTAACTCTACCAACTGGTTAACTAACTCAATTGGTCATTTCAGATCTCCTATAATTTTTCAACCATTTTTCAAATTATGGAAACGGGCAGAATCAATACATCAACATCAAACTATGCCATTGATAAAGAGGAAAGTAATTGTTTTACAAATCAGTAGTTCACAAAAAATTACGAAATTCGTACTTCACGAAGTAAAACTTTGTACTTAATTCATGTATGCCATTGTAGATATAGAAACTACCGGTAGTTATGCTGCGGCTAATGGTATCACGGAAATTTCTATTCATATATTTGATGGAATGTCAGTGGTAGAAAAATTTGAATCCCTGATTAATCCCGGGCAGCCCATTCCCTATTACATTCAATCAATGACGGGGATTACTGATAAAATGGTAGCAGGCGCCCCAAGGTTTGAGGAAGTGGCAGAAAAAATCTATACAATTTTACAGGATAAAATTTTCATTGCCCACAATGTAAGTTTTGATTATTCTTTCATCAAAGCCCACTTAAAAGAATCAGGCTATGACCTGAACAGCAAGAAACTTTGTACGGTAAGACTGAGCAGGAAAATTTTTCCCGGCTTTCCTTCCTATAGTTTGGGAAAACTATGTCAATCATTGGGTATTACTATTCAGGACAGGCACCGTGCCGGTGGTGACACAGCTGCAACAGTAAAAATATTTCAGCTCCTTTTAGAAAATGATAAAGAACAGCATATTCAAAAAAGTCTGCAGCGGAATTCAAAAGAAGCAGTTTTACCACCCAATGTTCCGAAAGAACATTTTGAACAATTACCGTATACTCCTGGCGTCTATTATTTTCACAATGCAAAGGGAAAAGTTGTATATGTAGGAAAAGCAAATAATATACGTTACCGGGTCAACAGCCATTTCAGCAATAATTCTGAAAGCAGAAAGAAGCAAAATTTTATGCAACAGGTACATGCTATCAGTTTTCAAACCTGCGGAACGGAACTGATGGCTTGCATCCTTGAGTCAACTGAGATAAAAAAAAGGTGGCCTATTTTCAACTCTTCACAAAAACGATGGGAAGATGTTTATGGAATTTATTTATACGAGGACCAAAAAGGTTATCTGCGGATGGCTATTGATAAAAACAGGAAACGGTTGAATCCTGTTTATACATTTCACTATTTAGTAGATGGCCAGGCCGTTATCAGAAAGCTGATAAAAGAATTTAATCTTTGTCCAAAACTTTGTTTTCTTCAAAGAGATCCCGGAAAGTGTGAAGGTATTAGCGAAGGTTATTGCTTTGGTGCTTGTGAAAAGCTAGAACCTCCAGGTGATTATAATGAAAGGGTGAAAAATGCTGCTGACTCATTGCGCCTGAAACCCTCTTTTGCCATTGTGGATTGTGGGTTAAACGGAGACGACCAATCGTGTATACTTGTATGCGAGGGAAATTTTTATGGAATGGGTTATTTACCTGCCGGAACTGAAATTCAAGATGCGGAGATACTTAAGAATCAACTTACCATTTATAAAGAAAATAGTTTTATCCGTAATCTTGTCATTAGCTATGCAACCCGGTTCCCGGAAAAAGTAGTAACCCTCTGATTTTTCTTAATTATTCAGCCCATATAAAATTCTCACCCAATGGCATCAGGGAAAATATTTTTACTGCTTCTACCGGAGGCAGGATTAATTTCCTTTTTCCAGTATCTAACCAGGCTCCTTCTATTGTTAAAATAGCAGCTACTGTGTCCTTATCCCTGAAAACGGTGTGACTGATTGTCCATCTTGAAAAGTCCCGTTTAGATTTTAACATTTCAAGGGAAATAGTTACCGGGTCACCTAATCTTATTTCTTTATGAAATACACATTCCTCCCTAAAAATAATTGGTCCGAATTGAAATTCCTGCATATGTTCCAGTGTAAGTCCATATTTACCCAGGAATTCGACCCTGCACATAGCACCCCAATCATAATAAACAGAATGTCGAAGATGAAAATTGGGGTCCATATCTGACCACCTGACCTGTACCGGGATAGAAAACGACTTCATTCTTTTTGATAATTTTGAATAACGAAATTAATTGATAACCGGCATCATTATTAAGTGTTCAACCTGTATTTTTGACAACTTAATAAATAAACTATGAAGAAAATTTTTCTGTTTGCTATTCTATTAACTAGTTCAAGTCTTGTATATGCCCAACCCGGCAAAAAACCTGTAACCAAGCCAATCGTAAAACCAGTAGTACCCATTCTTAAAACCACATTGGACTCAATCAGCTATATTCTGGGAGAAAGTGCTGCTTACAACCTGGTACAACAGGGTTTTGGTGAGGTTAAATTGAATATGGCATTATATAATCGGGCTATGAATGACATAATAGGTAAAAAGAAACCCTTGCTTGATGATAATACAGCCAATGCAACAATCAACCGGTATTTTATGAAGATTCAGGCAGAAAAATCAAAAGGAAGTATTGTGGAAGGAGAAAATTTTTTAGCGAAAAATAAATTGCGTCCGGAAGTGAAAACAACTGCCAGCGGTTTGCAATATGAGGTATTAACTGAAGGTACCGGAGAAAGAATGTCGGCCATTGACACTTTTGTTTGTCATTACAGAGGAACATTGATCGACGGAACTGAATTTGATGCCTCATACAACAGGGGCCAACCTTTAACAATGCCGGCTAACCATGTAATAACAGGCTGGACTGAAGGCCTGCAATTAATGCCTGTGGGCTCAAAGTATAAGTTTTATATCCCTTACCAATTAGGATATGGAACAATGGGACAGGGACAAATTCCAGGTGGAGCTGCTTTGATCTTTGAAGTAGAATTGCTTGATTTCAAAAAGAAACAATAAGTACTTATTATTTACCTTTTTTAAGAAAAATCATTGGTTAAAAGCTAGTGATTTTTTTAGTTTAAAATCAGGAAAGATTCCCTTTCATTTCTTTAATCTGATTAATTGTACCCAGCACAATTACCCGCATACCCGGAGTTATAAATGTATCACCGGTTGGGTTTATCATAAAATTCCCATCCTTATCTTTTATGCCGACACAATTAACACCAGTCTTCTTCCATCCCATTACATCACTAAGTGGTTTATCTTTTAATTCTGCAGGCAGCTCATCAAAGCCTACCGATTCCATATGAATAGATTGCCCCTGTTCTCCGGAAAGAAAATCAATGAATTCTACAACATCTGGTTTGGAAATAAGTGTTGCCATATGTGTACCACCAATGTAATCGGGCATTATAACATTATCAGCCCCGGCTTTTTTCAATTTAGCCACAGAAGTTGATTCAGAAGCCCGGCTGATAATTTTAAGTCTGGAGTTTAAGGCTCTTGCAGAAAGTACAATAAATACATTTTGTGCATCCAATGGCAATGTTGTAATAAGTGCCCTGGCTCTTTCAATACCGGCAGCCTTTAATACATCATCATCAGTGGCATCACCTTCTAACCTGATAATATCAATTCCTTCTGCATCTACTTTTTGGATCAGGTGTTCATCTTTTTCAACTACAATAAAAGGCACTTCATGTGCTTTAAGAATATTGGCTGCCTGGTGACCATTCCGGCCAAAGCCACAAACAATTACATGATTATTAAGCTTTGCAATATCTTTCATAAGTCTTCTTATTTTAAAGTATTGGTTTAACTCACCACTTATAACAAACTGTGTAATACGGGTAATTACAAAAGCATAAGTGAGCCAGCTTGATATAAGCAAAAACATGGTGAAGATTCTGCCGACTGTACTTAATGGAACTGTTTCTGCATAACCAACTGTCGTGATGGTGATGGTAGTCATATAAACCGCATCAATGAATGAAGCACCTTCTATAATTATATATCCCAGAATACCTGCTACAACAATAATGTGCAGTAAAATAAAAGGCTGTAATAATTTATAGGTTGATGTTTTCAATAATTAAATTCCCGCATTAAAAGTGAAACGTTTTTTTACTCTTCTAAAAATAAGGATTATGCAAAAAGATTCTTTAATTAAATCAAGAGTATTTACAATTCAACTCTTTTTATTTGACTTCAAAGTCAACACCCATTCCAATGCTCTTTTAAATTGCTCTGGCTCTGTCAGGTTTGTATTATCCAGTTCTAAGGCATCGGCAGCTTTTTTTAAAGGACTTACTTCACGATGAGAGTCGATATAGTCCCTCATCTCCAGGTTATTCTTCACTTCTTCAATAGTTACATTGGGGTTCTTTGCATATAACTCTTTAAACCGGCGTTGTACCCTTATGGCATTATCTGCCGTCATAAAAATTTTCAATTCTGCTTTTGGGAAAACGACTGTGCCAATATCACGGCCATCCATCACTATTCCTTTTTTGTCTCCCATTCTCTGCTGTTGAGCAACAGCAAACTCCCTTACCTCTTTAATAGCAGCCACATCACTCACTTTTTCAGCTATTATCAGGTCCCGGATCAGGTATTCTACGTTTTCTCCGTTCAGGTACATTTCGCTGATATTGCTCTTGGGATTAAAAATAAACTCAAGATTAATATCCTTAAGTGCTTCTTTCACCTCTTTTTTCTCTGCCAAATCAATATTATTACGAAGAAAATAAAGTGTAATGGCCCGATACATAGCTCCGCTATCAACATATACATAGCCAAGTTCTTTAGCCAGTTGTTTTGCTAATGTGCTTTTACCACAGCTGGACCACCCGTCAATTGTAATAATTATCTTTTTTGCCATGCCCTGGAGCCCCCTAAAGGAGTATTTAAAATAAATGAATTGCCTATGAAAAATTAAACACAGTTCCTTAAATAATTTTTTCCGCTACACACAAAAATAAAAAAGGAGTACCGTAGATTGGCACTCCTTTCTGTTTTATTTCTAACAATTTATGCTTTTGACTTTTCCTCTTCTTTATTCTTGAAAGTAAAGGACAATTTAGTTTTCTCTGCGTCAACATCAGCTATAAGAATATCGCCTGCTTTTACGTTTAAATTCAGTATCTCCTCTGCCAATGGATCTTCCAGGTATTTCTGGATTGCTCTGTGCAGCGGTCTTGCCCCAAATTGAACATCATATCCTTTATCGCCAAGAAATGCTTTTGCTCCTTCTGTTAGTTCAAGGCTGAAACCAAGATTCGTCAAACGCTTCATAACGCCTTTCATAAGGATATCTATAATATTGAAGATATTCTCTTTACTCAGGCTGTTAAAGATGATAATATCATCTATCCGGTTTAGGAATTCGGGTGAAAAAGTTTTCTTTAACGCTTTTTCAATCACCGCTTTATTGGCTTCATCTTCATTCTCAACCCTGGAAGCTGTGGCAAACCCAACACCAGCACCAAAATCTTTTAATTGTCGTGCACCAATGTTCGAAGTCATAATGATGACTGTATTCTTAAAGTCAACTTTTCTGCCCAATCCATCCGTTAGTTGCCCATCATCCAACACCTGTAATAAAATGTTGTAAATATCCGGGTGAGCTTTTTCAATTTCATCAAGGAGGATTACACTATATGGTTTGCGTCGAACCCTTTCAGTCAGCTGCCCTCCTTCTTCATAACCTACATAACCGGGAGGGGCTCCTATTAAACGGCTTACGGTGAATTTTTCCATGTATTCACTCATATCAATTCTTACAAGAGATTCTTCTGAATCAAACATCTGGCGGGATAGAGCCCTGGCCAATTCTGTTTTTCCAACTCCCGTAGGTCCAAGAAAAATAAAAGTACCGATTGGCTTTTTGGGGTCTTTTAAACCAACCCTGTTCCGCTGAATGGCTTTTACAACTTTTCCGATGGCCTCATCCTGACCAACAACCATCCCTCGCATATCATCTGCCATTTTACGAAGCTTCTCGGTTTCTGCCTGTACCATTCTTTTTACCGGGATACCGGTCATCATACTCACCACTTCTGCAATATCTTCTTCACCAATCGGGAAACGCTTATGTTTACTTTCTTCTTCCCAGATATTTTTAGCTTTTTCAAGGTCTTCCTGTAAACGCTTTTCAGTATCACGAAGTGAAGCTGCTTCCTCAAATTTCTGGCTTTTTACCACTTTGTTCTTTTCGTTCTTCACCTCCTCAATTTTCTTTTCCAGATCAACAATATTCTCCGGAACATTGATATTTTTTAAATGCACCCTTGCACCCACTTCATCCAATACGTCAATCGCCTTATCGGGTAAAAGCCGGTCTGTAACATATCGGTCGCTAAGTTTAACACAGGCATCAATGGCTTCCTGATCATAATTTACATTATGATAGTCTTCATATTTTGATTTAATATTATTCAGTATCTGGATGGTGTCATCAACACTTGGCGGATCAACCATTACTTTTTGAAAACGACGATCAAGTGCTCCATCTTTTTCAATATGCATTCTGTATTCATCTAAAGTAGATGCGCCAATGCACTGGAGTTCTCCTCTTGCCAATGCTGGTTTAAAGATATTACTGGCATCCAAAGAGCCGCTGGCACCCCCTGCTCCCACAATGGTATGCAATTCATCAATAAACAATATGACATCACGGTTTTTTTCCAATTCATTCATGATGGCCTTCATCCTTTCTTCAAATTGCCCCCGATACTTTGTTCCGGCTACCAACGCAGCAAGGTCAAGTGAGACTACCCTTTTATCAAATAATACCCGGGAAACTTTTCGTTGAACAATACGCAATGCCAGTCCTTCTACAATGGCTGTTTTACCAACACCTGGTTCACCAATAAGAATGGGATTATTTTTCTTCCGGCGGGAAAGAATTTGTGAAACCCTTTCAATTTCTGATTCCCTTCCAACTATAGGATCCAAAGCTCCCATTTCAGCCATACGGGTAATATCTCTTCCAAAATTATCCAGAACCGGTGTTTTACTTTTTGCACTACCTGTTGGTTTGGAACCTTTGGGAGTTGTGTATTTTTTTTCTTCATCAAAGTCATCATCATTCTCATCCTGAAATTCTGCCCGGGGGTCGCTAGATTTTACTATTCCCAACTCCTGCCTGAAAAGATCGTAGTCCACGTCAAATTGATTTAAGATTTGTGTCGCAATATTTTCCTTATTCTTGAGAATAGAAAGCATCAGATGTTCTGTTTCCACTGTTGCGCTTTTTAAGGCTTTTGCCTCCAAAACGGTTACCCGGATAACTTTTTCCGCCTGTTTTGTTAATGGAAGACTATTGATATTTGCAATATTTTTCCCGGTTTTATCCTTTACTGCTAATTCTATTTCTTTGCGCAGTTCATACAAATCAATATTAAAGCTTTTGAGGATGCGGATGGCGGTATTATCTCCCTCCCGGATAAGACCAAGTAAAAGGTGCTCGGTTCCAATAAAATCATTGCCAAGTCGGAGCGCCTCTTCCCGGCTGAATGAGATAATTTCCTTAACCTGTGCTGAAAAATTATTATCCATATTTAGATAATTAGTTGTGATACAATATTAACGAATAAATTTGGTTCTTGTTCTGACGTTATTATAAACGGAATGTTGATAATTTTAGTTGTTCATAATGAACTATTTTATCGTTATTTCCTCTTTCTGAATATTAAAAATACCTGTTGAACAAGTAAATTTCGAAATATGAATGTCAAAACTGATACCAAAGAAAGATTTCATGCCATCACCTTCAATGAGACGGTTCTGTCTGCTACTATGACAGCTGAACTGGGAGAATGTTTGCTTTCTTACCTCCAAAATGACGCCTCCACCACAATAGGGTCGGCAAAGAACCTTATTCTAATATTAAAAGAGGTTCAATCCATTGATATTCCGGCAGCGGAAAAATTAGTCTTGATACAACAGAATTTCTACGAGAATAATGCATCATTTGTTATTTGCGAACTTCAGAAACAAGTAGAAGAATATCTTGATAAGAATGAGCTACTGGAAATGATGAATGTTACTCCTACAGAAAGTGAGGCATGGGACATTGTACAGATGGAAGAAATTGAAAGGGAATTGTTGGATGACGAAAACCTGTAATTGCATATAATATAATACGGTAGCAATGCAGCTAAATTATTTAAGTTCCGGTCAATAAGAGTAAATTATCAAAAATCACAAACCCTCTTATGTTCGCTGTTACGATTCTTGGAAATAACTCTGCAGTACCGGCATTTGGCCGTCATCCTACCAGTCAGGTGGTTACACTGGATGGTATCAATTACCTGGTTGACTGTGGCGAAGGCACCCAGATACAATTAATCAACTATAAAATCCGTCGTAGCAAAATCTCTCATATTTTTATTTCGCACCTTCATGGAGACCATTATTTCGGACTTATTGGTTTATTGAATACCCTGAGCTTACTCAGTCACCAGCAGGAATTGCATCTTTATGGCCCTTCGGCATTAAAAGAGATTCTTGATCTTCAGCAAAAAATAGCTGATTCAGATTTGTGTTATCCGCTGCATTTTCATCCATTAACCAATGCAGACATACTTATAGATAATGATAAACTAAGGGTTAAATGTTTCCCAACCAACCACCGGATAGAATGCTATGGCTTTTCTTTTGAAGAAAAGAAAAAACCCAGAAGATTGCTACCGGAAAATGCCATTAAATACGAAATTCCCTCTTCCTTTTATGAAAGATTAACCAACGGCGAAGACTTTACTAAGAAGGATGGCAGCTTAATTAAAAACGAATGGGTAACTGAGCCTGGCTCGCCGGGTAAGAAATATGCTTTTTGTGCTGATACTAAGTATGACGAAACACTGCTTTCGCACATAGAGGGATTTGATATGATTTATCATGAAACCACCTATCTAGATAACTTAAGAGAAAGGGCAGAACTCCGTTTTCATTCCACCACCAAACAAGCAGCAATGCTTGCAAAAAAAGCTGGTGTAAAAAAACTTCTGATTGGTCATTTCAGCAGTAAGTATGATACACTGGAAGAATTTGAAAAAGAGGCGAGAGAAGTATTTCCCAATACCGACCTTGCTCTTGAGGGAGTAGCTTTTACAATATAATTATTTCAATATCCATTGGTAAAATGAAGGAAATTCCTTTCTCCAGGTAGCTTCATTATGCATCCCTTCATCCCTGATAATTAGTGAAATTTTTGATTTTGATACAGCAGATAATCCTTCAAATGCTTTCAGCATATAGGGTACCATTGTTTCTCCTTCCTGTTTGCCTGCAAAAAAGTAAATGCGGCCCTTAACCTTTCTCCCTTTTGCATTTATTTCATCATAAATACCCGGCGCCACCCAAAATGCAGGCGAAAAAACACCAGCCCCGCCAAACACTTTTGGATATTTTAAAATTGCAAACATGGAAATCAACCCGCCCATAGAAGAGCCGGCAATAGAAGTATTGGACTTATTTCTTTTAGTACGGTAATGTTTATCAATATAAGATTTTAATGTTTTTGCCAGGAAGTCAACATAATCTGCTCCTTCTCCCTTTCCAAATGTTGAATGGTTGTAAGGGTTATATTCGTTCATTCTATAATCAGAGCTATTATCGATAGCAACAACAATGCAATTTCTCATTTTTGCAGAATCCAAAAACTCATCAATGCCCCACTCACCAGCGTAGGAACGGGCATCGTCAAAAATATTTTGGCCATCATGCAGATACATAACCGGGAAACGTTCTTTTGTTATTGAATAATTTGCTGGAAGATAAACCGAAACAGCTCTTTTGCGTTTCAGTTGCGGAATATAAAAAGCTGTATCAATTATGCTGACGTTCTTACTGGCAGTATGTGCTTTTTCCGGAGCCTTGAAATTATCACTCCATTGCTCAACATCAAGCAAAACTATTTGCTTTGCCTCAACCTTTAGTATCCTATTTGTTTTTTGACTGCCATCTGCATTGCATTCAGCTTCTTTCCAGCTACCTCTTGTTATTTTGTATTCATACGTTCCTGATGGCAAATCAATATCGATATAAAACTGCCCGTTACCCATCCGTTGAAATTGAAATTTTTCATCAGCAGGATTCCATTTATTAAAAGAGCCAGCCAGAAACAAATCAAATGTTTTTGGTTCTGCTGGTAATTTATCAATCTTTATATGGGTGTTATTCTGTGCAGAAAGCAATGATGCCCAAAGAAAAAAAAGTATTATTGAAGTTGATTTTAACATGTTAGCGATTCGGTCAGGTTATTCTATGCCTTTCATCAACTCTCTGATTTTTGACTGATGTTTCTCACTCACAGGCCACACCGGAAGTCGGCAGGTGTTCTTACAAAGCCCCATCTCAGCCAAATATGCTTTTACACCACTGGGGCTACCTTCTGTGAACATAGAAGCTATGATATCAATAAATTTATAATGTAAATGTTTGGCCATATGGTAATTTCCCTGCAGGCACAAACGTACCATATTTGAGTATTCCTGTGGATAGGCATTGGCTACAACAGATATTAAGCCTTCGGCACCGGCAGCAATCATCTGCAACGTAATGGGATCATCACCACTAATAACCATAAAATCAGCAGGCTTATCTCTAATTATGCGGTTTATCAGATCAAAATTACCACTGGCTTCTTTGGTGGCAAATATGTTTTTCAGCTCATGTGCAATACGCAACTGAGTTTCGGCAGTTACACTTTGTCCTGTACGACCAGGAACATTGTACATAATAATGGGTAAAGGCGTTACGTCATTCAAAACCTTATAATGCTGAAAGATTCCTTCCTGGTTTGGTTTATTATAATAGGGAGATACGGAAAGAATGGCATCATAACCACTAAGATCAAACTTTCTAAATGCTTCAGCTACTTCATGTGTATCATTTCCACCAATACCTGCGACTAATGGTTTACGACCTGCCACCTGATTTTTAAAGAATGAAAAAACCTGTTGTTTCTCATCACCATGTATGGTAGCACTTTCGCCGGTGGTACCCAGTACAACCAGGTATTCAACCTGCCCTTTTATCCAAAACTCAATCAGGTTTGAAAAACTGTCCCAGTCAATTTTACCATCTTCCTGAAATGGAGTAACTACTGCAATTCCAGTTCCTGTGAATTTATCTCGCAAAGACATTTTAAAAAATTAAGAATTAGTAATGAATATAAACAGAAAGTTTTAAATTATATGAAAAAAACAGAAAGTAAAAGTGTACTTCACTCTGCTCTGGGTAAACTGCAAAGGACGATGACAGTAGTAAAAAAGCTGGTTACTTAATTCTCTTACTTCCGACTCAAGACTAACAACTCCTGATTCTTCCACTATACTTCTTCCCAAAATCCCATCTTACCAAATTTTTCAATCCTGGTATTAATGCGTTGTTCGGGTGTTTGTTCTTTCAGTTCTTTAATAACGGGTTTCAGGTATTCGCGGAGAATACGGGCTGATTCATCATAATCCCAATGTGCTCCCCCGATTGGTTCTGGTATAATGCCATCAATCAATCCAAAACCCAACATTTTTTCTGCTGTTAATTGTAATTGCTCCGCTGCTATTTCTTTTTTATCCCAGCTGCGCCAAAGAATTGAAGAACAACTCTCAGGGCTAATCACCGTATACCAGGTGTTTTCCATCATAAATACTTTATCTCCCACGCCAATACCTAATGCACCACCACTGGCTCCTTCTCCAATAATTACACAAATGACGGGTACTTTTAAACGTATCATTTCATAAATGTTCCTGGCAATTGCTTCACCTTGTCCTCTTTCTTCAGCTTCAAGTCCGGGATAAGCCCCTGGAGTATCTATTAATGTAATAACAGGTTTATTGAATTTTTCAGCCAAACGCATTAACCTGAGTGCTTTTCGATAACCTTCAGGATTGGCCATACCAAAATTCCGCATTTGCCTCATTTTGGTATTCATTCCTTTTTGCTGGCCAATGATCATAACAGTTTCTCCATCAATGGACGCAAAACCTCCAATCATTGCTTTATCATCTTTCACATTTCTGTCTCCGTGCAGCTCGAGAAAATCAGTAGTCATTTTATCAATGTACTTCAGGGTATAGGGTCTATCCGGGTGACGACTTAATTGAACCCTTTGCCAGCTGCTGAGATTCTGGGTAATTTCTTTTCTTTTTTCAAGAATACCGTTTTCAAGTTTTTGAATGGTATCGCTAAGGTCAATTTTTGTTTTTTCCTGTCGTTGCTTCATTGTCTGAATCTCATCGATCAGATCTTTTATGGGTTTTTCAAACTCCAGGAACTGTCTATTTGCATCTGTTGGCATAAGCTGTAAAATGAGCGGCTAAATTAAGGATTAAATTATAATAAGAGCATGACAACAAATAGCTGAATTTCAGTTCAATAATAAAATGAAAAACTTTTGGTTGAAAAAGAATGCAGGGCTATCTTTGCCGTCCTGAAAAATGGCTCGAATTTCGAATCATTTAAGGGAGTTGGATCGGTAGTTCAGTTGGTTAGAATGCCGCCCTGTCACGGCGGAGGTCGCGGGTTCGAGTCCCGTCCGGTCCGCAACAAATGAGAAGTTGATTAAAAATCATTTTTTCAACTCTTATAAAATCCAAAATAACTGCCCATTGAGAATAATATTATTTTCAATGGGCTTTTTTATTGGCAAGGCTTTAACAATCATTTGAGGATCTCAAAAAAGAAAAACTGATTTCCATCGTTTTATATCACAGCATTTTTGGTTAACGGTTAAAAAGTAGCAATGAAGAAAAAACTAAGAGGATTCTATCTTCTCCTGTCATCATTTATTTTAAGCATCCTTCACTTCACATTTGCGTTTGCAAAACCTGGCGGAGGTAATAAGCTGTTTTTTCATCCTTTCAGTGAATTAATAGAAAATGGCTCAAATAATCATCCACCTACTTCTGGACTGGTACATAAAAACCTATATGACAGCCTGCATTTAAACTTAAGAGGAATGAGCATTGAGGCTTTCGAATTTGCAAAAAAGGGACTATCAAAATTGGCATCCGAAGGGAAACTACTAAATGACTCTGTAATATCAATCATCGACTTTAGCCTGCCCAGTAACAGAAAGAGACTCTTTATTCTTGATATGAAGAACTACAAAGTCCTATTCAATACACTGGTAGCACATGGAAGAAATACCGGTCGTGAATGGGCCACTTCTTTTTCCAATAAAAATTCTTCTTACCAAAGCAGTCCTGGTTTTTATATCACCCGAGAAACTTATCAGGGAAAACATGGTCTTTCTTTGAAACTGGACGGTATTGAAAGCGGTATTAATGATAATGCATATGAACGAGGCATTGTAATGCATGGTGCAGAATATGTTTCTGAAGCATTGGCAAATGCGCAGGGATTTATCGGACGCAGCCAGGGTTGTCCCTCAGTTCCTGTTAATATTTCTACTCCTATTATAAATACCATTAAAAATGGTACCTGTCTTTTCATTTTTCATCCATCCTATATCGACAGGTCAGTAGTACTTAACTAAAGCATTTTGTGTATAAGTACGGCCATACTCCGTCAATCAATCTTTATCTTTGAGTATTAATTAATTATTATGCTCAAGGTTGGCATTTTTGGTGTTGGTCATTTAGGGAAATTTCATTTAAATAACTGGAAAGAAATTCCGGGAATAGAACTGGTAGGTTTTTTCGACCCACACGACGAAACAGCAAAAGAGGTAAGTGAAAAGTATCAACTAACCCGCTTTCTGGATGCTGATGCGTTGATTGAAGCCTCAGATATTATTGATGTTGTAGCACCCACAAATTTTCATTTTACCTGGTGTGAAAAAGCCATTAAGAAAGGGAAACATGTATTTGTTGAAAAACCTTTGGCAAATACCATGGAAGAAGCCCGTCAACTGGTTAAACTCGTACAGGAGTCAGGCATAAAATTCCAGGTTGGGCATGTTGAAAGATTTAATCCTGCTTTTCTTGCATTGAAGGATATGCAACTGAAACCGATGTTTATTGAAGTACATCGGCTGGCACAGTTTAATCCGCGGGGTACAGAAGTAAGTGTAATTCTTGACCTGATGATTCATGATATTGACATCATCTTAAGTATTGTAAAAAGTGATGTGAAAAACATTTCGGCAAGCGGCGTAGGAGTTTTAACCGAAACGCCGGATATAGCTAACGTTAGAATTGAGTTTCATAATGGATGTGTGGCTAATCTTACCTCAAGCAGGATATCTATGAAAAAAATGAGAAAGGTCCGGTTATTTCAGAAAGACTCCTATATAGGTATTGATTTTTTAAACAAAAAAACCGAAATCATTAAACTTAAAGAACCCAATGACCTGAATGTTTTTGCCTTTGATATTGAAACACCATCTGGTAAAAAAACAATTGCCATGTCTAATCCAGTAGTTCCTGAAGTTAACGCAATAAAATTGGAATTAGAAGAATTTAAAAATTCAATAGTAAATAATACAAGAACAATAGTTTCAGAAATGGATGGACTTATGGCAATGGATGTTGCCCACCAGATATTAAATAAGATAGGCCACCATACTATATCGAGCTGATGAAGAGAGTCGAAAAGATACCACTACTCTGGTATGTAGTTGTTGACTACATAACTGCTGTAATGGCATGGCTTTGTTTTTATTTTTTAAGAAGCAGTCTGTTAAAAGACTCAGGCGCATATCCTATCAGTTTAAAATCCTGGTTATATATTTTCTTAGCGGTGCCAACAGGCTGGCTTATTCTTTACTCACTTGCTGGCACTTATACAAATTTGTATAAAAAATCAAGGCTTGAAGAGTTTACTCTTACATTTATCTGTACGCTTATCGGAACTGCCAGTCTTTTTATTGTTTTTGTTTTTAATGACGCTGACCCTGAAAAGGGATATTCCTATTTTTTCTACTCCTTTTTTGCATTAATTGGACTTCATTTCGTTTTTGCATTTACAGGTAGGTGGATTATTCTAAATAAAATAAAATGGCAATTACTCGGGGGAAAAGTAATATTTAATACGCTGATGATTGGCAGCCAGGATAAAGCATTCAGAATTTTGAAAGAAACAGAAAAAAACCTGCTTGATGGCGGCTACAGATATATTGGATTTATTACACCAGATAATAATGGCAAAAAAAGTATTCACAAAATGATTCCCAAATTGGGAGTATTTGATGAACTGGAAAAAATTATTGATGAGAATAATATCCGCCTGGTTGTTTTGGCTTTGGAAAAGTCAGAGCAACCTCTTGTAGAAAATATTATTAACCGGCTGAGTGAAAAAGATGTTGAAATTAAAATTCAGCCCGATACACTGGATATACTTTCTGGTTCAGTTAGGACAAGCAATGTAATGGGTGCTGCCTTAATTGATTTACAAACCGGACTGATGCCCGATTGGCAACAAAATATTAAACGACTTATTGATATTTTATCTTCGCTGATGGCATCCGTAATTTTATCTCCTTTAATGCTCTATGCAGCAATAAGAGTGAAATTTTCTTCAAAAGGACCAATATTTTACTCGCAGGAAAGAATAGGATTTAAAGGGAAGCCTTTCAGGATGTATAAATTCCGATCCATGATCAATAATGCGGAAAAAGACGGACCGTCCCTTTCTTCTGAATATGACCTGCGTATTACCCGCTGGGGCAAAACTATGCGTAAATGGAGGATTGATGAACTACCACAGCTTTGGAATATTCTTATTGGTGAAATGAGTCTTGTTGGTCCAAGACCTGAACGGCGGTTTTACATAGACAGGATAATCGCCCAATTCCCGTATTATAAATACCTGCTTAAAGTAAAACCTGGACTAACCAGTTGGGGGATGGTACAATTCGGTTATGCTGAAAATGTTGACGAAATGGTAGAAAGATGCAAATTCGATCTTTTATACATTGAAAACATTTCACTGGCACTGGATTTCAAAATTATGATTCATACATTACGGATAATTTTTAAAGGCAAAGGAAAGTAAGCCACTTTTGATTTGAGTTTGCCCGAATTTTTATTTTATTTTTGGTAAAACTAATTCCTTTGAGAAAGTTTATTCTACTACTAATTATAACTAATAGCTCATGGCTTTTATCTTTTTCTCAATACTGGCAACAAGAAGTCAATTTTACCATCGACGTTTCATTGAATGACAAGGAAAACACACTAACCGGTTTTGAAAAAATTGAGTACATCAACAATTCTCCTGACACCTTAAAATTTATCTGGTTTCATTTATGGCCTAATGCCTATAAAAATGACAAGACAGCCTTCAGTGATCAATTACTGGAAAATGGCAATACCAGTTTTTATTTTTCCGGAAAAGATGAAAAAGGATATATCAACCGGCTGGATTTTAAAGTAGATAATACAACAGCGTTAACGGAAGATCATCCCCAACATATTGATATTATTAAAATATTATTACCAGCTCCATTACCACCTCGTCAGCGGATTAATATCACTACACCTTTTCATGTAAAGCTTCCTCATAATTTTTCACGGGGTGGACATGATGGGCAAAGCTATCAGCTAACACAGTGGTTTCCCAAACCAGCAGTCTATGATAAAAATGGCTGGCACCCCATGCCTTATCTTGATCAGGGTGAATTTTACAGTGAATTTGGAAGTTTTGAAGTGAATATTTCTGTTCCAAAAAATTATGTAGTTGCTGCAACCGGAGAATTACAAGATAGCCAGGAAAAGGAATGGTTGAAATCCAGGGCCGGTTATAACTGGGAAGAAATAAAACAAAAAGTAAAAACAACCGGCGGCCAATTTAAAACAACATATCAGCTATATCCTGAATCTTCCACAGCATTCAAAACACTAAAATACAAACAAACTAATGTGCATGATTTTGCCTGGTTTGCCGACAAACGCTTCATTGTAAATTACGACACTTGCCGGCTTTCTTCTGGAAAAATTATTGAAGTTTTCTCTTATTACACTTCTAAAGAAAAGGCAGTATGGCAAATCAGTGTAACATACTCTAAAGAAGCTGTGCGGCACTATTCAACATTAGTGGGAGAATATCCTTACAATATAGTACAGGTGGTGCAGGGACCGAAAAGTTTTGGCGGCGGTATGGAATACCCAACAATTACTGTATTATCTCCTGTTAAAGATAGCCGCCAATTAAATAATATTATTGTTCATGAAATTGGCCACAACTGGTTTTATGGAATACTTGGCACCAATGAAAGAAAATACCCCTGGATGGATGAGGGAATTAACTCCTTTTATGAAGCTACATACCGACAAATCAAAGAACCAAAACTTAATGATCATTTGCAGCAAAGCCTGCTGGAAACCTATACAACTGAAAAAAAGGATCAGCCAATAAATACATCATCAGAAAATTTTTCTGAAAATAATTATGCATTGATTGCCTATTACAAATCATCAAAGTGGGTATCCTGGTTAGAGAAATACCTGGGGACCTCTGTATTTAATCAGGCTATGCAGGAATATTTTCGTTTATGGAAATTTAAACACCCACAACCGGTGGATTTTAAAAAAACACTTGAAACATCAACGGGAAAAAACCTGGATGATGCTTTCACTTTTCTTTCTAAAAAAGGAAATCTTCCGGGAAATGAAAAGAAAGGCTTTGCCATTCAGGGCCCATTAAAATTTTTCTCAGGAATCAATAACAATAAAAAAAATACGATTACCTGGTTACCAGCCATTGGTTTAAATACCTACGACAAACTGATGGCCGGTATAGCACTCACAAACCTGGGATTACCGCTTACCCGATTTCAATTTTTCTTTGCTCCAATGTATGCAACGGGATCCAAAAGGGTTACTGGAATGGGATTCATGAATTACCGTTTTTTTCCTGAAAGCTTTTTTCAAAAAATTGATCTTGGTGTAAGTGGTTCCTCATTTACCAACGATCGTTTTACCGACAATGATGGCAATAAAACTTTTTTAGGATTTACAAAATTCGTTCCCGGAATAAGATTGACGCTAAAAGAAAAAACACCACGCAGTACTTTTCATCGCTATTTACAATTCAGAAGTTTTCTTTTTAGTGAAGATGGACTTCGTTTTTACCGGGATACCGTTATCACAGGTATTGACACATCCATCCTGAATAAATACAGAACCCTAACATCAAAAAGAACTTTAAACCAATTACAATTTGTAATTGAAAACAACCGGGCTCTGTATCCATACAGGGGAGAAATAAAAGCAGAACAGGCAAAAGATTTTATACGTACTACTTTTACGGGAAAATATTTTTTCAACTATCCAAAAGAAGGTGGTTTGAATGTAAGACTCTTTGCCGGGAAATTTTTCTACATTGGATCAAAAACAAATACCAAACAATTTGCAACTGACCGTTATCATTTAAATATGACCGGAGCCAATGGCTATGAAGATTATACATACAGTGATTATTTTGTCGGAAGGAATAAGTTTGAAGGTGCATCCAGTCAGCAAATAATGGAAAGGGATGGTGCCTTTAAAGTAAGAACAGACTTGCTGGCAGACAAAGTTGGCAAAACAGATGACTGGCTCATTGTTGCAAATTTTAGCACCTCTATTCCTTCATCCATTAATCCGCTGAGTCTGCTTCCAATAAAAATTCCTTTGAAGATATTTGCAGATATAGGCACCAATGCATCATCCTGGAAACAAAATGCTGAAACAGACCGGTTCATTTTTGATGCAGGATTGCATATTCCCATATTTAAAGAAACAGTTAATATTTATATCCCACTTTTATATAGTAACGTATATGCTAACTATATAAAATCAACAATAGCGGAGAAAGGCAGGTTCTGGAAAAAAATCTCATTCTCAATTGACATTTCAAACTTCAGTCTCAGAAAGGTAGACAGACATATAGATTTTTAATGAGCGAAAAAGACAATATTAAATATATCCCTTACGGGCAATTGGATAAAATGAAATGGGATAGCTGCATTACGAATGCAGACAATGGCCTTATTTATGCTTATTCCTTTTATCTTGACCAGATGTCGCGACAATGGGATGCACTTGTTCTTAACGATTACGAGGCAGTAATGCCATTGACATGGAATAAAAAATACGGCATCAGCTATTTATACCAGCCATTTCTTACTGCACAGTTAGGTGTATTTGGAAAAAACATCACGGAAGAAAGAATCAGTAATTTTATTCAATCAATACCATCTTCCTTCCGGCTTATTGAAATTTCATTAAATAGTCATAATATTCTCAGCATTCCATCCGGCTTCCAAATTCACAGAAGTAATTATATAATTGACCTGAATTTTCCTTACGAACAACTTTTTAATAACTACAGGGAAAACATACGGAGGAATATTAAGAAAGCCCTCCAATTAGGTTGCACTGTGCTGAGAGATTTTGATGTAGAGAAAGTTATTGAGCTGGCACTGTTGCAAATGAGAGATTATGGAAAAGAATCAGCAGATAATGTTGACAGGTTCCGGAAACTGTATAAGCACCTTTATCAAAAAAGAATGGCTACCACCTATGGAATCTTATTGAACAATCAGCTACTTGCATCTTGTGTTTTCTTCTTTTCACATGGCAGGGCTTATTATATTCTTGTAGGAAATCATCCGAATGGTAAAACTATCGGAGCTTCTCATCTCCTTCTCGATGCTTTTATAAAAGATAATGCTGAGAAAAAAATGATACTGGATTTTGAAGGTTCGGATATACGAAACCTTGCCTTTTTTTACAGCAGTTTTGGAGCTAAAGAAGAAATTTATCCTTCACTAAAAATAAACAGACTGCCTTTCTATCTAAAATGGTTAAAAAAATAAAGTCAGTGTACCGACTGCTGTTATCTTTCTTCAAGTATTCTCTCAGCAATCAAAAGGTCAAGTGATTTTGTAATCTTTATATTGTTCTCTTCCCCTTCTACGATTGACACTTTTATTCCATATGCTTCTGTTACAGTGGCTTCATCCGTAAACTTGTCTTTGTAATCAATCTGAAAGGCCGGAATTAAAATCCGGCTGTGAAATGTTTGTGGAGTTTGCACCAGCATTACTTTCGTTCTGTCTAATGCTTCATTGCCGTTCTCCGTTAACAATCGGATACTGTCTTTAGATGAAATGGCCGGTATAGCAGTACCCGTTGCAAGGGCCTGAAGGTAACATCGTTCAATTAATTCTTTTGTAAGCAAACAACGAACACCATCATGGACAAAAATGATAGACTCCTCCTCAACCAGAGAAAGTCCATTCTTTACCGACTGAAAACGGGTATCGCCTCCGGCTGTAATTTTAACCCGTTCCTTATCAAAATATGCATCAATTATTTCCTGTCCCATATCGGTATAATCAACAGGTAAAACGAGAATTAGCTGTAAATCATCATAAGCTTCCAGGAATGTTTTCAATGTATAATAAAGTAACGGCTTATCTTTCAACAACATGAATTGTTTAGGAAGACTTCCTCCCATCCTGGTTCCAGCACCTCCCGCAACGATAATAGCATATTTTAACATATTTGCAAATGTAAATGGGATTCAAATAATTTTTATTTATAAATAGCAATTTCATTCTTGCCATCACAATCCCTCATTCCCCTGTACATCCCTTCGCTATTAAAGACCATCGCCGCATTTCCTTTAGTATCGACTCCTATCATTCCACCTTCCCCATCAATTTTTAGTAATTTATCATGCACTACAATATTCATAGCTTCATTTAGTGAAAGGCCTTTGTATTCCATCAAACAACTAACATCATATGCTGTTACTACACGGATAAAAGGCTCGCCATGCCCTGTACAACTAATTGCACAGGTTTTATTATTAGCATAGGTTCCGGCGCCAATAATCGGGCTATCACCCACTCTGCCATATTGTTTATTAGTCATACCGCCGGTACTGGTTGCTGCAGCAATATTTCCATAAATGTCCAATGCTACTGCCCCAACTGTACCAAATTTCTTGTCCGCCGGAGCCTTAGCAAAAGAAGACTTGTCTATTACATTCACATTATGATCCAATATCGCTTCATCTGTTCCCTGAATTTGTTTCCATTGATCATACCTGAACTGCGAGAAAAAATATTCATCCGGTGCTGTTTCAATTCCATTTGCCAAAGCAAAATCATACGCACCATGCCCATTCAGCATTACATGCTGGCTTTTTGTCATTACCGCATAAGCCAGATCAACCGGGTTCTTAATATGTCTTACTGCTGATACAGCACCAGCTTTTAATGTTTTTCCATCCATAATAGATGCATCCATTTCCTGGCTGCCATCTTTTGCAAAGACAGAACCTTTACCTGCATTAAAAAGGATACAATCCTCGAGTGACATTACAGCTGCTTTTACTGCATCTAATGAAGAAGCTCCTTTTCCCAGCAAAGAGTAACCAACTTGTAATGCTTCTTCAAGTCCTTCCATATAGGCTTTCTCTAATTCTGTTGTCATGGCAGATTTCAATATAGTACCTGCGCCACCATGAACAGCTAAAGTAAATTTCAACATAAGTAAAATGAGTATTAAATAACAACCGAAATTAGGTATTTTGTAAACGAAATAATTTTCCTTTTCATGTTGAACAGAAAACTATCAAAAGCTGATCTGTTATTAATAGCTGCAAATTTAATCCCAGTATTGGGTGTATGGTTTCTTGGCTGGAGTGCAACCGATGCTTTTATAGTTTATGCGCTTGAAACAATGATTGTGGGCATACTCACCGTTCTTAAAATGCTGATTATAACATTATACAAAGGAAAAGATGAATGGCATGCTAATGGAAGCACTACCCTTCAAAGCGGTTTTTTCTTCATCTTCTTTTTCATACTTCATTTCGGATTGTTTGCATTGGTACAAACAACTATCTTTTCTCAATCCGCACATATAACTCCGCCAGGCAGTGGCATGATGCATTTTTTCTTTAACTGGTATTCTTACATAAATGCTGATATAGCCTATATGCTTGCAGCTTTTATTATCAGTTATATTGCCAGAAGTTTAATTCCATTTGTCCTGAATGGTGAATACAAAACCATACCTTTAATGCTTGTGATGTTTCAACCTTACGGACGGATATTAATTCAACAATTCACCGTTATACTTGGCAGTATGTTTCTGAATTTAGGTCTGGGGAAAGTCTTTATCCTTGTTTTTGCTGCAGCAAAAATAGCTTTCGAACTATTTATTGACTACGACAAGCTATTAAACAAAGCAAGAACTGACTTAAAAAAAGATTCAGACAAGAAGTAATTCACATTCCTTCTGCAATTTCTCTTTATTAACAGCCACTGTTCCCACTTCTTCGCAAACCAGTCCCCCGGCAATATTGGCAACTTCAGCCATTAATTGTACATTCTTTGTAGCTGCATAGGTGAGTGAAGCCACAGCGATTACGGTATCTCCGGCTCCGGAAACATCGGCAACACTCCTGATATGAGATGGGATAATATGCCCTTGCTCCTGCTCCTGATAATAAACTCCTTTTTCTGATAATGTAACAAAAGTAATTTTATGATCCAGCAACCGCACAAGTTCTGAGTGGATATTATGTAAAACAGGTTCACTTACATCATCAATCAGGATATTTAATCCTTCTTTTACTTCTTTGAGATTTGGTTTAAAAATATCAACTTCCTTATAAGAAAAGAAGTTCTTTCTTTTTGGATCAACCGCTGTAATGATGCCCAAATGTTTGCACAACTGAAT
>JBARSW010000575.1:0-1709 GCA_049644925.1 Chitinophagaceae bacterium | reverse complement strand
GCATTAAAATCACCACCTGTAATAATCATTTGGCGGGAATTCTTTTTACCTGTGGAGCTATAAACAGCGATTGAATTAGCTCCAGTTGTTTCTTTACCCTGAATAACCGGCAATTTAATTGAAGCTTCCCGTGTTATCATCCTTGATGTAGTGCCACCGCTTACTAAAAAAAAACTCCTATTGGGAAAAAGCCGGATATTAGTGCCACTTGCCGCAAAAAAAGCTTCACCTGAATCTGCGGGAAGTTGTAAACTGCTTTCCTTCCAGTTTTCGCCGCCATCAAAAGTCTCTGCAAGAAATATTTTTTTATCAATCGGATCACCTATAACGATGCCATACTTTTCTCCTACAAAATCCATTGCATCCAGGAACATCCCATTAGATTTATTCTCATAAACGATCTTCCAGGTTTCACCGCCGTCTGTTGTTTTCAGGATATAGGCTGGTTCTGCTATTCCCATAACTATAGCGGTATTTGCATCAAATGCTTCTATATCCCTGAATTCTGTTTTTTCGAAACCTTTTACGGTAAACCAATTCCAGTTTTTGCCGCCATTATTAGACCGGCCTACTTTTCCATTGCTTCCACTTACCCAGATTACATTATCATTTACTACAGATAAGCCTCGCAGGCTTGTGTTTGTACCTGAAGTCAATATTTCAACGACAGGGTGCTGCGCAAAAACTAATTGAATACAGAATGAAAATAAAAAACTAAGTAAAACAGCGACTTTTCGCATTGGCAGTTTAGAATTTATTTCAATTGAGCAATAAGTTCTTCTTTAGGAATTACACCTTGTTTACGCCAGACTTCTTTACCTTTTTTATAGACGATAAATACGGGAATAGGCTCAAGATTCATTTCAGCCATCAGGGTGGTATGTACTCCGCCGTCAATTTTTACCAATGTAAAGTCGAGGGCTTTGTCATTTTTTATTTCATCAATCATAGGTTCCATCTTTACACAAGGTGGGCACCATTTGGCACCAAAATCAACAAGGGTTGTTTTATCCTCTGGAATACTGGCCAGAAATTGCTCCTTACTTAACTGAGGTTCATTTGAGGCGCCTTGTACAGGCTTATTATTCATTTTCCATGAATTGATGCCTCCTTGCAATTCTATAACGTTGGTAAAGCCATTATCTGACATCCAAGCTGCTGCCTTAGAGCTGCGGCTTCCCACCAGGCAATAAATATAAACCGGTTTACTTTTGTCCATATGCTGAACCCTTTCTTCAAACTGAGCCCTGTTTATCCAATCAGCATGCTGTGCATTTTTAATATGTCCCCTTTGAAATTCTCCGGCAGTTCTGACATCCAGCACCTGGGTTCCGGCAGCCTGAATTGCTTTTTCAAACTCAGCTGAACTTATTTTGGATGCAGAGGTTGAAACCTGGCCTTTGCAGGAAATGAGGCTAAGAAATAAAAACAGGGAAAATACGTTTTTCATATTAAGGTATTATTTTACTGACAAAAATAGGGTTTGTTGATAAACCTTTTGTGACTTTAGTCCGGGTTGGCAGTTTATAACATAGTAATGAAAATAACCTTAATTTTAAGCGATAAATTATAATAATTTCCGATTTATGAAAAAACAGTTTTTTTATTTATTAGCCTTGGTTTTAATTATTGTGGCAGGTTGCCAAAAGGAATTAAGTTTTGAGATGGGCAATGAACCTGCTGAAGGAAGTCTGCAGAGTGATATTAAT
>JBARSW010000574.1:0-1762 GCA_049644925.1 Chitinophagaceae bacterium | reverse complement strand
CCATTCCAACGGACCATAATTAAAATACCTGAGCCAGATTGTACTAAGGATAACCTGCATAATAAAAACTCCAATACCGAAAAGGGTATAATAAACAGGTCCGATTTTCATCATAAAACCAAGACCGGCACCAAGGAAAACAAAATTGCCAATCAACGATTGCATGATATAATTACTAAAAGCCATTTTACCAACCGGGGCCAGAACGGATAATATTTTTTTACCTTTATTAGCCTGGAAACAAAGCATGAATAATCCAACATATGCCATTGCCAATGGCACCACTCCCAGTGCATAGAAAATAGTCTGGTAAAGTCCATTTGTTTTAAGCATAAAATAATCCTGGTTGTGCCATGTCATGTATTGCGCCAGGAAATAATTAGCGGGCAATCCTATTATAAAACCAAGTCCAATAATCCAATACAATAATTTTTTATACTGCCCGATATTTTTAAAAAAATCTGTACGGCCCACTACGTAGCCAATTAAAAACATACCCAACACTTTTGGAATACGACTTACAAAAAATAAATATTGATAACGAAAGAAGAAACCGCTGATATTGGATTTTAACTGATCGAACCAGTTACCATGTCTCATCAGATTCATATAATCTTCTTCACTTTTCAGACCGATTAAGGCATCGTCCACTTTTAATCCTGTTTTAACGAGCAGCTCGGCGGGATAATTCAATACCGGCCAGGTCATTTTTAGCCAATATAAAAGAATGGGAGAAAGAATAAGAAGGCTCCCGGTAATTAATAAGGTTTTGTTAGAAAATTTTCTCAGAGGTAACAGAATAAAACCCAGCAATGCATAAAAGAAAACGATATCTCCGGACCATATCAATAAATGAAAAGCACCTAAAAACAACATGAATAATAACCTTCTTCTTAGGGTGGGTAATGCATTAATACCTTTAGCTTCAGCCCGTTTAAATTGGAGTGCAATCCCCCATCCAAACAATAAACTGAAAATGGAATAGAATTTTCCTTCTATAAACATATGATGAAGAAAAGACATTATTTGATCCAGTTCCGGCAACAGAAAAGGTCCGGTGGCATGTGCCTTTTCATTATACCAACTAAAGCCGCTGCCAAGGTTGGCAATAAAAATGCCGAGGATGGCAAATCCTCGCAGCATATCCATAAAGATTTCTCTATCCTTGGTCTGAACCGGGGCTAATGATTGCATTAGAAATGTTGGTTTTGTTTCAAAAAAATGGGTGGTTGGGAAACTCAAGGGTACAGACTTCCTAAATATAATTATTATAAACCGGTTTTAAAAATCGCTACCGGTAAAATGACTATTTATGGTAAACGTATTGTAAATTTAGTTTAGCTAAGTTTCTGATACATTCATATCATTTGAGTTAGTGACAGATGTCACCGACAGGCTTATGAGCAGTTTTGTAGATTTACCAGCTAAACAGGGAACATGAAAAACCAATGGATAAGGTTAATGCTTGTTTGTATCTTATGCCTGGCTATTGTTACCGGAATAGTAATAATTATTAAACTTTTTTAATCACTAAAATTATTTTTTATGAAACCAAACATGGGAAACATTGACCGCATTGTAAGAGTGTTGCTTGCAGCTGTATTTGCTTATTTGTATTTCAGTGGAACGGTAACAGGTACACTTGGATTGATCCTTGTGATACTGGGTGGAGTTTTTGTACTAACCAGCGTTGTAAGTTTTTGCCCACTTTATACACTGGTGGGTATGAATACATGTCCAAAGAAAAATCCCTGAGGCTATT
>JBARSW010000573.1:0-1725 GCA_049644925.1 Chitinophagaceae bacterium | reverse complement strand
GTTTTGCGCAATAGAAAGTTGTGCAAATAAAAGAATCAGAGTAATTGAAAAAAAAGTCTTCATCATAATGACAAGATTTGACTGCAAAGATGTGGTTTTTTTAGCTTCTTTATCGTTTAAATATCCTTTAAAATTCTCAATTCTTTGGGGTAATAATTATTTATCCGGTTAGACAAAACGTTCAGCCAGCCCAGCGGATGCTCCCTGTAAGTGGCAAGATGCCAACCTTTCTCCTTTTCAAGCAATTGCAAGTCTTTACGCTGTAAGTATTTTATCGATTCTTCCTTTGTCAATTCAATTTTTTTAATAGAATCCACCATACTATTACTCATTGATAAAGCATGATCCGGCACCAGTTTATCTCTCATTAATTCACCAACCTTCAAACCTGAATATATTACCCGAAGGCTCTCCAATAAAAAACTAAAATCTGGTGAGAGTTCCAGCGGCCAGGCATAAACCGTATTCAGGTTTTTAATAAATGCTTTACTCCCGGTTTTTACCCATTTCTCCACTAATTCCATTTCTTTTTTAGTAACCGGTTCAGGCCTTTTCTTAACTTTTATTGATTGCCCTTCATCCCCATCTAATTTTTGGAAACATGAAAGGAAAAAGCCCTCTCCTTTTACTTTATCAGGCCAAAAGCGATAGCCGTTTCCTGATTCTACAATACCCCAGGAAAGTTCTACAGACAATATACATTCTTTAGCTAAAAAGTTATTCCTTATCCATTCTCCTATTTCTTCGTCTTCCTCCTTTGAATAAGAACAGGTAGAATATATTAATATGCCATCTTTTTTAAGTGATGGCCAAGCATCTGCCAATATCCGCTGCTGCCGTTGAGAACAAAGTTGAACATTATTTTCACTCCACTCGGCAATTGCCTCCGGATCACGGCGAAAAAGACCACTGCCGCTGCACGGTGCATCCACAACAATAACATCAAAATAATTTTCGAGTTTTGAAAAATCCCTGGGATCGTTATTTGTTACTACTACATTTTCGCAACCCCATTTAATGATATTGTCTTTTAAAATATTGGCCCTCGAACGAATAACTTCGTTACTCACCAATAAACTATCTTTTGATATAAGCGATTGGATATGGGTTGATTTACCACCCGGTGCTGCACATAAATCAAGAACCTTTAGCTGCTTTGATAAATCTACTGTTTGCTTTAATGCCTGTTCGAGAAACATACTACTGGCTTCCTGTACATAATAACATCCGGCATGAAAAAGGGGATCAAAGGTGAAAGAAGGACGGGAATCGAGGTAGAAACCGGAATCGGTCCAGGGGATTTGAGAGTGAATAGTGAATGGTGAATGATTAGCAATTCCTTCTCTAGTAATTTTTTCAGAGTTGATGCGAACTGATGTAATCTGTTCACCTGAAGTATGAACAGACGCAAAGGCTTCTTGATTGAAGCCTTTGGTATTCATTATTGAATCAATTAATTGAATAGGTAGTTGCACCTGCCAAAACTAAATACTATAAGCCAAAAACTATAAACTCTTTATTTCCCCTACTAAATCCTGCAACACTTTTTTCGCATCACCAAACAACATAGAAGTTTTGGGACGGAAGAAAAGGTCATTTTCAATACCTGCATAGCCGGGCTTCATACTGCGTTTATTCACTATCACATTTTTAGCCAGCTCCACATCTAAAATGGGCATCCCATAAATGGGAGAAGAGGCATCTGTTTTTGCAGCAGGGTTCACA
>JBARSW010000572.1:0-1522 GCA_049644925.1 Chitinophagaceae bacterium | reverse complement strand
GTGGTATTAACCCGGAAGAGTTGGATCAGATTATTGTTGCCCAGAATTTTGGAAATGTAATTAAGCATACCATACAAACCGACGTACTTCCCTCTCTTGCATCAAGAGTTAAACATGATCTGGGTATCAAAAATCCCAATTGCGTGGCCTATGATATTTTATTCGGTTGCCCGGGTTGGGTACAGGGAGTAATTCAGGCAGATACCTATTTCAAAGCCGGTGTTGCCAAAAAAGCCCTGGTTATCGGAACCGAAACATTGAGCCGGGTTATTGATGTATATGACCGTGACAGTATGATTTTTTCAGATGGTGCAGGTGCCACTGTTTTGGAATCAAAACCAGTTAATGAAACAAAAAGCGGTATTCTTTCCTGGAGTGTACAGAGCCATTGCATTGATGAGGCCTATTACCTGTTTCTCGGAAAAAGTAATTTTCCCGGATCAGACCCCAAAGTCAGGTATATAAAAATGAAAGGAAAAAAAGTTTACGAATATGCCATGCTGCATGTACCTGCTGCCATGAAAGATTGCATGGATAAAGCCGGAGTAACTATCAACGAAGTGAAAAAAGTATTTATTCACCAGGCTAATGAAAAAATGGACGAAGGAATTATCCGTCGCCTTTTTAAACTTTATAACATAAAAGATATTCCCGAACATATAATGCCGATGAGTATTAATAAACTGGGCAACAGTTCAGTGGCAACTATTCCAACATTATTTGATATGGTAAAAAAAGGAGTTTGGGATATTCATGACCTGCAGGAAGGCGATATTGTATTATTTGCCTCTGTGGGTGCCGGTATGAATATCAATGCCATTTGTTACCGGATGTAAAGACCTCCAAAAAAGCACTTCCTCCCTTTCCATTATCTTCGCAGCTATTAAAAGAAGATAAAGATCATGACAATTTCTTATAAATGGCTGAGTGAATACCTGCCTACCGGACAGACAGGTTTACCAGCCGGAAAGGCAGGTTTACCAGTTACAGTAGACCCGGAAAGATTAAGCCGCATCCTGACTTCCATTGGTCTGGAAGTAGAAAGCATATACCAATTTGAAGAAATAAAAGGAGGAATGAAGGGCCTGGTAATTGGTGAAGTACTCAGCACCGAAAAACATCCCAATGCGGATAAGCTTACCGTTACAAAAGTTAATACCGGATTAAAAGAACCATTGCAAATAGTTTGTGGTGCCCCCAATGTGGCATCCGGACAAAAAGTAATAGTCGCCACTGTTGGCACAACCATCTATCCAATAACAGGTGATCCGCTGACGATGAAAGTGGCAAAGATCCGCAGTGTGGAAAGCTTTGGGATGATCTGCGCAGAAGATGAAATAGGATTGGGTACATCGCATGCAGGTATTATGGTTTTGCCTGAAGATGCAAAAGTGGGAACATTGGCCGCTGATTATTTCCAACCATACGAAGATGTAATTTATGAAATCGGTCTTACTCCCAACCGGATGGATGCCATGAGCCATTGGGGTGTGGCAAGGGATGTTTGTGCTTATTTATCCCA
>JBARSW010000571.1:0-8522 GCA_049644925.1 Chitinophagaceae bacterium | reverse complement strand
GATCTTTACCTTCACCGCTATATGAGCCAAGTTTACCTGAAAAGAAAAATTAGCCCCCGTGTTGTAAACGGGCATCCATGGATCTTTAATAATGAAGTAGAAAAAGTGGAAGGAGATGTACAGGGTGGAGATATTGTGGAAGTATTTACCTATGATAAAAAATTCGTTGGCAAAGGTTACATCAACCCTAAATCGCAGATACTGGTGAGGCTGCTTACCCGAAATAAAACTGATGAAATAAATGACCAGTTTTTTCTTACACAAATTAAAAAATGCTGGGAGTACAGAAAAAAATTGGGTTATACAGAAAACTGCCGGCTTGTTTTTGGCGAAGCAGATTCCCTGCCGCAACTTATCATTGATAAGTTTAATGATTATTTTGTTATTCAGTCACTGGCGTTGGGTATTGATGTATGGAAGCCTGCGATTGTTAAAGCATTAAATGAAGTATTTCAACCTAAAGGTATCTATGAAAGAAATGATGTTCCGGTAAGGGAGTTGGAAGGATTGCCCCAGCATAAAGGATTTCTTTCTAATCCGTTTGAAACAAATATCATTATCAATGAAAATGGATTAAAATTTCATGTGGATATTGAGAATGGACAAAAAACCGGGTATTTTTTAGACCAGCAGGATAACCGCAGGGCAATTCAGCATATTGTAAAAGGAGCGGATGTATTGGGTGCATTTACCTATACAGGCACTTTTGAAATTCATGCAGCACATTATGGAGCAAAGTCCGTTTTGGGGTTGGATATATCTGCCAATGCAGTAGCACAGGCTAATAAGAATGCTGAACTGAATGGCGTTCAGAAGAAGTGCCGTTTTGAAACAGCTAATGCTTTCGATGTATTAAAACAATGGGGGAAAGATGGAAGGCAATATGATGTAGTGATGCTTGATCCGCCGGCATTTACCAAAAGCAGGGAGACGATACAAAAAGCTATAACCGGATATAAAGAAATCAATCTTCGTGGAATGAAATTAGTAAGACCCGGAGGATTTTTAGTTACTTCATCCTGTACCAACCTGGTAAACCCAGAGATGTTTTTACAGATAATTGATATGGCTGCAAAAGATGCAAGGAGAAAGATAAGGCAGGTTACGTTTCAAAAACAAGCATCTGATCATCCCATAATCTGGGGAATGGAAAACACCGAATACCTTAAGTTTCTGATTGTGCAGGTGCAATAAAATTTGTTTGAAAATACTAACGGGAAACCTGGAATTTTCCTGATTCAATAATTCTTCCACCAGCATCTACCAGGTGATAGATATAAACGCCTCTTGTAAAATCAGCAAGATTTAAAGTGAATTTTTCAGGAATATTTTGGTTCTCATACATCCGCTTACCTAATAACCCATTATATACATTTATGGTTAATCCGCTTTTATAATTCTTTTGTATGTCGAAGGTGATGTATGATTGTGCCGGGTTGGGATACAGTTTAATAATCTTATCCTGTGTTCCATCCGCTGGTGTGGTTCTCGCAGATTGTGCCTGTGACTGTATAGCAATCAACAGAATAAAGGATAATATGGATATTACTCGTCTCAACGAAACAAATTTACTTTTATTATTCGAAAAGTAAGCCAGATTTTTTTCCTGTGCAACGTAATAATACGATAGTAAAGAAACAGATTGATAATCAATTAGTTAGATTTGTTTTATGCAAAAGAATTAACTAAATCTTTGTCCAGTGAAGCGAGAATATTTTTTATTTTTTCAAAATCCGGCACTTCTCCGGCATTTTCTAACACTTCTGCATACTGAACAAATCCATTTTTATCAATAACAAAAGCTGCCCTTTTAGAAACTCCTTTCATTCCCAGAATCCAGTCAGTGTAGATTGAATCATAAAGTCCGGAAACTTGTTTATTGAAATCACTAAGTAGTGGAAAGTTTAAATGTTGATCTTCTTTGAATTTATTGAGTGTGAAAACAGAATCAACAGAAATGCCAAAAACCTTTGCATCTAAACTGTTGTACACGGCAATATTATCTCTGATTTCGCAAAGTTCTTTTGTACATACACTGGTAAATGCCTGG
Organism: Chitinophagaceae bacterium; assembly: GCA_049644925.1. Lineage (GTDB taxonomy): Bacteria > Bacteroidota > Bacteroidia > Chitinophagales > Chitinophagaceae > JJ008. Next base: position 6,472 of record JBARSW010000571.1, on the reverse strand, counting down.
GGAAAAAATAATAATAATACATTATGACCTTTAAAATCCGAAAGAGTCACTTGTTTTTTTTCACTGTCATATAAAGTGAAATCCGAAGCTGATTTTCCTGTTTCAATATTCATTGCTATTTTTTAAAGGATGCAAAATAAAGTTTCTTTGTATATTCGTTTATTCCCATTAGAACAAATAACCACACAATGGGTTCACTTCCACCAATTATTTTTTTTCACTACTTGTCAATTATTAATTGACAAAAAAACTTTATTATGAAAAAACTTTTAGCAGAATTAATCGGAACTTTTTCTTTGGTACTTTTTGGCTGTGGGGCAGCTGTAGTATCTGGTATTTCAACTACCGGACCTTCGGGTATTGGTTTACTTGGAATTTCATTTGCATTTGGACTTGCTGTTGTAGCAATGGCTTATGCCATAGGTGGTATCACCGGTTGTCATATTAACCCGGCTATTACAGTCTCTATGTTGGTTGCGGGGAAAATTAAAACAAGGGAAGCCGTGAATTATATCATTGGCCAGTTTATTGGCGCCACATTGGCTGCTGGTGTTTTATATTTTATTCAAAGAGGAATGCCCGGGTTTGAAATGGGTGAATGGGCTTTGGGTGCCAATGGTTGGGGTGAGGGTTACCTTGGTGGTTATAACATGACATCAGCTTTTATTACAGAAGCTGTTCTTACCTTCCTTTTTCTATTTGTAATTTTTGCTACTACCTCTAAATGGGGAAATGGTAACATGGCCGGATTAGCAATTGGCTTAACATTGGTGTTGATTCACCTGGTGGCCATTCCAATTACAGGAACTTCAGTAAATCCGGCACGAAGTTTTGGCCCTGCAATATTTGCACAAGGGAAAGCACTAACTCAATTGTGGTTATTTATTGTTGCTCCAATTGTTGGTGGTATTGCTGCTGCATTGGTTTGGAAAGCAATTTTCGAAACAAAAGAATAATTGAAATAATAAAAAAATTGGAAGGGGCAGTCATTGATTCTGCCCCTTTTTTACCTAAAAAAAGTTGCCGCAAAATGAAATGCGGCAACAGCAAAAGATGGGTGATAAATAAAATTGGTTATTCTATTTCGTATGTCTGAACAACATTAATCGCTGCATCACGGACATTTACAGTTGTGTTTGAAGAATTTATTACAAAAGCTACAAAATGCAGTTTATTAGATTGGTAAGCAGCAGGAATGGTGTAAGCAAAGTCCTTGACATACTCACTTCCCGAAGTTGTTGTTCCCGTTATAGATTCACCCAGAATTGAATTGGTAAGCACTGCCCTGAGAACATTATTATGTACAAAATTGTAAATTATACTTCCACCTCCATAGTATGTTGTATAATTGGTCTGGTTATAAATTAGATTATCCTCCAGCACATAAACAACTAATTTCAGATTGCTGAAATCATCGCCGAATTTCACTTTAACAGTCAGGGCTACATTGTTTCCGGCTGTAGTTGAACTCATTGCCAGGCCAAGTCTTGGATTTGTTCCGGTGGTTAGGTTCAAGGCCTGTTGAACATTGCTGGGTTCCGGGTATGTCCAACGGGTAGTCCTGTTCAATTGCGCTGTGGGGTATCCACTCAAACCAATTTGGGATTCTAACGGTACAGCTCCTGAAAAATTAAAAGGGTCTACATTGGCGCCAGACGCATTACCCCTGTGTATGGCTACCGGAACAGCATCAGCTGTTTGAGCATTTAATTGGTCGATAGCATATGCTACACGGGGGCAATAGCCACACCAGGCACCGGTGAAATCCTCAACCAACACTCTCTTATTGAAATTTATAATTGTACTTGGATTTGCAGTAATTTGAACGGTTGCAGATGTTAGTAAAGAACTATTGTACACATAAGTTGCATAAACATTATAAGTGCCTGATGCAGTTAGAGTATAACTATTACCAGTAATCTGAGCACTGTTAACATAAATTAATGACTGTGCTGTTACGTTCACTCCGGTATTTGTATTGACTGTAAAGGTAACCGGGATTCCTGTTAATAAGTTTGTTTGCGATGGTGTAAGTATTATTGAAGTCACAGGGGTTGCAAATACTACCTGGACCGTATTACTCTCAATACTGTTATAAGTTGCCTTTACATTATAGGTACCAGCTGTATTGGTTGTAAAAGTATTTCCTGAAATTGCTGCATTGTTAACTGATATGGCAGACTGGGCTGTTACATTCAGGCCAGTATTAGCCGTTACAGTAAAAGTTACAGTGCCGCCTGTACTTACATTAAGTTCTGAAGCTGTAAGTGTAATGGATGTAATTGGTGGGGGAGAAAAAACCACAATAACAGTATTGCTTTCCAATCCATTATAAGTTGCTTTTACTGAATAATTTCCTTCATTACTTGTTGTAATAGAACTACCTGAAGTCGGAGCATTATTTACATATATAGTTGATTGGCTGGTCAGATTTGCTCCATTATTACCAGTAACAATAAAAGAAACTGTTTCTCCAACAATTGGATTTGTTTTTGACGCAGTTAGTGTTATGGAGCTAACAGGGTTTGGTGTTGCAGTAAAAACAATCTGAATAAGGGAGCTCTCTTTTCCCGAATAAGACGCTTTAACAGAATAAGAGCCAGCGGTAGATGTTGTAAAAGTTTTGCCAGAAATGGCAGATCCATTTACATAAATCGTTGCCTGGTCAGATACATTATTACCCGAGTTAGAGGTAACGGTGAATGTTACAGTCTGATTCACTTCAAGTGAAGATTTATCAGGTGAAATGTTTATTGTAAGATTATCAGAAGGGTTGGGTTTGTCCGTTTTCTTACACGACCAGACTGAAATAAGTATAGAGAGTGCGACACAGGAAAGTACTCTTCTCATTTTAAATGTTTGAAAGGATAATAAAACTTTAACCAGAATATACAACTGATATTTAATTAATTTTGTCCGATTGATTAGTATCGGTCAATGCTAAATACGATAACAGCCTTAAACTTTTGCAAGGTAATTAAAGATTCAATTATGTTAAAAAATATTCATTTATCAGTACTTCTTTTCTTATTTCTTCCTTTAGAGTATCCAGATCTGCCTGAAATAAGTCTGAAATCAACCGAGAACCGGATTTATGAATTAAAGAAAGACTTTTCAGAGAAAGATAAACTTTATGTTTTTTCATTTTGGGCCACATGGTGCGTCCCTTGTATCAGAGAGCTGGACGAAATAAGTGATGTATATGATGATTGGAAAAAGGAAGTGTATATGGAGCTTATTGCCATTTCCACTGACGATACCCGTACTGAAAAAAGGGTAAAACCACTTGTAAACGGCAAGGGTTGGCCATTCAAGATATTGTTAGATACCAACCAGGAGTTAAAGCGAAGGCTTGGCATAAGCGATATGCCCTATGTGATTGTGGTGAAAAATGGTAAAATTATTCATACTCACAGTGGCTATACGCCTGGCAGTGAAACAGAGTTTTTTGAGAAATTGAAAACAATGTAAAATTTTTAATGTGAAAACCGGGATATCTTTTCCCAAAAGTTCGAAAGGAATTCGGAGATATGAATGCTGCACAACTATCCCCGAATATCCTATGATAAAACAATAAAACCAAAACCCGAGATGAAAAAAATTATCATACCCTTTCTGGTATTTGTAGTTACAAATTCAAAAGCACAGGAAGTTAAAACAAAAGGCAGTTTTCTGGGCAGTGTTGAATCCAACTCACAATTATATTTAAAAGATGCTTATAGAAATATTACTGAACCTGAAGATCCATTCAGGTCAAATACTTACCTGCAAATTCAGTACAATTACAAGAAATGGACTGCCGGAGTTCAGGGTGAAGCATATTTACCCAAAGCAATTTTAAATTTTAATCCAAAATTTAAAGGAGTCGGATTAGGTACTGCATATATCAATTACAAATCAAAAAAACTGGATATTACTGCCGGGCATTTTTATGAACAATTTGGCAGTGGACTGCTTTTACGTTCATGGGAAGATCGTTCACTCGGTATTAATAATGCATTAATGGGCGGAAGAATTAAATATACTCCGGTTTCTTCTGTTCGGATTACGGCTTTAGGTGGAAAGCAAAGAACAGGATTTTCATTATCGGAGGGAGTAGTTTTTGGAATGGATGCAGAATTTGACCTTTTATCCCTGAATGAAAAACAGCAGGCAGAGCTTACACTCGGCTTAAACTATATTGGAAGGCATGAAAAAATCAAAATTTCAAATCCCAATTTCAATACAATTACCAATGGATTTTCTGGCCGATTAAATTATACAAAAAACTTTTTTAGTAGTTCAATAGAATATGACTATAAAAGCGAGGATGCCATTCTTTACGATAAAGAACACATTAGTAATGATTTTGTAAAATCCGGAAATGCGATTCTGGTAAATCTTGGTTATGCAAAAAAAGGAGTTGGTACAAATATTTCTTTAAGACGACTTGAAAATATGAGCTTTTATTCTGAAAGGGAACCGGAAATAATTGACGGTAACAGAAGCACCACCTTCAATGATAAGATGGTTAATTATATTCCTTCTTTAACCAGGCAACACCATTTTGGCCTTGCAAATATTTATGTATATCAGGCTCAGCAAATAGTTGATTTGGAACCAAGTAGCGGAATTGGAAAAGCAGGAGAAGTTGGAGGCATGATTGATTTTTTTTATGTGTTCAAAAAAGGCAGCAAATTGGGTGGCAAAAACGGAACAAAGGCGGAATTTTCTTTCAGTAATTATAATAGCCTGAGTGGAAATTATATTTTATATCCGCCTGCTTATGAAACTAATCTTCCTGGCATAGGTCAGAAATTATTCTCGGATTTTAGTTTTGAAATTTCAAAGAAGATAAAATCTAAATGGCATGGAAGCATAGCATTTATCAATCAGTATTTTAATAACCGGTGGATTACAGGAGCTGCAAATGTTAGAGTTAAAACAAATATACTTGCAACAGAGTGGGAATATCAAATCAGTAAGAAAACTTCATTGAAATGGTCGGCAGAACACTTATGGTCTAAAAATGACAGGGGAAACTGGCTTTCAGGTATGTTTGAAGTTAATTTCAGTAGTCACCTTTCATTTTTTGCTTCAGATATGTACAATTATGGTTATGATAAAGACAATAACCTGATAGACCATTTTACCGATCCGTTTGATATTCATTTTTACAATTTTGGAAGTTCATATAAGACTGGAACTTTCAGGGTTTCTGCAAATTATGGCAGGCAGCGTGGCGGATTAGTTTGTACTGGTGGAATTTGCCGTTTTGTTGTGCCAAGTACTGGTTTAGGCTTGTCCGTGACAAAGTCTTTTTAAAAAATTTTGATTAAAACAGAACGCAGGAATTAAAATTTTGGGCAAAGCAGGTATTCTCCTTTACTCTTTCGGAATCCGGTATAAGAGACTGATAGCTCAAATCCACCACGGCCATAGCTAGATGTTTTTAGCTTTGAAATATTTACATCATAACTCAATGCAACAGAAAAAGGGTTATAATCAATTTTTATTACCGGCATAATGGCATCATTCCAACGGAGAAAAGCACCGGCATGAAGTATATAGGCAGGATTATCCGGATCTTCACCCAGCTTAAGTCCATACAAAGCACCACCAACTGTTTCTTTAAAACCACCCTGCAATGATTGATCTGCCTGTAAGGTCATAAATGCATATTCAGAAATTCCAAATTTCATTCCTGCAGAAAACACCCATTTGGGATGCAACTCAATATCTTGGTTTCTATAAAAAGATTTCTTTGGTCTGTTGAAATGATGATAAGCTGCCCCAATAAAATAATTATTTGGTGAGTTATAAGAAAAATCAGAATTAAAACTCATGCCAACACTTCCATCCAAATAATTATATTGATTGTTTGCAAAATTTTCTCCAATCGTTCCATAATCATATTGGCTGTTTGTTGTTACTTTGGAAGGATCGAAACTTCGTTGCACCAGTCCGCCCATAAACCCAAGTGACAGGTACCTGTTGCGATCTGTGCTGATAGATTTATGGTAATTCAGCACCGGCAACAGATGTGTGGATGTCCAGCCAATAGTACCTGCCCTGTCAAATAAAAGCTGTAAGCCTGTTGTTACAAAATCGTTTCCTTTTCCAACAGGCATTTTTATTTCAGTATTCAGCGATCCGGTTTTGTAAGCATTGGTAACACTATTCCATTGATCCCGGTACACTGCCTGCACTCTTATATCACCGGTAAAAATTCCGGCTAACGAAGGGTTTCTCCATAATGGGGCTTCAAAGAATTGAGAGAAATGAATATCCTGCCCTGATGAATCAAAGTGCATGGCACATGGCACAAATGTTAGTAAAATCAATTTCACCAATCGCTTCATAAAGTACATTATAAGATCAATGCAATGTTTCCATTTAATAATATGATATCGCCATTCTCGCAAAAAACTTCAGCCTGGTATACATAAACATCAGCTTTGGGTTTATTGCCTTTAAAAGTTCCATCCCATCC
>JBARSW010000570.1:0-22943 GCA_049644925.1 Chitinophagaceae bacterium | reverse complement strand
AATGATGAAGAAGACAAATGCCCAACGGTTCCGGGTTTGGCCCGCTACCAGGGATGTCCTATACCTGATACAGATAAAGATGGTATCAATGATGAAGAAGATAAATGCCCAACTATTCCGGGTGTAGCAAGATACCAGGGGTGCCCGGTACCAGATACAGATGGTGATGGTGTAAATGATGAGGAAGATAAATGTGTTACTATTCCAGGTCCGAGAGAAAATTACGGATGTCCTGTAATTACTGAAGAAATTAAAAAGAAAGTTGATTTTGCAGCTAAGAATATTTTATTTGTAACGGGTAGTGCCAAACTTCAGACAAAATCATTTAAAGGGTTGAATGAGGTTGCTCAAATCATGAAAGACAATCCAGGTATGAGTCTTGCTATTGATGGCCATACTGATAATGTTGGTGCAGAAGATAAAAACCAGGTGTTGAGTGATAACCGGGCAAATTCTGTTAAGACTTATTTAGTAAGTAAAGGTGTTGATGAAACTAAGATTACTGCCCAAGGTCATGGTGAAACAATGCCAGTCGCTGATAATAAAACAGCAGCCGGCCGTCAGCAGAATCGTCGTTCTGAATTGAAATTGAGTTATTACCAATAAGTGAATTTAAAATTTTATCGAAGTCCCCTTGAAAAAGGGGACTTTTTTATTTGTGAAAGAAATCTGTTCAGAGATTTTTGAGAAATAGTAAAATTTCAATTAAACAATCAAAAATGCGTTTTATCCACAGGATTTGTATTCAGCATATTCGGTCTTAATTTTCGGGCATTTTTCCCTACCTTTGCGCCTCCAAAACCGAAAGGTTTTATAATGATAGTATATAATTAACTGAAAATAAAGCAGTCATGGCAGATTTAAAATTTCAAAGAAACTTTGGTATTGCCGCTCACATTGATGCGGGCAAAACCACAACGACAGAACGTATTCTCCGATATACAGGAATGATTCATAGGATTGGTGAAGTCCATGACGGCGCTGCAACTACCGACTGGATGGAACAGGAAAAAGAAAGAGGGATTACTATTACTTCTGCTGCTGTAAGCTGTCATTGGAATTTTCCAACTGTATTGGGAAAGTCTACTGCAGAAACTCAAAAATATTCTTTCAACATAATCGATACTCCCGGACACGTTGATTTTACTGTAGAAGTAGAACGTTCTATGAGGGTTTTGGATGGTTTGATAGCTTTGTTTTCAGCAGTTGATGGAGTTGAACCTCAATCAGAAACTGTTTGGCGCCAGGCAAATCGTTATGGGGTGCCCCGTATTGGTTTTGTAAACAAAATGGACCGTGCAGGTGCCGACTTCCTGATGGTTGTTAAGCAGGTAAAACAAATGCTTGGTTCAAAAGCAGTACCGCTTCAATTACCTATTGGAGCAGAAGATGATTTCAAAGGTGTTGTTGACCTGATCAAAATGAAAGGGATCATCTGGCATATGGAAACAGAAGGGATGACATTTGATGAAATTGAAGTACCTGCTGATATGCTGGAGGAAGCAAAAGAATGGAGAGCTAGTTTAGTAGAAGCCGTTGCAGAATATGATGATAAATTAATGGAAAAATTCTTTGATGATCCAAATAGTATCACAGAGGATGAAATGCATGAAGCAATTCGTAAAGCCACGGTTGATCTCAGCATCGTACCAATGATGTGTGGTTCATCTTTTAAGAATAAAGGTGTACAAACTGCACTCGATGCTGTTTGCCGTTACCTGCCTTCGCCAGTAGATATCCCGGATACTATTGGAACAAATCCCGACACTGGTGAACCAGAAAGCCGTAAAGCAGATCCCAAAGCACCATTTTCGGCATTGGCATTTAAAATCATGACAGACCCGTTTGTAGGTCGTCTCGCATTCTTCCGTTGTTATTCAGGCCATCTTGATGCCGGTTCCTATGTGTTGAATGTAAGGAGTGGTAAAAAGGAAAGAATAAGCCGCATTATGAAAATGTTTGCAAATAAGCAAAATCCAATTGATTTCATCGAAGCGGGTGATATTGGTGCAGCAGTTGGTTTCAAAGAAATTAAAACAGGTGATACTTTGTGTGATGAGAACCATCCCATCACGTTGGAGAATATGTTCATTCCTGAGCCGGTTATCGCAGTAGCGATAGAGCCAAAAACGCAGGTTGACGTTGACAAAATGGGTATGGCTATTTCCAAACTTGTGGAAGAAGATCCTACGCTGCGGGTAAATACGGATGAAGAAACTGGTCAAACTATTCTTCGTGGAATGGGTGAATTACACCTGGAAATCATCATTGATCGTATGCGCCGTGAATTTAAAGTGGAAGTTAACCAGGGTGCACCGCAGGTGGCTTACAAAGAAGCATTTAATATTACAGTTGAACACAGGGAGACATTGAAGAAACAAACCGGTGGTCGTGGTAAATTCGCCGATATTCAATTTAGTCTTGGTCCTGTTGATGCAGAATGGAAAGCAGAAAATCCTGATAAACATTTCCAGTTTGTAAACGGATTGTTTGGTGGGTCTATTCCTAAAGAATTTGTTCCAGCCATTCAAAAAGGGTTTGAACAATCGATGACTTCGGGAGTTTTGGCTAACTACCCGGTTGATAATTTGAAGATCCGTGTTTTTGATGGTAGTTTCCATGCCGTTGACTCAGACTCTATGTCTTTCGAACTTTGTGCCAAGCAAGGTTTCCGTGAGGCTGCAAGAAAAGCCAAACCGGTTTTATTGGAACCAATTATGAAAGTAGAAGTAATAACTCCTGCTCAATATATGGGAGATGTTACAGGTGACCTGAACCGCCGCCGGGGTATGCTGGAAGGAATGGATAACCGTGCCGGGGCAGAGGTCATCAAAGCAAAAGTTCCATTGAGCGAAATGTTTGGTTATGTAACCCAGCTTCGTTCATTGAGTTCTGGCCGGGCATCTTCTACCATGGAATTTTCTCATTATAATCCTGCACCAAATAATATTGCTGAAGAAGTGATAGCGAAGGTGAAAGGTAAGGTGAGTGCATAATAACGACTATTTTTTTATCCCGTTTCGTTTAAAGCGAAACGGGATTTTTATTTTCAATCCTCCATTTCTTAACCTTAATCAAGAGATTAAAGACAGTATGGCACTGTGTTTGGATAATATATTTCAGGTAACCCTTCGTTTTTAAGGTTCAGATTCTATCCACTTAGTGGTTAATGAAAAACACAATGTCTAAAGATTATGGACTCAGATTTGAGTCCATAGTTTTTTGTTTCAATGGGTCATTAAAAACATAAAACAAACCTGTTGCAGAGGTAAGTAGTGTTATCAAATAAAAAAGTAAGCTTACAACAATTGAGGTTTCCTGAAGTAATCCAAAGTATGCAGAACCTTCCAGAAATACAACTTCCCTTATGCCGATTCCACCAATTGTCAGGGGTAAAACAGAAACTATTGAAGAAATAAGGAAGATGAAAATATATCCTGTTTCATGTACAGGAATATGAAGGGCTGCTAAAATAAAATAAATACTAACGACCTGGAATAGCTGTACTAAAACTCCCAAAAAAAGAGTTAACCAAAAACTTGAAATAAAATCTTTAAAATATTTTTTTATAATAAGATAGAACACAATTACTGCAATAACTGCACTGGTAGTATTTATAAATTTATAAAGTACATTATTAAGAACGAAAAAGGAAAATACCGAAAGCACCAATCCCAAGCCCAATAACCCACTGATCCGGTCCAATAATACAGCTGCAGTTGTTTTCTTGTATGATACATTGAATTCTTTTGTCAATAGGATCACTTTATAAGCGTCACCGCCAATAGAGCCAGGAAGAAATAAATTATAAAACATTCCAAGCCAGTACAATCTGATATTATTAAATAGTGAAATTGAAATATGGATATTATCAAAATAAATTGAAAGCCGGAATGCGGAAATTATCTTAGAAACAAAAAAAGAAATTAATGCAAGTAGTAAAAAAAGCCATTCTGCACTTTTCAGTGCACTTTTAGCTATTTGAAAATCAATTTTCCCCAAAACATACCACAAACACACAATGGTTACTGCAAATTTCAGTAGCAGGGTATATTTTTTAATTTTCTTTGCCTTTTGATTAGGTTTGATATTCATCCGGAATCTAAGTTATGATTGAAAATCAATCAAATACATATGGCTGGTAAAATAGAAAATAGATTTTCCACAACCTATAAAATTCTTTGTCAACTATTTGGAAGGTATATGCTTCACCCTTACCTTTGCACTCCCAAAAGAAAATTGGGTTTTTATACATGTCTCAGCGAATCAGAATCAAATTACAGTCTTACGATCACAATCTGGTGGATAAATCTGCAGAAAAGATCGTAAAAACAGTCCGCAGTACTGGTGCAGTAGTTACAGGTCCAATTCCTTTACCTACCCGCCGAAAAATATTTACTGTTTTACGTTCACCACACGTAAATAAGAAAAGCCGTGAGCAGTTCCAGTTAGCAACTCATAAGCGTTTACTGGATATCTATACATCTTCAAGCCGTACTGTTGATGCTTTAAGTAAGCTTGATTTGCCAAGTGGTGTAGAAGTTGAAATTAAAGCATAGTGGCCCCGGCCCCAAAAGGGGAGAAAGGCAATAGTTCTTATAAATAAAATTTTAGTTATCTCTCAATCTCGCCAAGGCGGGAAAAAAGAGCTCTGACATTAGTAATTTCCTCAACCCTTCAGGGGTTTGGGGCACATAAAACAAGCCATTCAGGGTTTGTTTACTACCGGTACTTCCCCATAAAGGAAAAGGTCGGTGGCAAACGGGGATTGACGCCTCGGTCTGTGTATTCACAAACCGAAATGCATGTCCCAATAATCCTGCAGGCATAAATTGAACAACAATGAAAGGTATTATTGGGAAAAAAATTGGGATGACCAGCGTCTTCGATCCTTCAGGCAAACAAACTGCTTGTACAATAATTGAAGCAGGTCCCTGCGTAGTTACCCAGGTTAAGACCAAAGAGTCCGATGGGTACAGTGCTCTCCAGTTATCTTATGGAGATAAAAAAGAAAAGAACGCCACCCTGGCTGAAAAAAATCATTTCGCAAAAGCTCAGACAGCTCCAAAAAAATTCTCTAAAGAATTCAGAAATTTCTCTCTTGAAAAAAATATTGGTGAAACTATTACTGTTGACATCTTCGAAGAAGGTGACACTGTAGAAGTAGTTGGAACAACAAAAGGAAAAGGCTTTCAGGGTGTTGTTAAGCGTCATGGTTTCCATGGGGTAGGACAACAATCTCACGGTCAGCATGACCGTCAGAGAGCTCCGGGTTCAATAGGTAACTCATCTGATGCCAGCCGTGTAATGAAGGGTATGAAAATGGGTGGCCGTACTGGTACTGACCGGGTGAAAATGAAAGGACTGAATGTAGTAAAAATCTTTGCAGATAAGAATTACATTTTGGTTAGCGGATCAGTTCCTGGTTATAATGGTTCAATTGTTTTAATTCAGAAGTAATTACGATGTCATCCTGAGTTTGTCGAAGGATGCTCATAAAATAGACAGAAAATGCAAATCGAAGTTTTAAATACAAAAGGAAAGGCAACCGGTAGAACTGTGGAACTGCCCGAAGAAATATTCGGTGCTGAACCTAACAATCATGTAATCTACCTTGCTGTAAAACAATTTTTAGCAGCTCAACGCCAGGGCACACATAAAGTAAAGACCCGTGCAGAAGTACAGGGTGCCAGCCGGAAATTGCATCGTCAAAAAGGTACTGGTGGAAGCCGGAAGGGTAATATCCGTAACCCATTATATAAAGGTGGTGGTACTATTTTTGGACCAAAACCACACAGTTATGATTTTAAATTAAATCGTAAGGTTAAAGATCTGGCTAAAATATCTGCATTAAGTTATAAAGCAAAAGATAATGCAATTGTTGTGGTAGAAGACATCACATTGGATTCACCAAAAACAAAAAGTTTTGTAGATATTCTGGGAAATTTGAAAGTAGCAGATAAAAAAGCAATGTTCATTATGCCGGAATATAATGATAATGTACAGCTTTCAATCCGCAATGTACCTTCTGTATTAGGAGTTTTACTTAGCGATATCAATACCTATGACATTATGAATTCTGAAGTGTTGGTTTTGACGGAAAGTGCAGCAAAGATTTTTTCTGACGAAACAGAAGAAGCTTAATTAAATCATTCAAAAGAAAAAGGAAATGAAACTTTCTGAAGTATTAATAAAACCCATTTTGACAGAAAAAGCAAATTCCCAGCAGGATAAACTGCGCCGGTATGCTTTCAAAGTGGCAAAAAAAGCAAATAAGCTTGAAATCAAAAAAGCTATTGAAAACTTTTACGGTGTAACAGTTACAGGAGTAAATACTGCGGTTGTTCCCGGAAAAAATAAGAGTCGGTTTACAAAAGCTGGTGTTATCTCAGGACGTAAACCTTCGTATAAAAAAGCATTTGTTACGGTGGCAGAGGGAGAAAACATTGACTTGTATTCAAACATTTAATTCCGGTCGGATATTATTGAAGATAAGACTGGAAAAACAGGAATGGCAATCAACCGCCGCGAAGTGTTGGAATAAATAAGAAAGCTTTGATTCTCCTTTAGGGGATAGGGGCAAAAAGAAAATTTAAGAGATGGCATTAAGAAAATTTAAACCTATTACGGCAGGCACCCGCTGGAGAATCGGGAATGCTTATGCTGAAGTAACTACCAATGTACCGGAAAAAAGCCTGGTAGAAGCAAAACCAAGAACTGGGGGAAGAAATTCATCTGGTCATTTGTCTATGCGTTACAGAGGTGGTGGACATAAAAAGAAGTATCGTATCATTGATTTTAAAAGAAATAAAACCGGAGAAGCAACGGTTGAATCAATTCAATACGATCCAAACCGTACAGCTTTTATTGCTTTGTTGAATTATGAAGATGGTGAAAAGAGATATATCCTGGCTCCTCAGGGTTTACAGGTTGGTAATAAAGTAGAAAGTGGAGTTAACGTTGCCCCCGAAGTAGGAAATGCTCTTCCAATGAAGAATATGCCACTTGGTACCAATGTTCACAATATTGAAATGCAACCTGGCCAGGGTGGAAAATTAGCTCGGAGTGCAGGTTCTTCAGCTCAATTGACCAATAAAGAAGAAAAGTACGCAATCTTAAAAATGCCTTCTGGTGAGTTAAGAAAAGTATTGGTTAATTGCTATGCAACAGTTGGTGTTGTCAGCAATAGCGACCACTTCCTGCAGAGTATGGGAAAAGCTGGCCGTAACAGGTGGAAAGGTATTAAACCAAGAAACCGTGGTGTGGCAATGAACCCTGTTGATCACCCGATGGGTGGTGGTGAAGGTAAAGCTTCTGGTGGCCAACCACGTAGCAGAAACGGTCAATACTCAAGAGGTCTGAAAACAAGAACAAGAGGAAAAGGAAGTGATAAGCTGATTATACAGCGTAAGAACGGAAACAAATTGGCAAAATAAAAAATAGCAAAATCAAATTTCACTTTTAGTGATTTAGTTGGAATTTGAGATTTTAAAAATTTGGAATTTATAAAATTATGGCACGTTCGATTAAAAAAGGTCCTTACATAGCAACTCACCTGGAGAATAAAGTATTTGCTATGAATGAAGGGAAAAATAAAAAGGGTGTTATCAAGACATGGAGCCGTCGCTCTACAATTTCTCCTGATTTTGTGGGTCACACTTTTGCTGTTCACAACGGCAACAAATTTATCCCGGTGTATGTAACTGAATTTATGGTAGGTCATAAATTGGGCGAATTTGCACCAACCCGTCATTTCAAAGGACACTCTAAAAAAGAAGGTTAATAAAGAAACTAATAAAAATGGAAGCAGTAGCAAAACTGAGAAATTATCCAACATCGCCCCGTAAAATGCGGTTACTTGCCGATCTTATTCGTGGTCAGAAGGTTGAAAAAGTATTGGCAGAGTTGGAGCATAATGCCAAACACCCGGCGGTTCCGCTGCGTAAACTGGTGTTAAGTGCTATCAATAACTGGAAACAGAAAAATGATGGAGGTGATGAAAGCCAGCTTGTAGTGAAAACAATATTTGTGGACGGAGCAAGAACATTAAAGCGTATGCGTCCGGCACCTCAGGGTCGTGGTTATCGTGTTCGCAAACGCAGCAATCATGTAACTGTAATTGTTGATACAAAAGAAAGTAAAGAAACGAAATAACAAATAGCATCCCGATAGCTATCGGGATGGAATTTTAAACTTTGGAATTTTTAAAATTATGGGTCAAAAAGCAAATCCGATTGGTAACAGGTTAGGAATCATCCGTGGATGGGAATCTAACTGGTACGGCAGCAAGAAAGATTATGCCGGTAAACTTATCGAGGATCATAAAATCAGAACTTACCTGAATGCCCGTATCAACAAGGGTGGTATTTCGAAAATTGTTATTGAAAGGACATTGGGTAAATTGATTATTACTATTCATACATCTAAGCCAGGTATTATTATTGGTAAAGGTGGTGGCGAAGTTGATCGCATCAAGGAAGAGCTCAAAAAGCTTACTGGTAAAGATGATGTTCAGATTAATATCCTTGAAATTCGTCGCCCTGAATTAGATGCAATGATTGTGGGGGATACTATTGCCCGGCAGATTGAAAATCGTATCAATTTCAAAAGAGCTACTAAAATGGCCATAGCATCTGCTTTAAGGATGGGTGCAGAGGGTATTAAGGTTAAATTAAGTGGTCGTTTGGCGGGTGCAGAAATTGCCCGTAGCGAAGAATTCAAACAAGGTCGTGTGCCACTTCATACATTTCGTATGGATATTGATTATGCAAATGTATTCGCTCAGACTGTATATGGTAAAATTGGAATTAAAGTATGGATCTGTAAAGGTGAAGTATTAACAAAAAGAGACCTGAACCCGAATTTCATTGGTGGTAAGAGTGAAGTAAGTGACAGAAGAGAAAGAAGAGATGATAATCGTGGTGGTGGAGATCGCCGTGATGACAGGAGAGGCGGCGGAGGTGGCGGTGGTGATAGAAGAGGTGGTGGAAGAGGTGAAAGAAGAAACTAAGAGAACAAGCTACGAGCCAATAGCTACGAGCTGCGAGATAAAAAACAAATAACAATATTAGGCATAGAGCTAAAAGCTCGAAGCTAAAAGCTAAAAGCTTTTTCAAATGTTACAACCGAAAAGATCAAAGCACAGGAAGATGCAAAAGGGTCGCATGAAAGGCGATGCAAAAAGAGGAACAACCATTGCATTTGGTTCATTTGCTTTAAAGGCATTGGATCAGCATTGGATTACTGATCGCCAGATAGAAGCCGCCCGTCAGGCACTTACCCGTGAAATGAAAAGGGAAGGTAATGTATGGATCCGTATTTTCCCGGACAAACCCATTACCCGCAAACCAGCAGAAGTGAGAATGGGTAAAGGTAAAGGTAACCTTGAATTCTGGGCTGCTGTTGTAAGACCAGGACGTATCTTATTTGAAATAGATGGGGTTAGTGAACAGGTTGCCCGTGCATCATTAGCATTGGCTGCAGGCAAGTTGCCAATAAAAACAAAGTTTATGGTACGTCGTGACCTGGTTACAGCGTAATAATTATTAAATCGAATAGCGATGTCAAAAAAAGCAGATTTTGTAAAAAGTATACATGGGATGAACGAGCAGGACCTGAAGGCCCGCCTTGAAGAAGACAAACAACGTTTGAAAAAACTGTCGTTTGCTCATACTATTTCTCCTTTGGAGAATCCGATGACCATCCGTGGTTTACGCCGGGAAATTGCCCGTTTGAAGACAGAATTGAAGTTAAAGCAACAGAGTTAAGAAAATAGCAAAAAGCAAACCTGCCTGACGGTAGGCAGGTTCCAGATCCCATGAGGGAAATTTATGATTGGAATTTGGATTTTAAAAATTTGGAATTTTTTATTATGGAAGCAAGAAATTTAAGAAAAACCAGGATAGGTGTCGTAACAAGCAATAAAATGGCAAAGACCATTACTGTTGCGGTTGAAAGGAAAGTTAAACACCCTATGTATGGTAAGTTCGTAAAAAAGACTACTAAATTCCATGCACATGATGATAAAGACGAGTGTAGCATTGGCGATTTAGTAAAAATCATGGAGACCCGTCCGTTAAGCAAAACTAAACGTTGGAGACTGGTAGAAGTGGTTGAAAAAGTGAAATAAAAAAATTACGAGCCGTGAGCTAAGAGCTACGAGCCGTATTGAAAGGTTAATAATTGTTTAAACTGCTCGCAGCTCACAGCTAAGAGCTCAAAGCTTAAATAAAATGATTCAGCAAGAAAGCCGTTTAAATGTAGCGGACAACAGTGGTGCCAAAGAGGTGCTATGTATCCGGGTACTCGGCAACAGCGGTCAGCGTTATGCCAGGATTGGTGATAAAATTGTTGTAACTGTAAAAGATGCACTGCCAGCTGGTGGTATCAAGAAAGGTACAGTTGCCAAAGCAGTAATTGTTCGTACAACCAACAAACTTCGTCGCAAAGATGGTTCCTATATCCGCTTTGATGACAATGCAGTGGTGATATTGAACCAGTCAGATGAGCCTCGTGGTACCCGTATTTTTGGGCCAGTGGCCAGGGAACTCCGTGATAAAGGCTACATGAAAATTATTTCATTGGCTCCAGAGGTATTATAATTGATTTTAAAAAGGGTACAGGAACCCACTAATGACAGATAAAATGAAAGCAAGATTTAAACCAAAGTATAATATCCGCAAAGGAGACAATGTGGTTGTTATCACCGGCGACGATAAAGATTTAACAAAGCCACGTACAGTAAAAGAAGTACTGGTGGAAGATGCAAAAGTTATAGTTGACGGAGTAAATATTATAACAAAACATACAAAACCATCTGCACAAAATACTAAAGGTGGAATAATAAAAAAGGAAGCCCCAATCCACATTAGTAATGTTATGCTATGGGATGCAGTTCAAAAGGCAGGAGCCAAAATAACCCGAGTGAGAAAAGATGGTAAAACAGAGAGAGTTTTCAAAACAAAAAAAACTCAGGGAGGTAAAAAATAATGACAACTAAGACATATACCCCTAGATTGGCAGACAAGTACAAAAAGGATGTTGTACCTGCTTTAGTTAAGAAATTTAGCTACGAATCAGTAATGCAGGCTCCCAGGCTTGAAAAGATCTGCCTGAACCGTGGAGTAAATGGAGCGGTTACAGACAAAAAATTAGTTGACATCGCTTTAGATGAGCTGACAACAATCTGTGGTCAAAAAGCCGTGGCTACTATGTCAAAAAAGGATATCTCAAATTTTAAACTGCGTAAGAACATGCCTATTGGTGCAAGAGTTACTCTACGTGGTACTAAAATGTATGAATTCCTGGATCGCCTTATTGCTGTAGCATTACCCCGTGTTCGTGACTTTAAAGGAGTAAATGAAAAAGCATTTGACGGTCGTGGAAACTATACTTTAGGTGTTACAGAGCAGATTATTTTCCCGGAAATTGACATTGATAAAGTAAATAAAATTACTGGCCTGGATATCACATTTGTTACATCTGCAAATACTGATGAAGAGGCTTATGAATTGTTGAAGGAGATGGGAATGCCTTTTAAAAATGCAAAAGCAAACAACGAATAATCAATTGATAAAAAATTTCCGAATACCACAAATTTGAAGGAGCGGAATTTTAAAATTAGAAAACAAAATAAACTATGGCTAAAACATCAATTAAGGCCAGGCAGCGTAAAAGAGAGAAAATGGTTGCTCAGCATGCAGTTAAAAGAGCAGAGCTGAAAAAAGCAGGCGATTGGAAAGCTTTGGACGATATGCCGAGAAATTCTTCGAAAGTTCGGTTAAAGAACCGTTGCCAGATTACGGGACGTCCAAAAGGATATATCCGTTATTTCGGTCTTTCCAGAATCATGGTAAGAGATATGGCATTGAATGGTAAAATTCCAGGACTTAAAAAAGCAAGCTGGTAAGCAATAAAATTTATAAACTAAACTTTTCCAATTATTTCGTCTCTTTTTAAACGAGACGGGACGTAGGAGGGCAAAAATATGGTAACAGATCCTATAGCAGATTTCCTGACAAGAATACGTAATGCGCAAATGGCAGGCCACCGTGTAGTAGATATTCCTGCATCAAACCTGAAAAAGCGTATGACTGAGATTTTGTATAAACAGGGATACATCCTGAAGTATAAATTTGAAGAGGATAATAAACAAGGTGTAATTAAAATTGCCCTTAAGTATGATCCATCAACAAAGCAACCAGCCATACAAAGTATGGAAAGGGTTAGTCGCCCTGGTTTGCGTCAGTATGCGAAACCTGAAGAATTTCGCCGTGTAAAAAATGGCCTGGGTGTAGCTATTATGTCAACCTCAAAAGGAGTGATGACAGATAAAGAAGCAAAAGTGCAGAATATAGGCGGAGAAGTTCTTTGCTATATTTATTAATAAGCAGAATTGTGACAATGCGAAAACTTGAAAATCTTTTCACATTGTTATTTAAGCAGAAAAGGATGATAATTTAAGTTCTCTATTCGGTAACTGAACACATCCAGAAAGATTTTCAAATTATTTAAATTCAAATTTTCAAATTTTATGTCTCGAATAGGTAAACAGCCGGTAATAGCTCCAAGTGGTGTCACCATTAGTGTGGGGAAAGACAATGTAGTAACTGTAAAGGGTCCGAAAGGAGAACTTAAGCAGGCTATTGATCGTGATATCACTGTTGAAGTAAAAGATGGACAAATCACTTTTGCCCGCCCTACCGATCAGATTCGTCATCGGGCATTGCACGGTTTATATCGTTCATTGGTATCTAATCTTGTGAAAGGTGTAACCGATGGGTATGTAAGAAAATTAGAATTGATCGGTGTAGGTTTTAAAGCATCCAGCCAGGGAAACCTGGTAGATCTTGCTTTGGGCTATTCACACAATATCATTTTTGAAATTCCTAAAGAGCTGAAAGTTACGACCCAACAAGAAAAGGGACAGAACCCGATGATTACACTTGAGGGGATAGATAAACAATTGATTGGACAGGTAGCCGCAAAATTGCGTAGCCTGCGTAAACCCGAACCTTACAAAG
Organism: Chitinophagaceae bacterium; assembly: GCA_049644925.1. Classification (GTDB taxonomy): domain Bacteria; phylum Bacteroidota; class Bacteroidia; order Chitinophagales; family Chitinophagaceae; genus JJ008. The sequence continues at coordinate 9,921 of JBARSW010000570.1, read as the reverse complement.
GAAAAGGTGTAAGATATGTAGGTGAAGTGGTACGTAAGAAAGCTGGTAAAGCTGCAGGTAAATAATATTTCAAATTAATATTCCCTGGCAGAATCAGGGAAGCAAAATAGAAAAGAGATGAACCCAAAAGTTAAATCATTAAGAAGAAAAAATATCCGCTATCGCATTCGCAGAAAAATAAGTGGATTAAGTAATAAACCCCGTTTATCAATATTCAGGAGTAATGCCGATATCTATGCACAACTTATTGATGATACTAAAGGTTTAACACTGGCAGCATCATCTTCCAGGGACAAAGACATTGCTGCACAAAAAGGAACAAAAACGGAAAAAAGTAAATTAGTTGGTTCAGCAATTGCCCGCAAGGCAACAGAATTAGGAATTAAAGATGTGACTTTTGATCGTGGAGGATACTTGTATCATGGCAGAGTGAAATCAGTTGCCGATGGTGCCAGAGAAGGCGGACTTATATTCTAAAATATTTCAACATTCAAACTTTTAATTACAAGTATAAATGTCAAAGCTCAACGTAAACAAGGTAAAAGCCGGTGACCTGGAACTTAAAGATAAAGTTGTTTCCATAAATCGTGTGGTAAAAACAACAAAAGGTGGCCGTGCATTCAGTTTCTCAGCATTGGTTGTTGTAGGAAATGAAAATGGAGTGGTAGGTCATGGTCTTGGCAAAGCAAAAGAAGTTCAGGAAGCCATTACTAAAGGCATTGAAGATGCCAAAAAGAACTTGATTAAAGTTCCTGTAATGAAAGGAACTATTCCTCATGATCAATGGGCTAAAGAAGGGGCAGCAAAAGTTTTGATTAAGCCCGCAGCTCAGGGTACAGGAGTAATTGCCGGAGGTTCAATGCGTGCCGTATTGGAAAGTGCAGGTGTAACTGATGTATTGGCAAAGTCTTTGGGTTCTGCTAATCCTCACAACGTAGTAAAAGCAACCTTTAAGGCATTAGCTATGCTTCGGGAACCAATTACAATCGCCAAAACCCGTTCACTCGGATTGAAAAAAATATTCAACGGATAAACAAAGTATAAGGTGTAAGGGATGAGGCTTGCCCTAAACCCAAAACCTTTTGCCCTTAACCTTTTTAGATATGAAAAAAATAAAAATAACATTGGTAAAAAGTCCTATTGACAGACCTGAGCGTCAAAAATTGACATTGCAGGCACTTGGATTGAACAAAACCAATTCATCAAAAGAAGTAGAAGCTACTCCGCAAATATTAGGAATGGTTCGTAAATTAACGCACCTGTTAAAAGTTGAAGAAGTAAAATAATCCGGAGTGTTCTCAGATTATTAAAAAATAAAAATGCGAGCCCCGTACTTCGATTAACCAGTAGCTTTCGGGGCGTTAAGTAAAAAATAAAAGCAAGAAAAATGAAATTACACGAATTAAGACCTGCTAAAGGCGCAACTCACAAAGACAAAAGGATTGGTCGTGGCGATGGCTCTGGTCACGGAGGCACATCTACAAAAGGTACTAAAGGTGGACAAAGCCGGGCTGGTTATAAAAGTAAAATGGCTCACGAAGGTGGCCAGATGCCTATTCAACGCAGGGTGCCGAAACGTGGTTTTAAAAATCCACATCGCATCGAGTACAAGGTTTTTAACCTTGGACAAGTTGAGCAGTTAATAGAAAAGTACAATTTCACTGAAGTTACTTTGGAGAATTTATATATAAATGGATTGATTAGCCAGTTTGACAGGGTTAAGATTTTAGGTAATGGTGAATTGAAGTCAAAATTGGTTTTCAAAGTAAATGCCTTAAGCGACAAAGCCAAGACAGCAATTGAAGCTGCCGGTGGATCGGTGGAAATAGTAAAGTAAATTCGCTAAATTGCAATGACGCATAAAATGCGTCTTTTATTTATACGATAAAGACTTTTCGAGTTGTAAGTTTTAAGAGTTATTAAATTATTTTATCCCCGTGAAGAAATTAATACAAACGCTGAAAAATATCTGGAGCATCGAAGAGTTGCGTAATAAGATATTGTTCACACTCATGATGATTGCTATTTATCGGGTGGGATCACATATCGTTTTACCAGGTATTAACCCCAATGAGATTAAAGCCGGCGATTCAAACAGCACTGGTATATTGGGTTTAATTGATGCCTTCTCCGGAGGGGCTTTTAATAATGCTTCGATTTTTGCATTGGGTATCATGCCATATATTTCTGCATCCATTTTTATGCAGTTGATGACGGTATTGGTTCCCCGTTTTCAGAAAATGCAAAAAGAAGGAGAAAGCGGACGTAAAAAAATTAATCAATATACCCGTTTCCTTACTGTTGGTGTTACAATTTTACAGGCATCGGCTTATGTAAGCTATTTGCGTGGTATGATGCAGGGAGGTGGTATGATGGCAGGTTTTCCCGCAGCCAGTTTCTGGTTATCAACAGTCGTAGTACTAACTGCAGGTACTCTCTTTGTTATGTGGATGGGAGAAAAAATTACGGACAAAGGATTAGGTAATGGTACATCACTTATAATCATGATTGGTATCATTGCCCGGTTACCACAATCTTTCTTGCAAGAATTGAGTGCAAAATCCGTTCGGAATGGCCAGATACTTGTCTTTATTATTGAAGTAGCAATCCTGATTGCGATAATTATGGGTTGTATTCTTTTAATACAAGGGGTAAGAAAAGTGCCGGTAAATTATGCCAAACAAATTGTTGGCAACAGGCAATTTGGTGGTGCAAGACAGTTCCTGCCATTGAAAGTAAACAGCGCAGGTGTAATGCCAATTATCTTTGCCCAGGCTATCATTTTTATCCCAACAATATTTGCCAGTTTTGACACATCTAAAGGTGGCTTATTAAGAGCTTTGAATGACCACAGTAATTTTTGGTACATGGTTATTTACTCCATTGTAGTAATTGGATTTACTTTTCTTTACACAGCACTTATATTTAACCCTAAACAGATTGCTGATAATTTAAAGCAGAATAATGGCTTTATTCCTGGGGTTAAACCCGGACAGCCTACTACAGATTATATCGGTACCATTATGGACCGGATTACTTTGCCGGGTGCTATACTATTAGCATTTGTTGGTATTTTACCGGGAATTGCTCAAAGGTTTGGTGTAACACAACAGTTTTCAACCTTTTTCGGAGGTACATCTCTCTTGATTATGGTAGGTGTAATTCTTGATACATTACAGCAAATTGAAACGCAGCTTCTCATGCGTCAGTATGATGGATTGATGAAGAGCGGAAGAATACAGGGAAGGCAAACAGCTTCTGCAGTACAAATGTAAAATTACCTGATTATAATAGATACCCGGTAAGTCAAAACTTGCCGGGTTTTGTTTTTTAAATGATATTTGCAAAATGATGATATGCAAAACAAATGAGCAGGTTGAATTAATGCGAAAAAGTGCATTAATGGTAAGCAAAACACTTACGGAGGTGTCAGCGATGCTTAAACCCGGATTAACAACTCTTGCAATAGATAAAAGGATTGGTGAATTTATAAAAGATCATAACGGTATCCCATCATTTCTAAATTACAGGGGCTATCCTTTTAATTCCTGCATCTCTGTAAATGATGTGGTAGTTCATGGTTTTCCGGGTAAAAATGAATTAAAGGAAGGCGATATTATTTCTGTTGACGTAGGAATAATTCTGAACGGCTGGCATGGAGATCATGCATATACATTTGCCATTGGTAATCCGGGAGAGGAAGTAAGCCGGTTAATACGAGTGACAAAAGAATCGCTTTATAAGGGTATTGAAAAGGCAATAGTCGGAAACAGAATTGGTGATATTGCTTTTGCAATACAGGAGCATACAGAGAGAAAACATGGCTATGGTGTAGTAAGAGAATTAGTTGGCCATGGTTTAGGAAAGGATTTACATGAAGATCCCCAGGTGCCGAATTATGGGAAAAGGGGGAGCGGCCCTAAATTAAAAGAAGCTTTAGTATTAGCTATAGAACCAATGATAAATCTTGGAAAAAAAGATGTGTACACTGAGGATGATGGCTGGACAGTAAGAACAAAAGATGGTAAGCCGTCTGTTCATTTTGAGCATGATGTGTGTGTACGTAAAAACAAAGCAGATATACTTTCTGATTATAGCACTATCGAAGCAAAAGAAAAAGATAACATAAATCTTTTTTCGGATTATTAAAGTACTCTGTAGCGCATTACAACCCTTGGGTCCAACCATATTTCCTGTGGGCTGACATAAGTATCGTTCATTTGGAAGATGAGCCCAGCTTTATTAAATGCAGCCCGAACCAATTCAGAGCAGATATAGTTTTTGTTTTTCTCTCTTTTACCAATCCGGAAGAGTATTCTTGTCATGATCCGGATAATTTCCCAATTGTCATAAGGCCTCGTAAGTTCATCCAGTCCAAAACTGATTGCTTTATTTAGCTTTTCTTTTTCCAGGTTAAAATTTAGTTTGGCTAAAACTATCTGTCCTTTGTATGGACGTCGGATTCCCTTATAATCTTTTAGATATTTTGATAAAGGGATAAGCCGTATCCCAATCCGTGGTTCCGCTTCCAGTATCATAACCCTACCCAGTTCTTCATCTTTATAAATAATTGCTACATGACTCCATGCACTTTTTGTCATTTTTTGAATGATACCGGAAAATGTATAACTCCCGGAACTGAAAAACAAATCGCCTGTTTTCAGCTTATCTCTGATTTTCTCATAAGGAAAAATTGGTAGTTCCTTGATTTGCTTTTTTGTTATTGCTGCTGCCATAATAAACGAACTTAATGAAAAATCATCTTTCTTTGCTGCAAAAGTAGTACAAGTGGCAAAGCAATTGATAGTGATTGGAGGAGGTGCAGCCGGTATCTTCTGTGCAGTAAATGCGGCAAGGATGAATCCTGCATTAAAAGTTATTCTTGTCGAAAAAACAAGCAAACTGTTGAGTAAATTGAAAGTTAGTGGTGGTGGACGATGTAATGTTACTCATGCTTGTTTTGAAATCTCAGTAATGAGTAAAAAATATCCACGAGGAGAACATTTTGTAAAAAAGACATTTCATAAATTTTTTACAACCGATACCATTGGGTGGTTTGAGAAAAGGGGAGTTAAGCTGAAAGCGGAAAGTGACGGTAGAGTTTTCCCTGTTACAAATTCTTCGCAGTCAATAATTGACTGTTTGCTGAAAGAAGTCAATATTTACGGAGTAGAAATCAGGTTAAACTTTGAAGTAAAATCAGTTGACATTTTTTCCGAGAATTTTAAATTAAAATCTTTGAATGGAGAACTTCTTACTGCTGATATGATTTGTATTGCCTGTGGTGGTTATCCCAAATCTTCAATGTTTGAATGGATGACATCACTTGGACATTCATTTGAAGAACCAGTGCCTTCATTATTTACGTTTAACCTGCCCCGGCATCCAATTACTAAATTAATGGGAGTTAGTGTGGAAAAAACAAAGGTGAAAATTGCAGGAAGTAAATTAGAACAGGAAGGAGCTTTATTAATAACTCATTGGGGACTAAGCGGCCCTGTTGTTCTGAAATTGAGTTCTTGGGGAGCCAGAAACCTGAAGAATAGAAACTGGGAGTTCAGTATTTTGGTAAACTGGGTGCCTGATCGCAATGAACAGGACTTAAAGAATAGATTTCAACAACTAAGATTTGAGGCAGCCTCTAATAAAATTGGCGGGAAAAATATTTTTAATTTACCTAACAGGTTGTGGGAATTTATCCTGGAGCAATCAGAGATAAATAAAGAAACCCGGTGGGCTGATTTACCTGCAAAAAAAATGCAAAAGTTGATTTGTAATTTGCACAGCTCCGAGTTTAATATCAAAGGAAAGACAACATTTAAAGAGGAATTTGTAACAGCAGGTGGAATTAAATTGAATGAAGTAGATCATAATACTATGATGAGTAAAAAGGTGCCAAACCTTTTTTTTGCCGGTGAAATACTTGATGTTGACGGAGTAACCGGAGGTTTTAATTTTCAGCATGCCTGGACAAGCGGCTACATTGCTGCAGAATCAATTGCCCTTTTGGGTAACTAACTTTTAACTATCTAATTGTTGTTTGAGCTGAACATATGCCCATGCACTAAGAGGGAAAATAAATATCAACAGTAGCAGCCACCATATTTTTGTAAAAATGATAAGCAAACTAATAATAATCAACAGGTAAAAAGGGTATAAAATAATGAGCATTCCTGTAATCAGTGAATCAAAGTGGCAAGTATCATTTAATCGGGATAAGATAAATTTTTTAACAGGTATATAAAGAGGTGCATGCAGTATCCATCCGATTAAGGCAGGGATTGCGAGTAATAGTTGCTTAATAGTAGTTGGTTTTTTCTCTAGTAGTTGGGTTTGCTTTTCTCTATCAGAAAATGGAATTTCAAATATTAGTTTCTCCAATTGAGTTTGAAGTAAATTATTAAAAGCCTGGTTTCTGTGGCCATCAGTTTTTTTAATATCAATACTATTACATTCAACAATTTCTCCAAAATTTATAAATACATTTTTACCAAATCGTGTAAAGGAACTGTAGTTTATCCCAACCGGTATAACTTTTAATGCAATATTTTCTTCCCAGGCTTTGATAGTGAGTCGGGCGGTACCCTTCATTAACGGACGAAGATGCCATTCGTTGATACATTTCCCTTCACTAAATATTGTTATAATCCCTTTTTTTCTGAAAATATCAAGACAGGCATCAAATGTTTTATAATTCTCTGATAGGTTTTCGACTCCTTCGCTTGTTCTGTAAACCGGAAGCATTTTCAGCGAACTTAGAATCTTTGAATAAAATGGCTTTTTAAAAGCATCACCTCTTGCCAATGACCAAACAGGATTTTTAAATAAAGTATCGAGAATTACTGAATCTAAAAATGAATTGGGATGATTACAGGCAAGTAATAATGGTCCATTTTCTTTTAATAGTTCCGGTTTATTGATTATGATCATCCGGCAAAATATTTTAATGGCAAGGCTTGTAATAAATTTTATGAAATGATATAGCAAATCCTTTTTTTTGTGAATATAACCAAAATTTATATTGTATAGTTCTAAATGCTCAGAAGAAAGATTTGTAACTACGGCAAAATCAAGGGATTGTAAATGTAAATCAAGGGGAAAAACTGCTTCATAAAGGCAATTAATTTCAGGACATATGTCTTATCTTTGCTGCCCCGAAATAAAACCCTTCGGGATATTTATATCATGTTTGAAAACATAATTAGAAAACAATTAAACGCTGATGCACAGGAGTCTGCTGCTGAGAATTCAGAAGCAGCTACAGCGATAACAAATGCACCTGTTGAGACAGCAACTGAAGTTGTCGAAATTCCACAAGCAATTGCTCCGGTTATTGAAACTGCTCATGATGATTTTGACTGGAACGTTGACAAACGCAATGTAACTTCTTACACAAAGGAAGAAAAAGAGAAGTATCACAAAGTGTATGATAACACGTTTATACAATTGAACGATGGTGAATTGATTAATGGTACTGTTGTAGGTTTAACAAAAACTGATGTGGTTTTGAACATTGGATTTAAGAGTGATGGTTTGATTTCGTTGAATGAATTCCGTGACTTACAAAATCTTGCTGTTGGTGATGAGGTGGAAGTGATGATAGTTGAAAAAGAAGACAGGGATGGTCACCTGAATCTGAGCCGCAGACAGGCCCGTGTAACCCGTGCATGGGAAAGGATTGTAGAAGTAAACAAAACTGGCGAAGTTATTACTGGTACTGTTACTTCAAAAACAAAAGGTGGTTTGATTGTAGATGTATTTGGAATGGAAACTTTCTTACCAGGTTCACAAATTGATGTGAAACCGGTTACAGACTATGATCAATTTGTTGGAAAAACAATGGAGTTTAAAGTAGTCAAGATAAATGAGACTATTAAGAATGCAGTTGTTTCTCATAAAGCACTTATAGAAAGCGATATTGAAGCACAAAGGGCTGAGATAATGAGTAAGTTGGAAAAAGGCCAGGTACTGGAAGGTGTTGTGAAAAACATTACAGACTTTGGCGCATTTATGGATCTTGGTGGATTGGATGGCCTTCTTTATATCACAGATATTTCATGGGGACGTATTTCTCACCCGACAGAAGTGCTTAAATTAGATCAGAAAGTAAATGTGGTTGTTCTTGATTTTGATGATGAGAAAAAACGTATCAGTCTTGGATTAAAACAACTTACTCCTCATCCTTGGGATGTTTTAGCAGATAATATTATTGAAGGAAATGTTGTAAAGGGTAAAGTGGTAAATATTGAAGATTACGGTGCATTCCTGGAGATTCAACCAGGTGTGGAAGGTCTGGTACACGTCTCTGAAATTACCTGGGCAAATACACCTATCAATGCAAAAGAATTTTTCAGATTAGGTGATGAGCATGAAGCAAAAGTGGTAACATTAGATAAAGCAAGTCGTAAGATGAGTTTGTCTATTAAACAACTTTCTGCTGATCCTTGGAATGAAATTGAAACTAAGTTTGCAGAAGGTAGCCGACATAGCGGACTTGTTAAGAATATTACCAATTATGGTGTTTTTGTAGAATTAGCTGCAGGGATCGGAGGTATGATACATATCAGTGATCTTAGTTGGTTGAAACGTTTTAATCATCCCGGAGAGTATGTGAAGGTAGGAGCCAACATTGATGTAATTATTCTTGGAATAGATAAGGAAAACCGCAAACTTCAATTAGGACATAAACAATTGGAAGAAGATCCCTGGAATGCACTGGCAGATACATTTGCCATTGGCAGCCTGCATGAGGGCACTGTAAGCCGCCGGGATGATAAAGGCGCAACTGTTCAACTATCTTATGGGCTGGAAGGATTTGCTCCTAATCGTCATCTGACAAAAGAAGATGGTAAAAGCATTGGTGCCGAAGAAACAGCACAATTTATGGTAATTGAATTTGACCGTAATGAAAAGCGGATTGTAGTATCGCATACCCGTATATGGGAGCAGGGCCAGGTTGAAGTGGCTGAAGCAGCTAAGAAAGAAGCGAGAACCGAAGCTGACAACACAAGAAAGGCTGTGAAACATGTTCAAAGTAAAGTGGAGAAAGCTACTCTTGGTGATTTAGGTGTGCTGGCCGATCTGAAAAAGAAAATGGATAGTGGAGAAGCATCAGGTACTACAGAAGATACAAAGGCTGAATAACTAATTCTCTTTAACGATGTATAAACCCTCTGGTCTCCAGGGGGTTTTTTTATCAAAATATGCATTTGCAATTCAGTTTTAAGTATTACAAAAAAATCAAAACCTTTTTTATAACAATTTCTTAATTTAGGCATTCATTGCTTGTAAAAAAGTTGAATACATGGCATCTGTAGTCGAACGTATAAAGGGATTTAATCCAGTAAGGAAGCTGGTTTATTTTATTGTTGGCATGGCCACTTACCCGGGACTTGCCATAATTAATAAGCTTAAAATTTCTGGTACAGAGCATTTAAAAACGCTACCCCGTAATAATGTATTATTTGTCAGTAATCACCAGACCTATTTTGCAGATGTAATAACCTTTCTGCATATTTTTTGTGCCGTAAAGTGGGGCAAGATGAATCGCCTGGGTATCCCTTATTATTTATTGAATCCATTTACCCGGGTAAATTATGTAGCGGCAGAAGAAACTATGAAAGGAAGTTTTATCAGCCGGTTGTTTTTATTAGCAGGAGGTTTAACGGTAAAAAGAACCTGGCGGGCAGAGGGCAAAGAGGTGAGGAGAGGATTGGACCCATCAGACACAAGGAAAATTACAAGAGCTCTGGAGAAAAATTGGGTTATTACATTTCCTCAGGGCACTACAAAACCTTTTGCTCCCGGCCGTAAAGGAACTGCCCTCATCATTAAACAAATGAAGCCAGTTGTAATACCTGTTGTAATCAGTGGATTTTGGAGAGCCTTTAATAAAAAGGGATTAAAGTTTAAGAAGAAAGG
>JBARSW010000569.1:0-2055 GCA_049644925.1 Chitinophagaceae bacterium | reverse complement strand
TCCTTATGCAGGTACCATAAAAAACCATGCATTACATACTTATGCATACACCAGGTAACACCTTCCATGATGATAAAGGTGGCCAGGAAAACCAAAATAAAATAAATCGCAGTCATTGTATTATAATTAATCTATTTCTTATCGGCAGATGAATATTGCTGTTCCCACCAATTTAATAACCTGGGAAAAGCCAGTTGAAACCAGGCCGTATACTTATCAGGATGAGATTGTACAGATTCCGCTACTTGTGGAATAGTTTTATAGCAATAATCCATCACTTCATCTTTATTAAAATTAATGGGTCCATCATATTCTCCCGTAAAAACATGGTCGAATTCATATTCTGTCAGCCCGTTATCAAAAGAGGCTTTATAAATAAAATCAAAAATCTTTTCTACCGTCGTATCAAATCCCATTTCTTCCATTAATCTTCTATGAGCAGCGTCAAACGTCTCTTCTCCTTCTGCAGGATGACTGCAACAGGCATTCGTCCACAATCCTCCGCTATGATATTTGGTAATAGCCCTTTGCTGCAATAACATTTCTCCTTTGCTATTGAAAATAAAAACGCTGAATGCCCGGTGAAGCAGGCCTTGCTGATGGGCGGCTAATTTCTCACAACTTCCGGTGGGATTATCCTGTTCATCCACTAATATCACTTGTGTAAGATCCATATTAAATCAATCTCAACTGGTTTTTTACTCCTGCCCGGAAAACAATCAATGCCTTCAGGTAATTGGGAATTCTTATTCTTGTATCCAAAATCCGGGCTGGTTCTATACGTTTTATTTTCTTAAATAAAGACAGGTAATATTTGTAAGCCACATATACACCAAATCTTGCTTTAAGTGGTAATCCCTTTATACCTTCATATGCACCTCTAAAATCATTTTGAATATCATCCTCTATCTTCTTTTTATCTTGTTCAGTAAAATTGGTAAAATCGCAACCGGGAAAATAAACTCTTGACAAGCCATCAAAATCAGCTTTAATATCCCTTAGAAAATTTACTTTCTGGAAAGCAGCGCCCAGAGAACGGGCAGAAGGTTCCAATTTATCATATAAATCTTTCTTGCCTTCGCAGAAAATATACAAACACATCAGACCTACAACTTCCGCTGAACCATAAATATATTCCTCATAACCTAACACATCATATACTTTTTTGCTCAGGTCCATTTCCATACTCCGAAAAAAAGCATCAACCAATTTCAGATCTATATTATACCTATTTACTGTTCTTTGAAAACTATTGAGCACAGGATTCAGGCTGATGCCCCTCTTTATTGCTTCATAAGTCTCTGTTTTGAATTGCTCCAATAGTTCCTCTTTATCATGATCATGAAAAGTGTCAACAATTTCATCAGCAAAACGTACAAACCCATAAATATTAAAAATGGGGGTACGTAAATCTTTATGGAGCATACGGATGGCAGATGCAAAAGAAGTACTGTACTTCTCGGTAACAATTTTGCTGCAAATTTCACTGGTCGTATGAAAAAGATGAACCATAGCTCAATTTACTTATTTATTTAAATGATTTAATAACTTGTTTAGCTACAACTTCTCCGCTTATCAACGAAGGAGGTACCCCGGGCCCAGGAACAGTTAATTGACCCGTATAAAACAGATTTTTTACTTTTTTACTTTTACATGCCGGACGAAAAATTGCTGTTTGCATAAGTGTATTGGCTAATCCGTAAGCATTACCTCTGAATGAGTTGTAATCAGTTGCAAAATCACTTACTGAATAAGTTTTTTTATACACTACTGTATCAAGAATTGATTCTCCGGTATATTGCTCCATTCTTTTCGCAATTAATTGAAAATATTTTTCCCTGAGTTCTTCGGTATCATTTTCAAGTCCTGAAGCAATTGGAATCAAAAAAACAATATTTTCATGACCTTCCGGCGCCACTGAATCATCGGTAACTGATGAAACACTTACATAAAATAAAGGTTCAGCAGGCCATTGAGGATTTTTATAAATTTCTTCTCCATGTTGTTCAAAAGGAACGTCAAAAAATAATGAATGATGTATAGGCTGCTTCAATT
>JBARSW010000568.1:0-4799 GCA_049644925.1 Chitinophagaceae bacterium | reverse complement strand
CAAACAAAAGCCATTACCAGTGTGGCAATCATGATCTTATTTGAAGAAGGAAAGCTATTGTTGGATGATCCTGTTTCAAAATATATTCCTGCTTTTAAAAAACAACAGGTGCTGGATAAATTCAATGCAGCAGATACAACCTACACCACTGTTCCTGCCAAAAAAGAAATTACTATCCGGGAACTGCTTACTCATACATCCGGACTCGGCTATGCACAAATAGGCTCTAAAGAAGCCAATGCAATTTATGCAAAACAAAATATTACAGCAGGTATCGGTGTGAAGGATGATTGGCTTTTAGATGCCATGAACAGGCTGGGTAAACTTCCACTAATGCATCAACCCGGTGAAAAATGGACGTATGGATTAAATACTGATTTACTGGGTTGTTTGGTAGAAGTAATTTCCGGAATGTCCTTAAGTGATTTTTTCCAAACCCGCATCTTTGAACCTCTCGGGATGAAAGACACTTATTTTCATGTTCCGGCACAGAAGGCAGGAAGACTGGTAAATCTTTATCGGGAAGATTCAACAGGCAAATTAGTAAAGGCAAAGGCTGATATGCTGAATGGAAAAATGGTAATGGCTGATTATCCTCTTTCAACCTCTACTTATTTTTCAGGTGGTGCCGGGTTGTCTGCTCCTATTTATGATTATGCTGTGTTCTTACAAATGCTGCTGAACAATGGTGTATATAACGGAAAAAGAATTTTAAGCCGGAACACAGTCCGAATGATGACGATGAACCAGATCGGTGATCTTGCAAGAGGTGATGATAAGTTTGGTCTGGGTTTCCAGGTAGTAACGGAAAGGGGTAGTGCCAGAACTCCTTCACAGGTTGGAACCTTTAGTTGGGGTGGTGCATTTTCTACTTCTTATTGGGTGGATCCGAAAGAAAAAATGGTATTTCTTTTTTACCGCCAGTTGCAAAGCAGCACACATGGTGATGTGGTAGAAAAATTCAGGGCTTTGACTTACCAGGCAATTGCTGATTAAGTTCTCCCCCTTTAATCCACTGATCCGTTATGAAAATTCTATGGACATATCTTAAACCCTACCAATGGTGGATCGTACTTGCTTTATTATTAGCCGGTGCGGCACAAATACTATCTCTGTATGACCCCGTCATATTCGGCAATATCATTGACAAATATGTACTGAACCCCGGTAATAAAACCGAAGATGAATTAGTAAAGGGTGTTTCCTTCTGGCTGGGTATTGCTATAGCCATTGCGTTAGCGGCAAGGTTAATAATGGGTTTCAGGGATTATGTAATGCGGCTGATAGTACAGAAATTCGGTATGCAGATTTTTAATGACGGACTGCGGCAAACATTGCGCCTCCCTTACCAGGATTTTGAGGACCAGAGCAGCGGCGAGATACTTTCTATATTACAAAAAGTACGGGGTGATACAGAACGGTTCATCACCAGTTTCATTAATATTTTATTTTCATCGCTTGTAGGTATCGGCTTTCTGATCTGGTATGCTGTCACCAAGCACTGGGCATTAATTCCCGTTTTCCTGGTTGGTGTTGTTTTACTTGGTGGATTAACCAGCATACTCAGCCGTTCAATAAAAGTATTACAACGGTCACTCGTACGACAGAACAGGCAGATGAGCGGTACCATTACTGAGTCATTACGGAATATTGAATTAGTAAAAAGTCTGGGCCTTACTTATCCAGAAATCCGGCGATTGAAACAACATACACAGGATATTTATGACGTAGAAATGAAGAAAGTAAAAAAAGTAAGAACCCTTACTTTTTTCCAGGGAGCTATTCTTACAATACTCAAACAGTCCATCCTGTTTATTTTGTTATGGCTCATCTTCCGGAAAGTATTATCACCAGGAGAATTAATTTCTATGCAATTCATTTCGTCGGGCATCATCGGGCCGTTGCAGGATTTGGGCAGTATCATTCTCTCGTACCGTGAAGCAGAAGCATCCCTGCAACTCTTTAATGAGCTGATGAAAAAAGAACCGGAGTACCGTCCCGAAGAACCGGTGGATGTGGGAGCCATAGAACATCTCCGGTTCAGCAATGTTACGTTCCATCACCGCACGGCCACAAGTAATGCACTGGAGAATATTTCTTTTGAAGCAGGTATTGGTGATACGATTGCTTTTGTTGGCCCCTCGGGATCGGGAAAGTCAACATTGGTTAAATTATTAGTCGGTCTTTATACGCCTGTCAGTGGCGATATCTTATACGATAATATTTCTTCCCGTGACATTCGTTACAACCGTATGAGAAGGCAATTAGGATTTGTAACACAAGACACTCAATTATTTTCCGGCACCATCCGGGATAATATGAAGTTTGTAAAACAAGATGCTACGGATGAAGAAATTAATGCAGCATTGGAACAGGCATCCGCTACCAATATTGTTTATGGAAATGGCCGGGGATTAGATGATGTTCTGGGAGAAGGTGGAAGAAAAGTTTCCGGTGGCGAAAAACAACGGCTATCCATTGCAAGGGCACTATTGCGCAAACCACGTTTATTAATTTTTGATGAAGCCACTTCTGCATTGGATTCCTTAACAGAAGAACAGATAACAGAAACCGTTAAAGAGATTTCTGCCTTAAAACAACAAATCACTATTCTCATTGCCCACCGCCTTTCCACGATTATGCATGCCGACATTATTTATGTACTGGAGAAAGGAAAAATTGTTGAACAGGGAACTCACAATGAACTGGTAGATAAAAAAGGATTATACTATGCCATGTGGAGGCAACAGATTGGGGAGAGGAAAATGGTTAGCGTTGTTGTGCCCGAGGAAGAGGAAGAATAAATACCGATAAAGCAGATTAGACAGATGAACACATATAATATTTCGCTTTGTAAATCAACCAGAATTAAAATCCGTTCATTCTTACTTAAAACCTATGAATTTGTTTCATCTTTTTGTTCTGCAATCATTTTCCGTATATATTCATCGGGAAAGGCCTCTTCTGCTATACATTCCATATGAGCAAGTTCTATCAACTCTATATCGTCCGGAATGTCTAATCCATTCCTGGAAAATTCAGTTTTTATTTTATAAAAAAATCATTGAATGTAATTTCCCCGGCCATACATAATATTTTGAGTTGCAAAAAAATTACCATCCACCACCACCACCACCACCGCCGCCGCCGCCACTACTTCCACCACCAAATGAAGAACCGCCACCTGATGAACTGGATGGAGGTGAACTGGCCGATGAGATTGCTCCACTAAAAGATGAGGCGAAAGACGAACCAAAATTTTCATTCCGTCTTGTGAAGTTTTGTGAAAATGACAAATTATCTGTGCCATCGAGAGAAGCTGTTTCAATTATCTCTTCAAATTTTTGCCCCCATTCTATTTCACAACCCAAAGCAATTGCAAAAGGCAAATATTTTTCATACAATTCCAATGATTTTTTGGGCGGATTCATCATATCAAACCTTTTCTCATCAGTAGTGCAAATAAACATACGAAACCCTTCGATTTTGTCCATTAATTTTCTTCCCTCCGGACTATATGCTGCTAATAATTTTGAAAATATTTTTAATACCAGTATGCAAAGAATAACACCGATTACAAAATACCCGATATGCCAGAAGTTTTTATGTGTCATAGCCTTAATCACTCCCCCAAAGAACCCCCAGCCCGCTGCTACCACACATAACAATATGGGTATTGTAGTATAAGAACTATTTAATTTAA
Source organism: Chitinophagaceae bacterium (assembly GCA_049644925.1). Classification (GTDB taxonomy): domain Bacteria; phylum Bacteroidota; class Bacteroidia; order Chitinophagales; family Chitinophagaceae; genus JJ008. The sequence goes on along the minus strand of JBARSW010000568.1, from coordinate 1,096 downwards.
AATAACCTTTTAGGTTTTTTTTCTTTCCCGGTCTGTCTTTTATTTTATAATTGCTTTCACAATATCTTTGCACCACCTTATTCAGGCTACCCAGCTCACTGTTGTATTTTCCTTTTTCAATCGTGGTGTTAATAAGATCTTCTATATCGCTTTGAAATTCATCGTACTTACTTACTGTTGGTTTTGCGGATTTATCACTTTTTCTGATATTATATTCATTATGCTTAAACAGCCGTCCTTCCCTTTTCACTTCAATGCTAATCTTATTGCGAACCGCTGCATCTACGATGGTAGCTGCCGTAAGTTGCTGATTAAATTCCTGATAAAAAATATAACCCAACGCAGCAGGAGAATAACCAGCGGGTGGTTCAAATTGCGGATAAACAATTCCTTTCTTTGGGTCACGGCCATAACGAAGCCAGTAGATAAAACAAAAAATAGCACTAAGCAATGCTGCAATGGGCAAAAAGAAAACGCCTTTATTGTTCCATATATAATATTTTAATTGATGCCATATACTGGTTCCCATTACAAATCCTTTCGGCCACGATGTGGAGATTGTAATACCTTGTTTGGGTAATAATGGTCCGGTGGTTTTAAAAACAACAATGGTATTATCACCATCAGTTTTACTTGTAAAACTGCAATTTGTATTATCCTGGCCCTGTGAACCGGTATAACATTTACTGGATAATACAGAAGCACCTTTGGGAAGAATAACAGTACATATAACAGAATCTATCCGGAACGACCAGCCACTACCAGTTACATTCCAGTATAACTCATCAAAGTTTTTCAGCAATTTTAATTGATTCTCCGTTTCGTAAGTTATGGTATATGTATAACTGCCGTTATTCAGGAACACACTGTTGCTACCCGCATAAACTAAAATTCCATTCTCCTGCTTTTTAGTGTGATAATCTTCTTTTTTACCATCTCTTAATACCTCTTTCAGTTTAAAAGTAGTGTTTTGAAAAAGTTTATACTTGTTAACGTAATAAAGCGGAAAGGCTCTTACAATGCCCCGTTTGATCTCGTCATTAATAGCTCCTGCATATTGAAGTGAAGAATCTGTACCATACACCGGATGATAATT
>JBARSW010000567.1:0-1743 GCA_049644925.1 Chitinophagaceae bacterium | reverse complement strand
CAGCATTTTTCAGTTTCAACCCTGTTTTGTTAGGGTTGAAATAAAGAAGGTTGAGGGAAAGGGTAGAGTTTTTTAATCCCAGCTTATTTGTCTGCACATCCTCAATGCCTTTGAATTCCGGGTTTTTAAATTTTCCGCAGGAAATAACAAAAAAGGTGATTGTGATAAAAAAGAAAGGGAAGTGCTGGATTTTTTTCATTTCATATAATAGCCTGCAAAATAACAGAAACTTCCTTTATAGGAGGTTAAAAATAAGTTAGGTGAAAAAAATTGCCGGTAGAATTTAATTCAAAAATTCCTTAGGGTTCACTTCAGCAATATTTGATTATAAATGAAAAAAGGGTAGTGGAGTAAGTGGAAATCATTTTATTGATTTGATCAGTTGTTGATATGATGAAAAACGTAGTCTAAATAGTCTAGTATTAAAACAATTTATTAGCAAGAATAAATTACTCATTAAATTAGTATATAATTATTTTATATAAAATTAGTATTCAATTTATTACAAAATATATAGGGATATTAAATTTATTATATTGTCAATAAATGATACAGTTAATATACAATTTTGATAATGATGAAAATAATTTTAAATTTTGAATATATATTATTGATTTGGAGTCTTAATATGCAATTATTTGTGATTAAATAAAAGTAAAAATTTAATATTATAAAATATTAGAATTAAAAGTCGAAATTCTTAATGAGACTGTTCAATAAATTTTCAAATTTTTTGTTGAATCGAATTATTGAGCATGTTTAAATACTTATTGGAATTGCATTTATGTACTTATCTCATTTGATTTCAGTGATTTCCTGATTGAAGTGAAATAAAAAAAGCGGAAGGTCGTTAATCTGGTTTTTGACATATTTGTAGTAAATTCGTAACCATTTTATTAATACTCTGGACATTTGGAATAAATGAGAAAACTCAATTTCTTAGGTACCCTTCTTTTTGCCTTACTTTTGGGCAAAAACTCTTTTTCACAGGACTTTTCTAATAAAGGCAAGGAGTTTTATTTGTGCTTTCCACAACATGTTCCCAGCAGCAATGTTCTTGCTACTTTAAGTATTTGGATTACCTCTGATAAAGCAAGTTCTGGAACTATTACCATGGCCAATGGGGCCTTTAACTCTACTTTTAATATTGCAGCAAATGGCTTGCAGGAAATACAAATTCCACATGCTACGGGGCATATTAGTAATGGCGAATCCTTTGCCGTAATTAAAAAATCTATAAAGATAAAAGTAGATGCAGGTAAACCAGCTGTTGTAGCTTATGTTCAGCAATGGGGACAGGCAAGAAGTGCAGCAAGTTTATTATTACCTGTAAATGTGTTGGGAAAAAAATATTATGCAATTAGTTTCACACAGAGCGGATCAAATGCAGGTTCTTATTTTGCCAAATCACAATTTCAGATAATAGCAGTAAAAAATAACACTGTTGTCAAAATTACCCCAATGCAAAATGGCGTTGTGGGTGCTTCAGTAAATGTTACATTGCCTTTGGCGGGAGATATGTATCAGTACCAGGCAGATCAGGACTTAACAGGTTCTTTAATAGAGTCGGTTGCTTCTGGTAGTGGCGGATGTCTTCCGATTGCTGTCTTTTCTGGCAGTTCAAATATTACTTTGGGAACACCCTCCTGCAATGGGGGATCTTACGATCCTTTGTTTCAGCAAGGTTATCCGGTAAGCACCTGGGGCAAAAATTTTGGGTTTATTCCGTTCTCTGATTATCCC
>JBARSW010000566.1:0-3806 GCA_049644925.1 Chitinophagaceae bacterium | reverse complement strand
GCGTGGGGTTCTTGATAGTGTGGTATTGGTTACCGATGGAGTTAGCGTATGGATTGAGGAAATTGATTCTGAATTTTGGCGGCAAGAGAGGCAGAAACACTCTCTTTCTTTATAATAGCCATACCTTTTAAGCCTACTAAAGTTTCAGCCTTTTCAATTTCTTTTTTGTGTTCAGGAAAGTAGGCACTAATGGTATTCAACAAAGTGTTTCTGTTTGTGACAATTTCCTCTATTCCATAACTTTCAGACTTTCTCATTGTGCGTGGGGCAGCATAGCCACCAATTTATTTACTTCAACATAACGTCAATTATAAGAAAAACTTCTTTGCCCCGGTAAGATACGATTTTATAAGGCAATCTCCAAAATATTAAGAACGTTAAAATCGTATCTTACCGGGGCAGTATTAAAAATAAAATTCCTTTTTCTTATAATATATATTATGTTAAATAGACTATTTGAAGCAAAAGCCACATTTGTGGCCTTTGCTTTTTGATTAATTCTTAATTGAATCATATGTATCATTCCACTTCTTCTCTTCCTTTTCATACTTGGCAATATCAAGTGGTTTTCCTTTTGATTGAATTTTTTTGTAGGCAAATATATCAGCCAGGTAGCTTGCCGCTTTTTTATATTGTTGCTTATCACGGATATCCAGGGTTTGTTTAGCTGCAAATAATTCTGCAGCTTTTGTGTATGGTTCTCTTGCTCCATCCAGCGTTTCTCCGTATACCTTATCCAGTTGATCTCTTTTGGCAATATCTTCTTTACTGGCCATTGTTCCTGGCTTTGTACGGGCTTTCATAGCTTTTGAATGTGCTTCTCGTTGATCATTTACTTTTACTGCTTTATTAATAAAATGATCTCCAATAAATAAATATGGGATCTCATTACCCGGTTTTGCAATGGCAGCCTTATTAAAGGCATTTACCATTTTGACTTCTAATTCTTCAGCATTAGCTGGCAACACAGCCCCTTCAGCTGTTGAATTAAGTGTGTCGTAGATCAGTTCTGCCAAAATTTCATTTGCTTTATAATTATTAGGATCATTTGCAATCATTTCCTCTACAGATTTTAATTTATTCTCAAAACCTTCTACAAGGCCTACGGCAAAGTCAATCTTATCAAATTTAAAGAACTCACTCTTTGGATATAGTTCTCCCCCTAATGTTTTGAATTTTTCAAAAGAGGCTATATCTTTTTTACCAAAATAATAAGTAACCAAGAAGCGATAAACACTTTCAAAACCTTCCCCACCAACTTTTGCATCACCAAGGCGGGTATAATATTTTGATGCTTCTTCTTTACTGCCATTGTTTTCTGCCGTAATACCTGCAAGAATCAGGATATTAGTATCCATTGGCGTTTGAAAAAGTTTTTTAGAGATAAGCATATCAGATAGTTCCGCAGCTCTTTTACATTTTTCATAAGCGGTTGCCCATGTTTTTAAATTATAATCATTATAACCTGCAGAGTAAAAACTCGAATAAAGATTAATGGGACCATTTTGATAAACGGGGTCATTAATTAAAGCCGCAGTTGGATCCATTTCGAGATATTTACGGAAAGCTGCATCTGCATCTGATCGGTACTGATCAGCTATCGGATTGCCTTTATTAGCATCAGCCATTGCCAATCCAGCATAAATAGCTGTTTTAAGTATGTATGCTTCAGGTTTTGCGGCAAATTTTGTATTGGCAAATGCTTTGTCAAAATCGGTTTTTGCCTGGTCTAATTTGTTAAAAAGCAAAAGATTTTTTATTTCTTCGTACTTCTGGGCTTTGGCTGTAAATATAGACAAGCAAATTGTTAAGAGGAATATTACCTTTTTCATGTTTGATATTAAATTGATTAACAAATTATTTTATTCGTTACTTCCTTCAGTAGATGCAATTTCGTCTGTTCCGGTTGCGTTGGCATTTTCAGTTGTAGGTGGAATTTCTTCTCCATTTCCGTTTTGAACCTGGTCATCCAACTGTGTAATGGCCGCAATTTCATCCCCTTCATCCAACCTTATCAATTTTACTCCTTGTGTAGCTCTTCCTTGTTCACTGATACCACTTACCGGCATTCTGATTGTAACACCACTTTTACAGGTAATCATAATGTCCTGGCTGTTTTCAACATCCAGCATTCCAACTAAAGACCCAGTTTTTTCTGTAACGTTAATTGTTTTCACCCCTTTTCCTCCCCTGTTGGTAAAACGATATTCATCTACAGCTGTTCTTTTGCCATACCCTTTTTCACTTACCACCAGCACTGTTTTTGATGCATCTGTTTCTGGATTTACACAAATCATACCAACTACTTCATCAACTTCATTGTCTACTTCAATACCTGCTACTCCAATAGCCCCGCGGCCGGTTGCCCTTACTTTTTGTTCGGAGAAACGGATAGCTCTTCCACTCTTTATTGCCATCATTATTTCTGATTTTCCGTCAGTCATTTTTGCTTCCAGCAATTCATCTCCCTCTACAATATTAATGGCATTTACTCCTGTTTGTCTTGGACGACTGAAATCCTCCAGTTCTGTTTTTTTGATGATACCTTTTTTTGTGCACAGCACAATATTGTGAGATTTTACAAATTCTTCATCTTTCAAATCTTTTACGTCAATAATGGCTCTTATTTTATCATCCGGTGGTAATTGCATCAGGTTTTGAATAGCACGGCCTTTTCCTGTTTTCTCACCTTCCGGAATTTCATATACATTCAGCCAGTACACCCTTCCTTTTTCAGTGAAAAATAGCATGGTATGATGTGTAGAAGCCACAAATAGATGTTCGATATAGTCTTCATCCCTAGTTTTACCACCCATCACTCCCCTGCCGCCCCTTCGCTGTGCCCGGAACTCATCTGCCGGTGTACGTTTTATATAACCAAGATGTGATATAGTGATTACAACATCTTCTTCTTTTATCAGGTCTTTTATTTTTACTTCGTCATCCAGGTAAGTAATTTCTGTTCTTCTTTCATCGCCGAATTTTTCTTTAATTTCCAGTAATTCGGTTTTAATTATTTCAAACCTCATTCCTTCGTTAGACAAAAGTTCATTTAAATGAGCTATTAATTTCATCAGTTCATCAAACTCTTCTTTTATTTTTTCCCGTTCCATGCCGGTCAACCGCTGTAAACGGAGTTCAAGAATAGCTTTGGCCTGAATTTCATCGAGACCCCAACCGGCATTAATCAGTTTATCTTTTGCAATATCTGGTGTTGCAGAACTACGTATCAATGCAATTACTTCATCCAGGTGATCCAATGCAATAAGGTAGCCTTTTAAAATATGTGCTCTTTTCTCTGCTTCCTTTAATTCAAACTGAGTTCTTTTTATTACAACTTCATGACGGAACTCCACAAACTCGCTGATAAGATTTTTAAGATTCAGTGTTTTTGGCCTGCCTCTTACAATGGCAACATTATTTATTCCATAAGAAGTTTGAAGATCAGTTAATTTGTATAACTGGTTAATAATTACATTAGCAATTGCATCTCTTTTCAGATCAATTACAACCCTGGTACCTTCTTTATTATTTGATTCATTATTTACGTGGGCTATTCCCTCAATGATTTTTTCGTTTACCAATTCACCAATGCGATTAGTAAGTGCATCACGGTTTACCTGGTAAGGGACTTCTGTAATGATAATTTGTTCACGGCCGCTGGGTTTTGTTTCAACGGTTAATCTTCCTCTAACTACCACTCTTCCCCTGCCAAAATGCATACCGGCTTTTACCCCTTCCATTCCATAAATAATGCCCCCGGTTGGGAAATCCGGTGCTTTTACGTACTGCATCAATTCATCAAT
>JBARSW010000565.1:0-4941 GCA_049644925.1 Chitinophagaceae bacterium | reverse complement strand
CAAAGGCATACATTTCATACATTCTTCTGAAATAAGAAGTGTCGTTATACAGGTTGCCTAACTTAACAAAAACAGGCATTGCCATCTGAAGTGCATCTATCCAATTCCAATCGTCAATTTTGCCGGTCAGCATCATTGAATCAATGGAAGCTTTTATGTCTTTAACCCTTTCCGGATGTTGCTGATTATCCAACAAGTACATATCAATATATGTTTGACCACAGCATTGGTTATCTGCATTTCTTGTTTTAACGCCACCTCTTAACCCCCATTTATGCTTTTCTCCCCATTGCAGGGTATAGTCGTAATAGGTTTTCTTTTTATCAATATTATACAACGACATTAAACCTTCATAATAAACGGCCCTTGTCCAAATATTACTTGGTCTTTCAATATTGGTAAAAATGGGTTTTCCGGCATCAGGCCATTTATCCATGAAATACTGGTTAGTAAGGCGGAGTGTTTTAAGAATTTTTTTGCCGCAGGGTAGTTTTTGAGCATCAACCGAAGCGGAAAAGAGTAGCAGGATTGATAAGTAAATTATTCTTTTCATATTGCAAACAATTTATTTAAAGCAATGATAAAATATTATTTCAAATTCTGCATCATGTTGTATCCTGTGTTAATTTCTGTTTTGTGATTTATCACATACAGCCTGACGGCAGGCAAGTGGCCTAATAGTATCAATTTCTCAATAATTATTATTGATATTTAAACCTTAATTTTTAACCGGGTTTGTTTTAATTGGTTTTAGTTCATCAGGGCTGTCTTTGGTAAAGCTGTCCCAGGTTTCTTTTGAAGGAGAAATGAATAAATCTTTTATCGTATTAATATTAACGGATTCTGCCGGACTAAAGTTTTTCCCGGACATATATTTTTTGATACTGTAGAACAATTGCCGGTTAGCCGGGTTTGCGGAAGTATCAGAAACAGGTGCACTGCAAACGATTAGTTTTCCATTACCCGCTTTAGCTTCAAATAACAAACCAAGTTTTCGGTTCATAAACCAGGTGTCAATGGGCTGTATAATAGGAGTAAAGCCTGCAGGAAAATCTTCGAGGTGCATTACCTGTGCTTTATTGGCAATACCCCACCATTGATAATCGCTGTGATATGCAGTTGGAAATTCTTTAAGGGCAGGATGATTATTTTTTATAAGCATTCCGGTTACATGCGGTGGCCTCATTTTAAACCAGGAGGTATTCCAGAATACCGGGGTGAAATACATGACAACTTCTTTTCCTTTTATTACTTTACCTGCAGCCTGCAATAAAACCTTTCCTCCGTTAAATAAAATTTCTTCTGCTTTTTTATCTATTGAATCTGTTATATAAATATCTGCGGGTTGCAAAGTGGGTAATACATCCGGAAACACCCAGAAATCCCAGTCATTTAAAAATGAAGTTCCATTGAGAAAAACAATAAGTTTATAATGTGCAGCAGTTTTAAAATTTTGTAACGGCAAACTAATTTTCCCGGCTGACTGGTTACCGGCAAGAGCAAAATTTTGCGGACCGAATGCTCCTTTTTCAATAATGTTATTTGCATCATTAACGACTTTCCAGCTGATTACCTGGTTTGTTAACGGAGCTTTTCCAAAATGAAAAAGTTCAATATCTGCATTGAATGTTTCATTTGTGGTGAAAACAAATTTCTTCATTTTAGCCAACGGAACAGTCGAGTTGCAAAACCTGCTGAATTGCTTTTCTGTAAAATAAGGTTTGCTTTCCCAGAATGCATTTAGTAAACCTATTAATGCCGTACCCTGCCCTGGAAAATCCTGAAGACCTAATAACTGAAACCCTGCCAATCCATTTGTTCTTAAATCTTTTTCAAGTTCAGCTTTATAGCAAAGAGCTTGTAATTTTCCTGAAGCCATTAGAAAATCTTTTGCCTGGCCGGCCATACCATGTTCTTTTAAGTTATCCTGGAATAATTCAAAATTTTTCGCTCTGTAAACACCGGTATATTTTTTTATTTCATCAAAATCAGGAAATACACACCATTGCCCCATTTCATGTGTTATATAGGGAATGTTGAAGTCCTTAATTGCAGTATAATAATTTGTGGCATTTTCAGGTTCGGTTTCTGTCCATCTCAAACCTCGTGGCCCCGATTTTACCATAAACTCATTTTCCGGTACAAGCGGCCAACTCATGGCTACTGAGGCACCGGTATAGACCCTTCGTTTATCTTTTGCTTTCCAGTAGTTAACAAAGTCAGCAAGATATTTAGCCTGATTTCTTCCGGCAGGTTCATTACCGGCAGCCATCATGCAAAAGGATGCATAGTTGCCATAAGCATTTACCATTCTGTTGGTTTCATCATAAATATATTGATCAATAAAGCGTCCATCACCAACCGAAGTGCCATGATTGGGCCATGTTGGTGCTTCGGGTTGTAAGTAAAAACCAATTTTATCTGCTGCTTTAAAAGCAGCTTCCGGCGGGCACCAGGAATGAAAACGCATATGATTTAACCCATGTGCTTTTGCAATCCGGAATATACGGAGCCAGGCTTCTTCATTCATAGCGGGATAACCTGTAAGTGGAAATTCACAGTTGTTTAGTGTTCCTCTTAAAAAAACGGGTCTTCCATTTATAGTAAACCTTGTATCATCAATTCCAAACTCCCTCATGCCAAACTGTTTTTGAAAGAGCAGGTTTTTACTTTTTGTTTTCACTTCAATGTTCAGCAGATAAAGCGCAGGGTTAAATTCATCCCATTGCTGAAAATTATTGCCCATTGGCAGTTCCAGTGTTTGTTCAGTAGATGAACCTGCTGTAAAAATATATTCCTTGAAAATTGACTTTGTAGTGTGAGAAATAGTTGTATTAAAACTTTTTGCATGAGCCCGGATTGAAATTGGTTCTGTAAAACCACTATCAATTAAAAGTGAAAAGTTGAACTTGATTTTTTTATTCTTTACATCCGGATAAACCTGGAGGTTACTTATGCTCACCGGGGGGATAAGTTCAAGGTACATTTTCCCAATCATTCCATTCCAGTTGCCTTGAGTATGATCACTGACACTATGGGAATCCGGGCCAACATTCATTTCTTTAATGCTATTATCAATGCGAATAGTTATGGTATGTTTTCCTGCCTTACTATTTTTTAGCAGAAATTCATGCGGGGCTGCCAGTGAATTGTTACTGCCAATTTCTTTTTCATCCATCCAGACTTTTATCTGAAAATGTGTTCTTTCCAGGTAGAGTCGAAGTGATTTAGCTTCCCAGTTTTTTGGAATTATTATTTGCTTTTGATACCAGGCTGCTCCAACATAATATTTTGCAGGTGTAAGCCAGAAGGGAATTTTTAAATTTTCAGGAGTTCTGTATTTTGCCAATGAAGGTCGAAAGAAAAAGGAACTGTCGTAAATACTGCCTGTCCATTTTGTTTGTAATGTTATGTCATCGCCTTTACCGTTTTCGGCCATCGAACCGGGCAGTATAATTGTTTCTTTCAGTGTCTTGTTATACCATTTCTCTTTTATGCCGGTATTTTCTTTATCAATTGCAATTGTCCAGGTGCCTGCCAATGAAATATTTTGGGCAGTAACCGAAAAGGAAAGCCAGAAAGTTATGAGACTGATGAATATACTTTTAATGTATTTTGCATTTAGCATAAAATACTGATGTTAACTATTTAATTGCCTGGGCTAAAAAATTCATTTAAGCTCCAGTACTACAATACTTTTTGCAGGCAGTTCAACAATCAGTTCATTGTTTTCCCTGCGGGCACCATTAAAGTTTGAAATACTTACATTGTTTGTATTTTCAAAACTATTAATGTCTGTCAGATTCTTAGATGTTAAAATCTGGCCCTGTACTGTTTTCCAGTTGATACCTGGAATGGTAGTACGTAAGTTTATTTTTTTTGCCGGGTCAATATTTACCAATGAAATATGAACTGCGCCGGAAGCATCCTGCGAAGCAGAAATATTTAAAGCCGGAATTTTTTTATCATTTATCATAAACTCCGGTGATGCGAAATTGATGTTTAGTTTTTTCGCATCCATATGTACTTTAAATAAATCAAAAACATGATAAGTGGGTGTAAGTAATAATTGATTTCCTTTTGTAAGAATTAATGCCTGTAATACATTTATTGTTTGGGCAAGATTGGCCATCCGCACCCTGTCGCTATGGTTATTAAAAATATTCAGGGTGGTTCCAGCAACCAGTGCATCTCTCAGGCTGTTTTGCTGGTATAAAAATCCGGGGTTGGTTCCTGGTTCCACTTCCGTCCAGATGCCCCACTCATCAACTACCAAGGCACATTTTTTTGCCGGGTCATATTTATCCATGATGGTGGAATGGCGGGTAACTAATTCTTCCATTTCCAGACAATTCTTCATGGTATTAAAATATTCTTTTTCATCAAAAGAAGTAGCTGAACCTTTTTTACTCCACGAACCTGTTGGAATAGTATAGTGATGCAATGTTAATCCCCACATTCTGTTAGGACCCACATTTTTCATTAATGTTTCTGTCCAGTGGTAATCTCCGCTACTGGCCCCGCTGGCAATTTTTAATAACCGATTATTATTGTAGTTCCTGCAATACACGGCGTATCGTTTATATTGATCGGCATAATACTCTGCTGTCATTTCTCCACCACATCCCCAGCTTTCATTGCCTACTCCCCAGAATTTTATATTCCAGGGTTCACTTCTGCCGTTTTGTTTTCTCAAATCAGTCATGGTACTTTTTGCATCGGAGTTCAGGTATTCCACCCATTTAGCCATTTCTTCTACCGTGCCACTGCCCACATTGCCGGCAATGTATGGTTCGCAATTAATAAGGTTGCACAGTTCTAAAAATTCATGAGTGCCAAAGCTGTTATCTTCTGATACGCCACCCCAGTTTGTATTTACCATATAAGGACGTTCCTTACGGGGGCCAATTCCATCTCTCCAATGATACTCATCAGCAAAAC
>JBARSW010000564.1:0-1677 GCA_049644925.1 Chitinophagaceae bacterium | reverse complement strand
GGTGTAATAGTGTTCGTCAATTACAGGCACATTCACGTTGTTGGCAAGTTTCCAGCCTTCGTCAAAATCTTCACCACTATGAAAAGGGCCTGATGTTCCAATCACAGTTATCTCCGGATGTTTTTCTTTAACTGCTTTAAAAATCATGGTAAAACGTTGCTCAAATTCAGGAGTGATTTTATCTTCATTGCCGATACCTACGTATTGAAGATTGAATGGAGCCGGATGCCCTGCGGCTGAACGTTTGGCTCCCCATACAGAAGTTACGGGTCCATTCGCCCATTCAATAAGGTCCAATACTTCCTGTATATATTCCTGCATTTCGTCCATTGGTATAGCCTTCTGTCCTGTGCCGCCTATACGCCAAGTGCCACCGCTATTCTGACAACTAACGGCAGCGGGCAGTACTGGTAAAGGTTTTGCACCAATGTCTTCGCAAAATTGAAAATATTCATAATAGCCGAGTCCGGCAGTTTGATGATAGCCCCAAATATTTCTTTGTTCAATCCTTTCTTCAATCGGACCAATTGTATTTTTCCACCGATACATATTTCCTAAACCATCACCATGAACAAGACATCCACCGGGAAAGCGGATAAATGCAGGCTTCATATCCGCAAGCAATTGCGCAAGGTCGGCACGAAGTCCGTTAGGTCTGTTCTTAAAAGTTTTTTCAGGAAACAATGATATTACATCCAATGCAAACTTGCCGGGTGTAACAGCGAGTATAATTAGTGATGCAGTATCAAAACTTTTCTTTGCAGTTAGTGAAGCAGTATATTTTTGCCAGTTGTTAGAAGATGTGGAAATTGAATGCTCTGCTAATATTTCTCCCTTTGTATTCTGCAGGCTAACCGTTAACGTTACAGGTGTATTGGAAAGTTGTTTTGCAAACAATGAAAAATTATATTGCTCACCAGCCCTCACCACAATTCCTGCAAAGCCTGCATTCTTTATTCCAACGCCGGATGGACCAACATGCTTTCCTTCTTTGCCGATATGCTCTGCATTCAATACAATATAATGCGGGTTATTTGGATTGATGGGTGAAACTGTTTCAACACTAATGCTGCCGTAAGAATAACCCGGCGCTATATAATCCCAGAAGGATAAAGGGTTCCATTCTCTTCTTTCAGTTGGACTGTATTCAAAAGAACGGTTCTGCACCTGCTCGGCATATAATCCGCCATCGGCAGCATAGTTGATGTCTTCAAAAAATAATCCGAAGAGGTCGGGACTTATTTTTTTGCTGTTTTTTAAACCTACTGATTTTGTTGTTTGCGATTGTACTGGCGCAACTATAAAACAGCTTATTAAAACCTGTAGAAAAAATAATTTCACTTTCATGTTCAGCAACTTTTAGCCAGGAAAAAAGACTATTTGGTATAAACTGCTTTTATAGTACTTTCTCCCCTTGGTGAAGAAGAGTTGGTAACTATTGAAAGCCATCCATCTTTTGTCACTGTCCAGCTTTCTGTTGATTTGATTTCAAAAGACTGACCATCTCTTTCCAAAACCATGTTACTGCTGATGGTAAGTGTTTTTCCATCGTCGGACCATTTAGCCGTTGATTTTCTTATAGCACCGCCAAAGCCTTCAGATTCTACCACTTTACCGTCATAGGTTAATGTAACGGTTGTTGTAATGGGATCGCCACCATTAAATCCGGGAGTTGTT
>JBARSW010000563.1:0-3501 GCA_049644925.1 Chitinophagaceae bacterium | reverse complement strand
CAGGGCTTTATGCAGGTTGGGAATTAGTATTCCGTCTGCCGATAACCGCTGCTGATTGAAAATATATTGTTGAAGTTAATTACAAAAGTTGATAGTAATTCGTCTGATGGAACTGAAGCTGGGATTTGCAGTAGTAAAAAACAACACTTTGTATCAACCAAATTATTGTTCAGCAAAACCGTAAAAAAAAATAAAATTTATTTGGTTTTTTACACAGTTCATGTTGGCTGCTGCCTTTATTTATACTCTTTCATATGGTCACGAATAGTTTTCATGTCGCTAAATTTCAATTCAAACCATTCGCCTCTTTTTCTTTTTTCAGGAAAGAGTTTGTGTAATTGTTTTTCAACAACTGAAGTAGCTTGCCACGCCACAACTAATTCAATATCGGGTTCATCTGACTGTAATGTCTTTTCCCTAAATAAAGGATTTTTACTTTTCCCGATTTTGATATAATTATTTCTTTTGTTTAGCATTAAATAAACATAGTCGCAACTTATACTTGTGTCAATGCCTAACTTTGGTTTGCCGAACAACTCTCTGTAAATGGTAAGTCTGTCAAGGAAATTTATTCTAATAGTGCCTCTTTTACCAAAGGCGAAAAATGTAGGATTTTCGTATTTGTCGATTGTCGTACCGTCAATTGTGAGATAATTTATTTTCTCAAGTAGGCTTCTTGTCTGACTTTGGAAAGTGTTAAAAATGTCAATTGGGTCAAGACCGTCATAATTGTGAGCCAAAAAGCTACTGAAATAAAATACTAAATAATCTCTGTGTTTTATGTCCAGCGAAAGTTGTAGAAAATCACCTTCTAACTTATTTTGTCCATTAATATAAAAGAGTTGATAACTAACTTCCTTTATATCTTCTATTAACCAAATTCCGTAACAATGTGTTCGTAAACCAACAACAACATTATTGATGTCTCCTCCTGGATTTTTCGCATTAATGTCTAAAATTACTTCTTCGTCAAGATTGCCATAGTTTTCGTAAAACAATTTTTCGATTTTGTCTTTAGGGAACTCGTCAAGTGTCATGGTCAAGTTATAAGGGACTTTGCGTTAAAGTAGCAGCCAACTTGTGTATTAGCGAAAGTACGAACCCTTTTATTTTTCTGGGGTTGAATATTGTCATACTGATTTTGAATGGATTAGGCTGGTTATTGCAAGATTCTTCCAGCCATTATGAGTTTTGCAAATACACCCGGGCTTTCTACTGCTGAATAATAAATATTGTTTACTCAATCACTCTGCCGGTGCCCTGCATTTACCCAATCTGTAATTTTTTGTTTATCCGGATTGGTAAGCTGACTGTTTGGAGCTGCAGGCATAAAAGAAGGAATGCCATCCACTGCTCTTGCTTTAATCCTGTCCCAACTGCTGATAATACTCGCATCTGTATCAAAGTTTTTGCCTCCGCTGTTGCCTCCACTCAGGTGGCAGGGGCCGCAATAACCACTTCCGTTTCCATTAATCAATTGTTTTACCAGGGCATATTTGGGACCATAGTTAAGAATGGTTATTTGAGCAGTGTCGGTACACCCTTTTTGATTTTTTACCGTCAGCACATAATTACCGGGGGCCAGGTTGCTGAAATTTGGTGAAGCCTGGAATGTACCGCTGCCGAGCTGGTAAGTAATAGTATCCCCTATCGGAAAAGAGATACTGATTGTTCCATTATTGGCTGTACCGATTGACTCGGTTTTAAAAAATTGGACATTGTAACTTACTCCGAGGCATGGGTCCGGTGCAGGTGGACTGTCTGACTTATTACAGGCAGAAAAAATTGTAAAGACAGCCGTTATAAGTAATATCCCCGATTGTTTTGAATGCATCATTAATTATTTGTCTGGAAGTAAATTTAAGTTATTATTTGAAAGTTGGAATTCTCACTCTTTTAAGTGGTGCATTCCAAATTTTCGCATTATCCCGACCATCAATTTGAACCACATAGGACAGAGTTACACATAGAAAACCACATAGTTGAGTAAAATCTATGTGTTTTTCTATGTTTCTATTGCTTTTCCTATATGGTTCAATCTCTACGACAATTTGGAATGCACCCCTTTTAAACAATCAATAGACCGGAACTAGGAACCAAAGATTAATTTTCCCTGATTAGAAATTTATTTGTTTAAAGTGCTCTTGCATTTTATATTTGCAACATGGTTACAATTAAAAAAACAAGAATTTTTTGTTTTTTATCTGTTTTTATTTTCATTCAGCTATCGGTTTCTGCACAGGAGAACCTGGTTAACCGTACGGTAAAAAAAGTTAACCCTGTTGTGCTAAAAGTGACCATTCATGGTAAAGTTACCGATGCAAAAACCGGTGAACCACTACCTGGTGCCTCCATCTATTTTATAGAAGATAAGATGGGCGGTTATGCTGATGCACAAGGGAATTATGAATTTAAAAATATTCCAGCCGGTCATCATGTGGTGGAAGTTTCTCATACCGGGTATGGAAATTATGTGGAGCACCTGGAGCTGAATGGGGATACAGAAAAGGATTTTGTTTTATCCCAGGTTATTATGGAAAACCAGGGAGTTATTGTAACCGGTGTTTCAGGTGCTACCAGCATCAGGAAAACTCCGGTACCTGTTACTTCTATCCGCAAGTCAGTTTTATTACAAACACCATCGGCAAATATTATTGATGCATTGAGTCATATTCCCGGAGTGGCACAAATCTCTACCGGACCTTCCATTTCAAAGCCTGTAATCAGGGGGCTGGGGTATAACCGTGTAGTTACCATTAATGATGGTGTTCGCCAGGAAGGGCAGCAATGGGGTGATGAACATGGAATTGAAATTGATGAAATGAGTGTATCAAAAGCAGAAGTATTAAAAGGACCTGCTTCGTTGATGTACGGAAGTGATGCGCTGGCAGGAGTAATCAATTTTATAACCAATATACCTGTTGCCGAAGGCGCATTAAAAGGTAATATCCTTACCAATTATCAAAGCAATAACGGACAATTTGGTATTAATGGAAGTCTTGCAGGGAATAAAAATGGGTTTAATTGGAACCTGTATGGCACTCATAAATCAGCAGGAAATTATCAGAATAAATATGATGGCAAAGTTTTAAACTCCGGGTTTAATGAAAGGAATTTCGGAGGTTATGCCGGCATCAATAAAAGCTGGGGATACAGTCATATTATTTTCAGCCGTTATGATCAGCGGCTTGGATTGGTTGAAGGTGAAAGAGATTTTACAACCGGTCAGTTTTTGTTGTATGGCGGTACACCAATTGAAAGAGTGGCCACAAGCCAGGAGCTTGATTCAAGAGATTTGTTTGTGCCACAGCAAAGAGTACAGCATAATAAAATAATTGCTGATAACAATTTCGCTTTCAAAAAAAACAGGCTTAAAGTTAATCTTGGTTACCAGAATAATATCCGCCAGGAATTTGGCAACCCGGAAGATCCGGCAGAAAAAAGTCTCTTCTTTGATTTGAAAACGCTTACTTACAATGTTCAGTTTCAACTGACGAAGAT
>JBARSW010000562.1:0-4277 GCA_049644925.1 Chitinophagaceae bacterium | reverse complement strand
CTGTTACTGTCTTACTTTTCTGCGAAAATATTTCTGAGGCAGGATCTGCATGGAAAAAGAAATTTGCAGAAGTTTATGATTTATCAAAATCTAAAAATATACCTTGTTTCATTGTTACATCAGAACCAACTGAAGCGAAAAAAAGTATAGCAGGTACCTCTTTTCAGGAAATGCAGGTGTTTAAAGCTGATTTTAAAGTAATTCAGACAGCCGCCAGAACCAACCCTTGTTTATTTGTTTTGAAATCAGGAACAGTTATGGGAAAATGGAGCAGGCAAAATTTTGATAAAGCGGCAACTATGCTGAAAAAGATTTAGCAAACCAATGTAACTGATAATTTTAAACATTAATCATCAAAACCACATGCTTAAATTCATCTTCCGGAAATTACTTTATGGCCTGTTGGTACTTCTGGGAGTAGTGATTTTAGTATTTTTTCTTTTCCAGGGATTTGGTGACCCTTCCAGAATTGTAATGGGGCAAACCGGTGATTCAACCACACAAGCAAATATCCGGAAAGAACTATACCTGATCAATGAAAAAGGAGAGAAGGTCTCCAAAATAAAACAGTTTTTGTATTACCTCAATGATGTTTCACCCATCTGCTTTCATAGTAAGGAGGATATATCAAAGAAAAAACTTACGGGCATTTTTATTGGAGGATCTTCAAAAGTTGGATTAAAAATACCTTATCTGAGAAAATCTTATCAAAGTAAAAGGGAGGTATGGACTATTTTAATGCAGGCACTTCCCGGTACATTAATGCTTGCCGTTGCTGCAATGTTTATAGCAGTAATGATTGGCATTCCATTGGGAGTAATTGCAGCAGTTAAAAGGAACACCTGGCTGGATACATCTGCTGTATTTTCCAGTATTGTTGGAATTTCGGCTCCATCTTTTTTCATGGGAATCATCATGGTTTACCTGTTTGGATTTGTTTTAAGCGACTGGACGGGATTACATATAGCCGGCAGCTGGTTTACTATTGATGATGAAGGCCATCGCCGGATCACCATGCAAAACCTGATATTGCCTGCTATTACTTTGGGGATACGTCCATTAGCAATAATTACCCAACTTACCAGGAGTGCCATGCTGGATGTACTTGACCAGGACTATATCCGAACTGCTTATGCAAAAGGATTGAGTAAAAAGGCTGTTATCTGGAAACATGGGTTGAAGAATGCATTAAATCCTGTAATTACTGCTATAACAGGTTGGTTTGCAGAATTATTGGCTGGTGCATTCTTTGTAGAGTACATTTTTGGCTGGCAAGGTATTGGAAAAGTAACTGTGGATGCTTTGGAAAAACTGGACTACCCGGTGGTTATGGGTTCGGTATTAATTGCTGCTACTTTCTTTATTATCATTAATATTCTGGCTGATATTTTATATGGAGTTGTAGATCCCAGGGTAAGAATCCAATAGAAATTACTGCACATTTCTGTCACGGAAATTACATTTTTCTTAAAAAAGATTTCAATCAGGATTTTATTGAGTTTTTATTTGTAAATTATATCAGTTATTAGTGATGTTTACTTAAACCATTTAATCTTATTGTTATGGAAAGAATAACTGAAATACTTGCGAGGAAACAACCTCATTTCAAACAGATTTCTCCTGCTTGTTCTGTGGAAGATGCTTTATGCAGGATGAGTTGTCAGAAAACGGATTATCTGATTGTAATGGATGATGATAATAATTTTTTAGGGCTGATAACAGAACATGATATAGCAAGAAAAAGAATCTTTGAAAAAGAACCTTTTGCAAAAGCTGAAGTAAGGGAAATAATGAAAACTAATTATCCATTGGCCGACTCAACTGATACGTTAGAAGAATGTCTTACAGTAATGAGAAGGTTTCATATACGCTACCTGCCAATTTTTAATGACCTGAATTTTATGGATGTTTTATCCAGTGATGATGTTCTTGAGGAAGTTTTAAGAAACAGGGCAAATATTTTTGATTAATATTCCTGGTACGAAAAAATCTTACTGAATTATTACTTCATTCACCACTTTTTGTTTAAGGGCTTCATTTACCCTTTGTTTGATTTTTTCTTTCTGATAAAGAAGCTCATTTTTTAAAGGGGCTACAGGAGTGGTAATAATCAGTTTGTCACCAATAATCTGAATTTTTTCGGTATAACGGGCAACAGTTTTCCCCATAATTTCTTCCCATACCTCTTCTATCTGCAAAGCCTGAATACCACCTTTTATCCGGCTGCCTTTCAGGAATTGTTGCAATGCTTCACCGATAGAATATTCACCCATTTACCAAAGTTAGAGAAAGTTTATGTAGATATAAAGCCTGAGTAGAGTCTCGGTTTGAAGTTATTCGTGTTAATATTATATGAACCACATAGACACATAAGGCACAAAGAAGGAAACACATAGGAATTTATATGTGAAACCTATGTCTCTATGTTTCTATATGGTTAAAATATTTCAAACTGAGACTCTACCAAAGCCTGAACAATTACCAAACTAAAAAAACCAGTAACTGTTCAATAAATGAAAGTACCTTATTTATAAATTAATAATTTCAAACTCAATACTAAGTTGATTTAAATGTGAAGTCAGTCTTTCTTCATTTGTATCGGTTATAAAAACCTGTCCCTGGTTTTCTGTACAAACTTTCTTCAACAGATTTGTAATTCTGCCTTCATCTAATTTTTCAAAAACATCATCCAGCAACAGTACCGGTGCAAAGCCTTTTTCTTTATCCAGCACATCCATTTCGGCGAGTTTCAGTGCAAAAAGGAGGCTTTTTCGCTGCCCCTGGGAGGCGATAATTTTGAATGGTTGGTTGCTGAGTTGTATTAAAAGATCATCCCTGTGAATGCCTGTTGTAGTTCGTTGTGCGAAGCAATCTTTTTGCCTGTTTAGCTGAAGTAATTTTGTAAAAGATGCCTGCATTAACTCACTTTCATAAAATAAATTAATGTCTTCCTGGTTATTTATTTTATTGACTTCCGGATTATTAGCTATTTCGAAATAGAACTTTTTCACTAGCGGCAAAAAAGAAAGCATGAATTCTTTCCTTTTATGGAAGATATATTCTCCGGGATTAATAAGTTGTTCATCAAAAGTATCCAGCAGTGTAAAATCTTTAGTGCCTCTCTCAGCAAAATCCTTGAGTAATGAGTTCCGCTGTAGTAATAGTTTTGAATAGGTAATGAGCTGTTTCAGGTATTCATTATCCAATTGAGATAGCAGGGCATCCATAAATGTCCTTCTTATTTTACTATCTCCTGTAATCAGATCGGCATCATCAGGGGCAATTACAACGCATGGAAACTTTCCGATATGATGAGAAAATTTCTCATAGGCAGTTTCATTTACAATAAACTCTTTACGGCCTGTTTCCCGCAATATGCAAACTGTATTTTCCTGTTTTTCATTCAGCATCATTTCACCGGCGATTCGGAATCCTGAACTCCCATGTTGAACATTATTTACATCAGACCTTGAAAAATAACTTTTTGTGAAACAGAGGTAATGAATAGCATCCAGCAGATTCGTTTTACCAACGCCATTCTTACCACAAATTCCAATAATCCGCTTGTTGAAAAGGCATGAGTAATTACTGTAGTTTTTGAACTGGAGAACAGATATTTTATTAAGAAACAGCATTAATCTGCAAGATAAGTTCTAAGATTTTTACAGCAATACAGGATTTTGGTGATTTGTACCATTTATTGAGTGATAAAAAGGACAAAATGTTGTCTCCTGATTACAAAACTTTAAAGGAAGGAACATTAAAAAATAAGCAATTTTCCCTTATTTTTGCGGCTCAAATTTTAGCCTGTGGCTACCAAATTTTCTAAAGAAACATATCTCTACTGGTACGAGTTAATGCAACTTATCCGTCAATTTGAATTGATGGCAGAAGAAAAGTACAAAATGGAAGGAAAAATCCGTGGATTTTTTCATGCTTACATTGGCCAGGAAGCAATTGCGGCAGGTTGTATGACTGCCACCAGGCCAGAGGATTTGTTTATTACCGCTTACCGTGACCACGGCCATGCCATTGCAAAAGGTGTATCAGTAAACAGCTGTATGGCTGAATTGTACGGAAAAGCAACCGGATGTGCAAAAGGCAAAGGCGGAAGTATGCACTTTTTTAGCAAAGAAGCTAATTTCTATGGTGGACATGGAATTGTGGGCGCTCAAATTGGAACAGGAGCTGGGCTGGCTTTTGCAGAAAAATACCGTGGTACTGATAATGTTGTTCTTGCTTATTTTGGAGATGGCGCTGCCCGCCAGGGAATACTG
>JBARSW010000561.1:0-3960 GCA_049644925.1 Chitinophagaceae bacterium | reverse complement strand
GGCCCCTTATATCTTTTACGTTGTGCCTGGTTGCTGCTTTCCCAGGTGTCATTAAAATAAATTTCGCCTGTGGTTGGGTGTTCTACCAGGTTATGATCATACTGAAAAAAATTATTCCCGAATACCCTTTGAGGAGTACCGCCATCTGCACTTACTTTATAACCGGCAATCCGGCTCAAGCGGTCGCTGTTGAAATAAACAAATTTTGAATCCCAGCTCCAGCTGGTTACTTCATCATTACCGCTATGAAAAGTAATTTGCTTTATTTCACCTCCATTAACTGGTATTACAAATACATCGGCATTACCAAATTGCCTGCCGGTAAATGCAATCCATTTGCCATCAGGAGAAACCCGGGGAGAAGTTTCATAACCCTGCATGGCCGTAAGCCGGGTTGCCTGTTTTTCATTCATTCCTGCTTTCCACAAATCACCTTCAAAACTGAAGATGATTATTTGTCCATCCGGAGTAAGTGTGGGATTGGAAAGAAAATAAGTATTGGATTGCGCAAAAAGCTGATTACAAAATAATACAGCAACAACAAGCAGAAACTTTGACATAAAAAAATGGTTTTGGATGTTCAAATTACATCTAAAACCATTAATAGGAACGCCGCTTGTAAAATAATTACGAAACAGGTTTATATCACTACATTGATCATTTTATTTTTTACATAAATTATTTTCTTCGGGGCTTTTCCTTCCAGCCATTTTTGTACCACTTCATCCTTCAATACAATTGCCTCTACTTCCTGTTGGGTAATATCTAATGCAAGTGTAAGCTCATGTCTAGTTCTACCATTAATGGCAACAGGGTATGCTTTGGTGGATTCTTTCACATATTTCTCCTCAAATTTTGGATAGGAAGCATTTAATACAGAGTCCTCACCCCGATCCTCTCCACTTTGTGGAGAGGGAGTATGGCGTAGCTGCGCATACAACTCTTCCGCAATGTGTGGTGCGTAGGGAGCTAATAATATTAAGAGTGGCTCCAGTATTTTTCTCTTATGACATTTTAAATCGGCGAGTTCATTGGTAGCAATCATAAAACCACTGACAGCAGTATTGAAACTGAATCGTTCGGTATCCTGCTCAATTTTCTTAATGGTGTTGTGCAATACTTTGAGTTCCGCGGTTGTTGGTTCTTCATCTGTAACAATCAAACCCTTTACTTCATCGGCAAATAACCGCCAAAACTTTTTCAGAAATCGATGTACTCCTTCTATCCCCTTTGTATCCCATGGTTTGCTCATTTCTACGGGACCGAGAAACATTTCGTACATACGGAAAGTGTCGGCGCCGTATTTATAAACTAATTCATCTGGGTTAACCGTGTTGAATTTTGATTTGGACATTTTTTCAACTTCGGAGCCGCAGATGTATTTGCCATCTTCCAAAATGAATTCAGCGTCAGCAAATTCTGGTTTCCATTTTTTAAATGCTTCTCTATCGAGTTCATACCCATCTACAAGGTTAACATCGACATGTATCGAGTCATACTGGTATTGGTCTTTCAATTTATCAGAAACAAAAGAATTTTTACCATGAACTCTATAAACAAATCTTGACGAGCCCTGTATCATTCCCTGGTTCAAAAGCTTTTTAAATGGTTCATCAAAACCTATATAACCAAGATCAAATAATACCTTCGTCCACATGCGGCTGTAAAGTAAATGTCCTACCGCATGTTCGGTTCCACCAATGTATAAGTCCACCTGGTTCCAATAGTCAGATACTTTTCTGTCGCAGAATGATTCTTTGTTATGCGGATCCATATAACGGAGAAAATACCAGGATGAACCGGCATAACCGGGCATGGTGGAGGTTTCCCTCACCCCTGGCCCCTTCTCCACAAGTGTAGAAGGGTTGGGGATGAGGACCCATTCTGTAATATTTGCCAGTGGTCCCTGACCATCCGGCCCTGGCTTGTAACTTTCTACATGGGGCAATTCAAGTGGCAATTCATCTGCATCTAAAGGTAAGGCTAGACCATCAACCCATTTTATTGGAAAGGGTTCGCCCCAATACCTCTGACGACTGAAACCAGCATCCCGCATTTTATAATTTACTTTCTTCGTACCTATTCCAAGTTCTTCAATTTTTTTGATGGCTACCCCAATGGCATCCTTCATCAGCATGCCATTTAAGAAACCACTGTTTTGTAAGGTGGCTTCTTTGGTGGGGTTTGCTTCCTCACCGTTATAATATTCACCAATGATATTAGTAATAGGAATATTAAAATGTTTGGCAAAAGCAAAATCTCTTTGGTCGCCGCAAGGCACACCCATGATTGCTCCAGTTCCATAACCAGCCAACACATATTCTGCAATCCAGATAGGTATTTGTCTTCCATCAAACGGATTGATGGCATACGAACCGGTAAAGCAACCAGTTATTTGTTTTACTTCCGCCTGTCTTTCCCTGTCGCTACGGCTTTTTACATAATGCAGGTAATTATCAATTGCTACTTTTTGTGCCGGGGTGGTTATTTCAGCTACTAATTCATGTTCGGGAGCCAGCACCATAAAATCAACTCCGAATATGGTGTCGGGTCGTGTAGTGTAAACTTTAAGCCAGTCCCCGCTTTCTGTATCGGTAAGGGATAAATGTTCTTCGATAAGCTCATGCCCATCTTCCGTAAACTTTCCTGTTCTTATAATTTTACTTGTTTCTTCCGATTCACCAATTTTTATATTAAAATCAATTTCTGCCCCTTCACTTTTACCTATCCAGTTGCGTTGCATTTCCTTCATGCTATCGCTAAATTCCACAGTGTCCAGTCCTTCCAGCAATCTGTCTGCATACGATGTAATGCGTAGATACCATTGGCGCATTTTCTTTTTCTCTACAGGATGGCCGCCTCTTTCACTTACTCCATTTACCACTTCATCATTGGCCAGAACGGTTCCCAATGCTTCGCACCAGTTTACTTCGCCATACTTGCTGAATGAAAGGCGGTAATCCATCAGGATGTTCTGTTGGGTTGCATTATCAAAATTTTTCCAATCATCTGCAGAGAAAGGTTTGAAGTTTGTAGTTTGAGGTTTAAGGTTGCCTTCGGTTTCAAAAGTCTTTACCAGTTCAGCAATAGGTTTTGCTTTTTGTTCTTCTCTATTATAGTAACTATTGAACAATTGTAGAAAAATCCATTGCGTCCATTTATAATAGTTCGGGTCGCTGGTTTGCACTTCACGGCTCCAGTCGTAACAAAAACCAATATTATCTAATTGAGATTTGAAAGTGGCTATATTATTTTTTGTAGTCTCAGCAGGATGCTGACCAGTATCGAGTGCATATTGTTCTGCCGGTAAGCCAAAACTGTCGAAACCCATTGGATGCAGTACATTGAATCCCTTCAGTCTTTTATAACGGCTGTAAATATCGGATGCTATATAACCTAATGGATGACCCACATGCAAACCAGCACCGCTTGGATAAGGAAACATATCCAGCACATAATATTTGGGTTTGTCACTTTCATTTGAAACCTGATAGGTATTCGTTTCTTTCCAGCTTTGCTGCCATTTTTTTTCAATATCCCTGAAATTGTATTCCATGCGGCGTAACTATAATTGTGTTTTTAATGCTGCTCTAACTGATTTAACAAATCTCTTTCACTACTAATGGCAATACGAGCCAGTTGCAACCGTTTAAACCTGCCTGGCAGCAGGCAGGTGGGCAGCAAAAATACTGATTGTTGCCTTAAACTGCTATTTTTGCCACTAATCCATAAACAGAAAAAAAAATTACATGTCTCTATCAGGAAAAGCATCTATTAAACGTGGTAAGCCCTCTTATTTTATGTCAATACTGGGGGTTACCCTGGTCTTGTTGGTACTCGGTGTTATCGGTTGGTTAGTAATAAATGCCAATAAATTGGGCAGTTATTTCAAAGAAAATGTTGAGGTAAGGGCAGAACTTCGTGGCGACCTGAATAAAAAAGACAGTGTGGCATTGATGA
>JBARSW010000560.1:0-14595 GCA_049644925.1 Chitinophagaceae bacterium | reverse complement strand
TCAGTTTTCATTGTGGCGTTGAATGATTTATCTTTTGCTCAAAGTCCATGATAGGCTAATCTTAAATATTCATCTGCCAATTCATTGATATCAGTTGGCTCTTTTACTCCATTGCTGCTTCGGCTATGTTGCAGCATTCCTTTTACAATGGTATCGGCTCTTTTGCCATGAAAGATAATTTTTTGTTCATTCTCATCAATATTCTCAGCAATTGTTTTGGCTTCATTAATATTTCCTTTGGATAATTCTTCTTTCATTTCTCCTATCAATTCAGAATTCACTTCTGAAAAATTATTGACGAAGTTCAACGGGTTTTGTATTTCATGTGCAATGCCTGCGGTGAGTTCTCCTAAAGAAGCCATTTTTTCGGATTGGATGAGTTGGGATTGGGTGGATTTTAAATCGGTCAATGTTTTTTCCAGTACCAGGTTGGCCTTCTTTTTGGTACGAAACCTGTTATATATTCCCGCTGCAATCAATAATAACAAAGCTGCTATGCCAATTGTAAAATTCCTGGAAAGCGCAGAGATTTTGTTTTCGTTTTCCAGTTTTGTAATAGATAATTCTTTATCATTTATTTGCTGTTCTGTTTCAAAACTTATTGTTCTGTATTTATTCTGATCGGCAAGTATACTGTCCTGCAGGCTGATAAATGATTGGTAAGTTTGTTTTGCTTTTAAATTATCACCGGTTCTCTCATATAATTCTGCAAGCAGTTTATAATCCCGCAAAACATCTGAACGCAAATTCTTTATCCGTATTATATCTTTTAACAACAATGCAATTGCATCATTAAGCCTGTTCTGTTTTATTCTCACCAGTGCCAGGTAGTAATCCGGAGCAACGATCCCGGCAAAGGTATTTACCGGAATCTTTTTCTGATTGATCAACTGCCAGCATTGCTGTAACAGTGAATCAGCTTCAACTAAAGATCCTGTTTGGATTTTATATTGGGAACGTATTTGTAAAAGGACTGTCAGGCCCACGTAATTGGGAGGGTTGATTATTGCGGTTTCTGCCATATTTAAGAAATGTTCAACGCTATCTAATTGATTAGATAAAACTTTAGCCCGGGCTAAATTTCTTGCACTAAATAATAAGCTAACACCTGTTGGATCATTCGCTACAGATTTATAATAAGCAAAAGCCATATTAAGCGCAGTTGTTGTATATTTTATCGATTCATCCAGTTCACCATTCAGCAAATAGTACTCGCCAATAACAGCCGTGTTATTGATCCAGCCACTTCTTCCTTCTAATGAGCCCAGACCAAAAATATTTGGCACCCTTATTTTAGTTGAATCCAGGTAACTCACAGATTTCTTCATATTATAAATAGCCTGTTCCATCAGGCCAGTGGTTCGGTAGAAACCACTTAACACATAATAGCAAAGGGATATACCAACCGAATCTTTATTGATCTTGTAGTAGTTCAGTTTCTCAGTAAAAAATTGAAATCCTTCTGGTAACCTGTCTGAATTGCGATATGGTAATCGTAGTTGCCTTAAAAAATTGTTTTTTAGAAACTGTATATTGGGTGTTTTGCTGGTTTCTATTTTTTTAAGATTCAATTTTCCATAATCAATGGCTTTACTTTTATCTGATGCAGTTAAACTTTCCAGTATAGCGAATTTTACCAGGTAGCAAATGTCTTCATCAGTACCTTTTTTAAATGGTTCGCCTGCATTTTCTAATTGCCCGATCTGTGACTCAGATAATATAGCAGTGATAATAAGCTGTCTGGCCAAAATCAGATTAGCCGTGTCAGGTCCCTTTTCTGTTTTGCTTATCTTAAGCAAACTAATAACAGAGTCAACCCTGCTTTGTTGAGCCTTTATGTCTTTTAAAGGAACACAAAAAAGAAGACTAACAATTAACTTTAATATTATTTGCTTGTAATTCATGATACTTTTTATTTTTAAGCTGGTAACAGAATAATAAACTCACTCCTTTCGTCTTCTTACGTATTTGCTTTCAACTCTCCCCCATATGATTTTACAATATCATAAATTGTTTAAATCATATCTTGAAAAATATACTGTTCATCATACCCGATTTCAAACTCCTTCAATAAATCTAAGTATTCTTCTTTGAATGATTTCTTTTGATGGTGTTCCTCCTGGGTAAGAATATAATTGTAAATCTGGTCAACATCCCGCTGCCGATAAGAAAATACGCCATAGCCTTCTTGCCAGTGAAACGGTTCCTTTGTGAGATGATGGTCATTAATATATTTTGATGATTTTGCTTTTACGGTTTTCATTAACTCTGATACTGAAACAGCAGGCCGTAACCCAACAAAACAATGCATATGGTCTTCCACCCCATTTACGATAATGGTTTTGCAACCTGTTTCATTGATTAAGTTACCAATCACTCCCTGTAGCTTTGGTCGCCATGCTTTATCAAGCATAGCTGCTCTGTATTTTACTGCAAAGACCAGTTGCAGATAGATTTGGTGGTAGGTGTTGGCCATGCTGTTTTTTTTACTTGTTCTTTATATGGGTCGAGCCTACGGCTCTCTGTTTTGTTTTCGGATTTTCTACATCGGGATAAATCCCGTTGTTAATATATCACACCGAGGCTACGCCTCTGGTTAATCATCTTGTAAATCGTTCTTTCTTATTCCTCGGCTGTAGGCATTGTTTAAACTTATTATTTTAATATATCACACATAGTCTACACCTCTGGCTAATCATCTTATAAATTGTTCTTTCTTATTCCTCGGCTGTAGGCATTGTTCAAACTTATTACTTTAAAATTTCACACATAGTCTACGCCTCTGGCTAATCATCTGGTACATCGTTCTTTCTTATTCCTCGGCCGTAGGCATTGTTTAAACTTATTGTTTTATTATATCACACATAGTCTACGCCTCTGACAAATCATCTTATAAATTGTTCTTTCTTATTCCTCGGCTGTAGGCATTGTTCAAACTTATTATTTTAATATATCACACATAGTCTACGCCTCTGGCTAATCATATTGTAAATTGTTCTTTCATATTCCTCGGCTGTAGGCATTGTTCAAACTTATTATTTTTATATATCACACATAGTCTACGCCTCTGGCTAATCATCTTGTACATCGTTCTTTATTATTCCTCGGCCGTAGGCATTGTTCAAAATTGTATTATACCGAGGCTGAGCTTCTGGCTTATCATCCTGTACCTCTTTCATTCATATTCCAAAGCTGTAGGCTGGGACCTAACTTACAACATTAATATATCAAACCGAGGCTAAGCTGCTGGCTTTTCATAGCACTCAGATTTCTTTCATACTTCAGAGCCGTAGGCTCGATTTCATTTTCTAACACCGGAATTCATTCCGGTGCAAGTAACCAGCAAAAGAGCCGAGTGCCATCGGCACGGAATATATCAACATGGCAACATAACAATAAACTCACTCCCTTCACCCTCCTTCGTCTCCACACTCAACTCCCCGCCATGTGCTTTTACAATATCATAACTCAAACTCAATCCCAATCCTGTTCCCTGGCCTGTTGGTTTGGTAGTAAAGAATGGTTGAAATATTTTGTCTAATATTTTTTTGGGAATACCCGGACCGTTATCCTTTACGCTAATCACAACCTCGGCCCCTCTGCCCCCCGAAGGGGGTGTCTTAAGAGTCTTTACAGTCACAGTTGGTTCATAACCTTTAAGACCCATGTTCTTTTTTTCATTTACAACGTAGAAAGCATTGGTGATTAAATTCAAAATTACTCTCCCAATATCCTGCGGAATGATATTGATGTTGCCAATGCTTTCATCAAAATGTGTTTTCATAGTTGCATTAAATGATTTGTCTTTTGCACGAAGACCATGATAGGCTAAACGCAAATATTCATCAGCCAATGCATTAATGTTTGTTGGTTCTTTTTTACCGCTTCCGCTACTGCTGTGTTGCAGCATCCCTTTTACTATACCATCGGCTCTTTTACCGTGATGATTAATTTTCTCCAAATTCAACTTTACATCATCTGCTATTGCTTTTACTTCGGCATAGTTTCCTTTGGCCACTTCTTCCATCATTTCATCAATCAGCTCATTGCTTACCTCGCTGAAGTTGTTCACAAAGTTTAACGGGTTCTGAATTTCATGTGCAATACCGGCAGTGAGCTCTCCAAGGCTGGCCATTTTTTCTGACTGAATTAATTGTTTCTGTGTAACCTGTAATTCAGCCAGGGCTTCTTCTGTACGTTTCTTTTCCTCTTTAAGCTTTATTAAATCAAGTTCGGCCTGTTCGGCATGTGCTTCTGCAATTTTTAAATCGTTGAAACGGGTAAAAGTGAGGTTGAATACACCTGCAAATCGTTCCAGCAATTGTACTGTTTCCACCGGTTGTGGTTCCGGTGAGGCAATACCAATAAAACCTTTGCTGAAATAAGCAATGTTCTGTACTCTTCTTTTTTGTGAAAGGCCTCCTTTAAAAGGTACGTTCAATTCATCATGCAGGTAATGAAAATAACTATCCAACTCCTTCCCCTGCATATCAATGCTGATGGATTTCTTTTTTGCTGCCCAACCGTCATACATTTTTCTAACAGATTCGTTCCTGTTTGCATTTCCGGTAAATTGATTGCTCACCCTGGCTCCATCCTCATCCGTTATCCAGAATTCAATATTACCGGTATCATCTTTGGTAATACCTATATATAAGCGGTTGGGGGCAATACCCAGGCCAATAAGTTGCTGAAAAACCACAGCTGCTGTTTCAGACAGCTCATCACTTTTTTGCATAGCAAGAGTGCGGCTTCTCACTCTTTCCAGTGAAGCTTCTATTTGTGATTCCCTGGCCTGTGCTTCCGCTTCTTTTAAATCTTTATAACGCTTATAAGTAAGGCTTAATACAGAAGTAAAGCGACGGTATATTTTCAATTCATCTCCGTCCAGTTCTTTATCTGTCCAGGCATATACACCTCCTTCGGGAAAGTAAAAGAAATAGCCATATTGAACCGTATCATCGGGATAATCGGGGAATGCTATTTGCGGTTTTAATAATTGATAGTACTCTTTTATTTCATTGCCCCGCAAAACCGGATGATATTCTTTATTCAGCAACCAGTTATCATAAATACCTTCCAGTACCGGATGACCTTTCATTTTTATCTTTCCTACAAGTTCTATAGAGCTACCTTTTTCGGTGGAATTCATTGTAGAAATTTCTGCGATACGGTTTTCTTTATTCAATAGCCCAACTCCGCAACGGCGGGGTGTGATGCTGAATAATTCGAGTTCATGATAAAAGACCCCGATGGTATCGGCCAGGTCCTGCGAACTGTGCATCGCCATTGCTTTGGAACGGACTCTTTCCAATGATGCTTCAATCTGTGCTTCCCTTGCCTGTGCTTCGGCTTTTTGAAGATCCAAAAACCTGGTGTATGACTGCTCAAATACTTTTGCAAAGCGTTTCAAAATTTCATTATCATTATCTGTAAATATATATCCTGAGTAGCTGTGAAGACTTAAACCCATATTTTTGGCAAAAGCAATTGAAACTTCCCAACTTTTGCATTCCAATACCAGTTTTTTTCTTTTTTCAGGCAGATTTCCGAAATCTGTATGGCTATACAAGTATTCAAAAAATGAATTTTTTTCTTCGAAAGAATAAACTTTATTAAGCAAATCTTTTTTTGCTTCCAGTGCATTAAAAATGTCATTCGTTACAGGATGATTGAAGTAAGGAACATGAAAACACACAGCAGTTGTTTGGCCCGGGGCTGCCGGCCACGAATCAAAATCTTTTGTCCCCTCTTTAACGATATTTATATTAATGCCATCAGACCTGATGGCCAGTCTATTCATCATATCAAACAAAACGACAACCACTTCTCCAAGTTCCTCGCTTTTATGCATGGCTAAAGACCGGCTCCGCACTCTTTCAAGTGCTGCTTCAATCTGTGCTTCTCTTGCCTGGGCTTCTGCTTTTTGCAGATCGAGGAAACGGGTATAGGTTTGTTGAAATACTTTTCCAAACCGCATCAGCGTAGTATTCTCTTCATCAGTATAAGCATTGCCTGAAAAATTTTCGATATACAAGGCAACATTATCTAACAATACGGTTGACGCAGCAAGCCCGGGACAGCTTAAATAAAAATCTTTTGATGCTTCCGGTAACCCGGGAACATATGATAAAAGCTCATTGTAAAATTTGTTCTTTTCTTCAAAATTTAAATTGGTGGCAAAGAAATCTGCTCCCTTTTCTTTTGCTTCATTAAATTGATTTGCCCAAACAGATTCAAAATATGGATGTGTTATTTTAGAAGGAATATCCTGCTCATCAGCGATCCAAAAATGCCAATCGCCTCCCGGTGCATAGTCAACAACAAAACCTGCGTGGTCAAGATTAATTTTTAAATGAGTGAGTTGCTGATAAACAATTTTTATTACTTCTTTGAGCTCTTCACTTGTATGCATCCCCATGCTTCTGGAACGAACTCTTTCCAATGCGGCCTCAATCTGCGCTTCTCTTGCCTGTGCTTCTGCTTTTTGCAGATCGAGAAAACGGGTATAGGTTCCATCAAATACAGCAGCAAAACGTTCGAGCAACTGAATCGTTTCCTGCGGCTTTGGCTCAGGTGTTATTATAGTAAGAATCCCTTTGGAGAAAGTGGCTACATTCTGCACCCTTCTTTTTCCAAATAATTTTCGCTGCACCGGAAGTCCGCTTTTTTTCAAAAAATTAAAATAATCATCCAGTTCCTTTCCCTGCAGGTCAATCGTAATAGATTTTGTTTTTGCCTTCCATGCCTTGTACATTTTTTTCATTACATGTGGCTCATCCAGCGAAATTTTGGCTAATGAATTTAACTGTGCCCCTCCATGCTGTGTGGCCCAAATTTCAAATACATGTTCTTTTTCATTTACAATTTCGATAGCCATCCGCTCCGGCTCTTCTCCCAAAGCCTTAAATTGCTCAAACATGACAGTAACTGTTTCAGCAAGTTCATCACTGCGCTGCATTGCCATGGTTCTTGCCCGAACTCTTTCTAATGCCAGTTGTATTTGCGCTTCTTTTGCACTGGCTTCGGCTTTTTGTAAATCGAGGAAACGGATATATGCCTGGTTGAATGCTATAGTAAAACGACTGATGATTTCCTGGTGCTCTTCCGGCAAAGGCTCAAGACTGCCTGTTACCAACGAACCAAATTGATCAGATGAACCAGAGAGATAAATTTTCTTTACCGCAGCCATATCCTTTTTGATGAACTCAGGCAACCTGGACAGTTCTGTTTTATTGAAACCAAAGCGGTCCCAATCACTTTTTTCTTTTCCTTCGAAAAGGTATTGCCATTTTTTCTTCCGCTTCTTCCATCGGTTGAGATACAATAAATGGGAAGGATGTTGGTTCATCTGTATGTAAAAACCATTTTCAGCCAACAGACCCTCTTTACCGGCAAGCCACCAGGTGATACCTTGGTTTTCGGGGTTAACAATCATGATAAAGCACCTGTCGAGTTTGGCATCCAGTTTTGTAAGCTCTCCGTAGAGTTTATAGATAAGTCCACCGAGTTCTGCTGAATCCCGCATGGCCATGGTGGCTGCCCTTACTCTTTCAAGTGATGCCTCTATCTGTGCTTCTTTTGCCTGTGCTTCTGCCATTGCCACATCCATGTATCTCCGGTAAGCAAAAGCAAATACATTTCTAAATCGTTTTAATACTTCCTGTTTTTCTTCAGGGATTGCACTAAATGTTGAAACGCCTATAGAACCTGTTCCTATTGAATAGAAATAGTAGTAGAGGGCTGTACTGTTTTTTATCCGCTTGTCTTCTTTTTCTCCCCGGCTTTTTCTAAATGCTTTCCATCTTTCCAGATCTTTTCCTTTAAACACCGTTTCAGAAAATGCATCATCTGCACTTCTTATTTGTTTGATTTGTTTTTTTATTACCGGGTGTATATCATAAAATAAGAGAGTAATACTTTTGCCTATTTCATCGGAGTAATCATAATTCATAAATGTTCTTTTCTCATCATTATGAATATTTACCATTGCATTTCTGAGCTCAGCAAAACCTAATGATTGCAATTCTATAAATAAAATTTCGCAAACAATGGGCAGGTCTTCAGGTTTTCGCATACCTAATGCCTGTGCTCTCAATCTTTCCAATGAAGCTTCTATCTGTGCTTCTTTAGCCTGTGCTATTGCTTTTTCAATATCTATAAACCGCCGGTAGGCCAGTTGAAATACATTTCTAAACCGTTTAAATAAAGCAATGGCATCTTTTGTAAGCGGTGCATAGGTGGAAATGCCCAATGCCCCGGGCCCGATGGAATAAAAGTAGTAGTGTAATGAAGCAGCTTTTTTTGTAGCAGGTTCAACAAACTGACCGGTTTTTTCCTGGTATTGAATCCATTGCTTTAGCGATGCCCCTTTAAATTGCGTTGTGAAAAACCCTTCCGGATCTTTCAACATCCTTTTTACAAAGGCATGAATATCTTTTTGTTTTCTATATTCAACCGCTGTTATTATTTTTTTCTTTTGTAACCTGAAATATTCATAATTCAGATAGGCTTCTTTATTTGCATTAATGATGGCAGTTTGAATGTTCCTGATTTCAGCTATACCAAGGTTTTTCAACTGTTCTGAAATAACCTGGCACATGTCAAGCATATCATCGGGCTTTTTCATTCCCATCGCTACTGTTCTAACTCGTTCCAGCGAAGTTTCTATTTCCAACTCCCGGTTTTTTTCTTCCAGTTCAACAGTGCGGCGTTTAACAGCTTCACGCAGTTGTTGGTTTTCTTCTTTTATTTTTTCTGCTGCAATCTGCTCGCCTTCTTCTGTTCTGCTGTCAGGAAAGGAACCATGCTGATGAACTAATTTCCAGGTGTTATCCTTATGTTCAAAAATGGCAGTAATACGAGCCTGTCCATAAAATGTCCATTCTTTTTCAATCAAAACATATAATTGGTTCAGCTCATTAATCACAATGGTATCACCAACTGTTTTTACACTGATTTTTCTCTTACGGAAATCAGCTTTGCCAGTCATTTGGTCCGCTGTAGCTGTATAAAATTTTACAGCGTCCTTCTTTGTTCTAAAAATTTCACTTTCCGCTGTTCCGTAAACGGTAAGATTGTCATCAAGGAAGGAAGCAAAGGTTTTCATATCCCCATTTAGATAAGCTTCCCAATAAGCCTGATAAATCTTCAGAATTTCCGCTTCCAATTTTTTGGTAAGTTTCATTTTACTTTTTTTCAGTTCAAAGGACTGAAGTCCGTTGTTATAAAATAGCACCGAGGCTACGCCTCTGGATTACTTTACTACTAATTTTTCTTTCGTTCATCAGGTCCGTAGGCCCGATTTTATTTCGTAAGGCTGGACTTTAGTCTGGCCCCAAGAGCTACGATGAAGCCAGGTACTAATGGCTCTGCTCCATATCAAACCGGCAACACAATAATAAATTCACTTCCTTCTCCTTCCTTCGTTTCCACTTTCAACTCGCCACCATGTGCTTTTACAATATTTATATGTACCGAGCCTACAGCACTCTGTTTTCTATTCAGCTTTTGTACACCAGGATTCTTCCCGGTGTTAATATATTATAACGAGGCTACGCCTCTGGCTTATCTTGGCACTCAGATTACTTTCATACTTTAGAGCCTTAGGCTCGGTTCTATCTTATAACATCGGAATTTATTCCGGTGTAAGTAACCAGTAAAAGAACTGAGTGCCTTCGGCACGACCTATATCAAACCGGCAACACAATAATAAATTCACTTCCTTCACCTTCCTTCGTTTCCACTTTCAATTCTCCACCATGTGCTTTTACAATATCATAGCTTAATGATAAACCCAACCCAGTACCCTGACCAGTAGGTTTGGTGGTAAAGAAGGGTTGAAATATTTTTTCTAATGCTTTTTGTGGAATACCGGTTCCATTATCCTTAACATGTACTTCAACTATGCCCCCATCCCCTGAAGGGGAGTCGAGTTTTTGGGTTGTAACAGTCACTACGGGTTCGTAGCCTGCCTGTGCGGAAAGCGGATTTTCACCCCCCTTTAGGGGATGGGGCCTTTTTTTTCTTTCTGAGACTGCATAAAATGCATTGGTAATAAGATTGAGAATTACACGGCCAATATCCTGCGGAATAATTTTTATCAACCCGATACTATCATCATAATCCGTTTTCATGGCAGCATTAAATGACTTGTCTTTTGCTCTTAACCCATGATAAGCGAGGCGCAGGTACTCATCTGCCAATTCATTGATATCAGTTAATTCTTTTTGTCCGCTGCTGCTGCGACTGTGCTGTAACATGCCTTTTACAATATCGCCGGCCCGCTTGCCATGGTGATTTATTTTTTCAAGATTTTGTTTTAAATCCCGGGCTATCTGTTTTGCATCTTCTAAGTTTCCCTTGTCTATTTCTTCATTCATTTCATCTACCAACTCTGTACTTACATCAGAAAAATTGTTGACGAAGTTTAATGGGTTCTGAATCTCATGTGCAATGCCGGCAGTGAGTTCACCGAGAGAAGCCATTTTTTCTGACTGTATCAATTGCGCCTGTGCCGCTTTTAATTCTTCTAATGATTGTGTAAGTGCTAAATTCGTTTCTTCAATGGCTTTACGTTTCAGCTCCAGCTCTTCTATGGTTTCTTCTAATAAAATGGCAGTGGTTCTTTTTACTTTTTCTGTACGGTCAAGTTTGAAGGCTGTTATCTCTAATTCTTTATCAGCATCTTTTAAAGATTTTGTAATAGCATTTTTATTCTCAGCAGTTAAATTTTCATCCTGCTGAATAAAATGGAGTATGTTTTGTAAATGCTGGTTCATTGTTTTAGCACAGAGAACAGGAGTTAATAGAGTTAACGCAAAGCAACTCTGCGAAATCCCGGCTTCTCTTTTTCTCTGCGGTTAAGAGAAGCTTGTTTAATATTATTTTTCTTTTAATGCCACACAGCAGGTGGTTAAATTATGCATCTCTAAGTTTCCACCGGTTGCTCTTGCCAGTTCTGCATTAGAGAACATGCCAAGCATCGGTACACCCCAAACATTTTTGATGCCTTCAATTTCCTGTGTCATCAATGGTCCTAATGAAAGAATTCTTCCGGCACAGCTAAACACCACCAATGCATCAGCTTCGGGCATTTGTGTTGCCTTCAGATTTTCCACACCTTTAATTACTTTTTCCATCACATCAAAATCAGGTGGCAGGGAGAAACGTATTTTAGATCCTTCGGGAACAGAACCGCTGCAGTAAAAAGAATGATCGCTCCAATCTATAACCAAACCCGGCCGCATTACAGGGTCTCCTTTTTCCCGTTGTAACTGTAATGGGAAATTGGCAGCTATTTCCAATAGCAGTCCTTCATTATCAGGCGATACATTTTCAAGTCCGCCATATTTTGTTGTAATGTCCAGTACGGGGACATTGTCTACCGTATACACATGGTTACCTGTGCTTTTAGTTACCGTTCTTATAGTACCTACAGCTCTCCAGCCACAGGTGGCAACTCCTTTTATCATGATCTTGTCTTCATCCAATGCAATGCATACCAAACCCCGTGAACTTTCATGTCCATTGGTAAAAACAAACTGGTCCGAAAATGTAAAATCATCGCCTGCCATACATCCGTAAACATTTACACCTTTACCTGCTACATCTTCAAAGCCAAATAACAATGCTTCTGCATCGGTTTCCATATTGCTGCCGGCAATAAAAAAGGCAGGAGTAGAAAATTTTTCTTTTGCTTTACGTGCAATAGTGTTTGTTATTTCCCGGTAGTTTTTTTCAGGATATTCTTCAAAATAAATTTGAAAATAATTTTTATTGATGTCGAGTAAAAGAATGGCGGCTGAACCTTTTTCAGTTTCTTCATCAATAAACTCCCCGTTGGTGCTGGTACCAAATATGGCAATGCCTTTTTCATCTAACAATTTACAGATAACATTACGGTCTTGTTTAATGGACACAAAAGCGATTGCCAGTGTTGGTTTAAAACCGTCTGCCATGCTTTGCTGTAATGCTACCTGAATTTCTTCTGTAGATTTTCCTTTTATTGATTTTGCTTTCATGTCTTTTTTATAAATTATTTTTCTTTTAATGCCACCCAGCTTACAGTAGTACCATGAAACTCAGGATTACCATTTGCCACCCGGCCAAATTCACCAAGAGAGTATAAACCAATCATTGGACTATTCCAGGTACCGGCCAATCCTTCTACTTCTTGTGAAGCCATTGGCCCCAACGATCCTAACCGGCCTATACAGGAAAAAATTACCAGCGCATCTGCATCGGGCATTTCTTTTTCTTTTACTTCCAGCGAACTTTTTATTACCATATCGATCACTTCAAAATCCGGTGGCATGGAAAAACGGAATATGGAACCTTCCGGTACAGCTTCAGCCAGCATGACAGCATTTTCATCTGTATTGGCAAATAAGATGGGGAGCATATATGGGCTTCCTCCTTCCCGGTAAAGTTGTAAAGGATAGATGATGTTTAATTTTACAATGCCTTCCTTATTTTTATCTTCGACAATATCATCTCCAAGGAATTTTTTTACAATATCAAATGCCGGTTGATCATCGATGGTATAGATCCAGGGGCCTGTGCAACGAGTAATTTTCTTTTCAGTCCCTGAAGGTTTCCAGCCGGAGGCTGCTATTCCTTTTAAAGTTATTTTATCCTGATCCAGTATCAATGAAATGATACCATTATCAGTTGATTGGTTATTGGTAAAAACTTTCCCTTCCAGGTTTATCATTTCCCCGGCCTTGCCACCAACAATAGTTACATCCGCACCGGCTTTTTCTACTATTCCCTGTATGATCTTTGCACCGGGAATTTTGTAATTAGCCGTAGAAATAATAAAAGCAGGATTAGCAAATGTCTTTGTACCTGTTTCTCCAATGTGGCAACCAATTTCATAACCAGAGCCTTCTCCATTATCTTCTAATGCAATTTTGAAATAAGCGGGGTTGATATCTAAAAGCAGTACAGCAATACCTGTATTTTCAGCATCCTGTTCGGTAAACTCTGCAAATGTAGAAGCGCCAAAAATGGCAATTCCTTCTTTATCGAGTAAGGAACATATTGCCTCTATTTCATTCATTGCTGAAAGAAAGACCAATGCTAATGTTGGTTTAAAATCGTCAGCCATGCTTTGCTGCAATGCGACTTTAATTTCTTCTGTCGATCTTCCTTTTATTGATTTTGCTTTCATTAAGATTTTGTTTTTGAAAATTAATTTTCAACTGCTCCTATTATCATCGTTACTCCACCGGTGGCAAAATTGGAAAGGTCAGCTGCTGCTGCCAATCCTTCGGGTGAACCCATTGTTTCCTGTAATTGAGCCGGAGTTGAAAAAGATAGTTCGGCCATACGGTAATACGCCGCTTTGCTTCCATCAGGTGCAGAGATGAACTTTGTTAATTCCATTTTTTCCACCCCCTGCATTTTTGCTGCAATTGGAAGATGAGTTATTGCATAATAATTTTCAAATGCTTCGGCATTGGTTGGATGGCCATATAAAATTGTTGCTTTGATCATTGTTGATGTTTTTATTTGTTTAAAAATCCGTCAATTGATATTCAACAGCAGTTCCTGATTGGTATTCTTTTACTATGGATACCTTCTCAAAAAAATACCTGATGCTCTAAATCCTGAATCAAAATCTATTTCAATGCTGTTTTCAATTGGTTGAGGTACGTTTGTTTAACAGGCTCTTTCTTTTTTCTGCAATAAGCCGTAAAATACTGATGCTGCTCTAAAAATGAAACCTGCATCAGGTTCCATTGTTCTTTAGTTAACGAAGGGTTGAGGCTCTGCAGTTCAAGAAATAATTTTTCTGCCTGTTCAGCCGCATGGTATGTTCCCAGGTATTCAAGGTCAGCATCAGCAATAATTTCTTCCAACCTGGTTAGCGGTGTTTGTGGTATTCTGGTCGCCATGATTATTCCGCAAATTATTTCTGCATCATCAGCAGAATAGCCAAAACCGGGTAAATGAATTTTTGCCAGCCGGCAACTTTCTGCTTCATGTCCGCTATATACATTAATATAACCGGCATCATGCCAGAGTGCAGCGGCTCTTAATAATTCAATTTCTTTTTTTGTACAGTTTTCTTCCTTTCCTATTTCCAGCACTTTTTCATATACATATAAAGTATGTTCCTGGTTATGAAAAGCATAATTCCCGGGCAGGTTGTTTTGCAACAGGCTTATAACAAAGCGTTTCATTTGCTTTTTACTTTGCATGTGCTTTCATTTTTAGTATTCCTCCTGCGGCTTCGTTTATGCTTTGCACATAGATAAAGGCTTTGGGATCAAACTCAAGAATTGATTCCTGAATTTCAATAATTTCCAGCCGGGTTACGATGGTCATAATGATCTCACAATCCGTTTTAATATCAAAACTGCCGGGCAGGTAGCCTCTTTCTCCTTTATAGACCGTGATGCCTTTTCCTAATACATTTACCAGGTAATCTTTTACTTTTTCCTGTTGGGAAGAAATGATATTGACTGCTGTGTATTGTTCAATGCCATCCACCACATAATCGGTAGCACGGGTAGCGGCAAAATAAGTGATGAGTGAATACATAGCCGTTTCCAGGCCAAAGTGAAAAGCAGCGGCAGCAAAGATGAT
>JBARSW010000559.1:0-1535 GCA_049644925.1 Chitinophagaceae bacterium | reverse complement strand
GTTTAGTATGAACGGGCAACCAGGAATGCCTGGTGTTAAACTGGTATCTGATGGTATTGCTTATGCAACTGAAGCTTTGACTACGGATTTAAGTGATATTTCTGAAAGGATTAAAGGAGCTATTAATTATATCGAAATTTATCCCGGCGAACATTATAAGCTGCTTGCGGCAATAATTAAAATCCGCAAGCCATCAATTGTTTTAGAAATTGGAACACATCAGGGTTATTCTGCACTTTGCATGAAAAAATTTATGCCCGAGAATGGTGAGATTCACACTTTCGATATTATTCCCTGGAATAAATTTGATGATAGCATCCTTACAGAAAATGATTTTGATTCAAAACTGGTGCAGCATACAGACGATTTAACAAAATGGGATGCAGTACAAAAACATAAGGATTTAATTGAGAACGCAGATATCATTTTCCTGGATGCATTGAAGGACGGAAAGCAAGAGTCCTTATTTTTGGAAAATTTCTCCCGCCTGACTTTCAAAAAAAAATGCCTGTTTATTTTTGATGATATCAGGTTGTGGAATATGCTTGATATCTGGTATCATATTGATAAACCAAAACTCGATTTAACTTCATTTGGTCACTGGTCTGGCACAGGATTAGTTGAATGGACTTAATTTTTTGTATAGAACAATGAATTGTATGAGCTGTTAATCAAAGAAATTGAAAAATTCAAGAACATCGAAGTCAAAGAATGATTTTTTTTGGTTGCCCCATATTTCTTTGACACTGTTCAAGCTTATCTCACCAATAAGAAATATACTGCCACATACTATAATCATATCTTTTTTTTCAGCTTTTTGAGCCGCACTGAAAAGTGCAAAGTTTACATTGCCAAAGGACTTGCCGATTAACCCATTGTGTGTCGCTTTTTCTTTTAATACTTCCTCTTCCATTGCTCTTGGAATTTGAGCTTTCGTAAAATAATAAGTGGCAGTTTTTGGCAGTTGTTCAAGTACTTTCTCCACTACTTTATCTTTTACCATTCCAATAACAATGTGCAGTTGCCGGTGTTCAGTTAATTCAATCTGTTGTATTAATTGCTTTATTCCATCCACATTATGGGCTACATCTAAAATTACCAGTGGAGAATGATGTATAATTTCCCACCGTCCAAACAATCCTGTTAATTTTTTTGTCTGAGTCAGGGCCCTTTTTATGATAGTTTCATTTATTTTCCACCCGGATAGTTGTAATTGATGACAGGCTTCAAGCACAGTAAGCAGGTTTTTAGTCTGATATATTCCCGGCAGATCAAGATGAAAGGTTTTATGGTCTGTATGATGTTCTTCTGCTATTTCAACAATCAATTCATATTTATCCCAACGCCAGTTTGTAATATTTCTTAGATGCGAAGCGATATGCAGTGTGGTATTTTTTTCCTCTGCAATTCTTTCAAAAACAGGTAGTGTTTCAGGCAAGACTTCTCCTACAACAACCGGAATGGAGGGTTTGATTATTCCCGCTTTTTCAATCGCAATTTGTTCAATGCTATCGCCCAGCATATTCATATGGTCC
>JBARSW010000558.1:0-1681 GCA_049644925.1 Chitinophagaceae bacterium | reverse complement strand
GAGTATGGTGAATAATGGGGCCAGTACAATTACAGCCAACGGATTAATTGATTGGAAATAGGAAGCCGGAATTTCAGAACCTAAAAAAGCTCTGTTTGTCTGCCTGTCTGCAAATAGTGTTAATGATGCACCGGCCTGCTCAAAGGCCCCCCAGAAAAATATAACAAAAAAGGCAAGGATAAAGACAACAATTATCCGGTCTCTTTCCTGCTTGGTTAAGCTTTTGTCGGTAAGTATTATTATCGGCATTATAACAATGGCACCATAGATAACATAACCAATAACATCAAGATCAGTTTTAAATACCTGCTGAAAATTCAGCATAAAAAATACGATACCAATAGAAGCAATAATAAGTAAGATGTTTTTGAGATCAAGTGGCTTTACCGGTAAACCGATTTCCTTTCCTTCTTCCGATATTAAATATTTTTTTTGAAAAATTATAAAAGCTACGAGCCCAATCAACATACCGATACATGCCGCAAGGAAGCCCCATTTATAATCCATACTTCCGCAAACTAGCGGAGAGAAGAAGGCTCCCAGGTTAATTCCCATATAGAAAATGGTAAAGGCACTGTCTATCCGGCGGTCACCTGCGGGATATAGCTGGCCTACCATGGTAGAAATATTAGGTTTAAAGAAACCGTTACCAATAATTAAAGAAGTTAAACCAATCCACATTAATGCAATACCGTTTTCTCCGGACGAAGCACTTAAGAACATAAAAAACTGGCCGATGGCCATTAATAATCCACCAATAACTATGCTTCTTCTGTTGCCCAGGAAACGGTCGCATAAATAGCCTCCCAGCAATGGTGTCAGATAAACTAACCCGGTGTAGCTACCATAAATAGTAGAAGCTTTCGAATCACTCATTAACAATACCTTGGTCATAAACAAAATGAAAATAGCTCTCATTCCGTAATAACTGAAACGTTCCCACATTTCAGTGAAGAATAAAAAATACAGACCTTTCGGGTGTCCTTTTTTTGTAATTA
Source organism: Chitinophagaceae bacterium (assembly GCA_049644925.1). GTDB lineage: Bacteria > Bacteroidota > Bacteroidia > Chitinophagales > Chitinophagaceae > JJ008. The sequence goes on along the minus strand of JBARSW010000558.1, from coordinate 683 downwards.
TTTCAGACATAAAGTTCTTTTTTGTTTTACAAATCAGAGTTCAAATTGTTAGAAGCACTCAAAATACATAAAATATGCCACCCAAAAATTTTTTCGGAGTATCTTTAATCCATAGACCCAATATAATTACATTTTAGAATCCAACTACTACTCGATTATGAGAATTCTTTTGCTCGGTTCAGGTGGCAGAGAACATGCTATGGCCTGGAAAATTAACCAAAGTCCACTTTGTGAAGCACTTTTTATTGCACCGGGCAATCCGGGTACGGCGCTTTGCGGTACTAATCTTGAATTTAGTGTAACTGATTTTGAAGCGATCAAAAAGGCTTGTATTGAGCATAAGATTAATCTTGTTGTAGTAGGACCCGAAGAGCCCCTGGTAAAAGGCGTTACAGATTTTATTATCAGTAACCCTGCTTTAAAAAATGTGGATGTAATCGGTCCGGGTAAAAATGCGGCTCAACTGGAAGGAAGCAAGGCCTTTGCAAAAGAATTTATGATTCGGAATAAAATTCCAACTGCGGCGTACAGGGAGTTTACTTTAAATAATTATCCTTCTGGTGTAGATTATTTACAAAGACATGAATTGCCAATAGTATTAAAAGCGGATGGACTGGCTTCCGGCAAAGGGGTTGTTATTTGTGAAAATCATATTGAGGCAATTGCAGAGTTTGAATTGATGA
>JBARSW010000557.1:0-2343 GCA_049644925.1 Chitinophagaceae bacterium | reverse complement strand
TTTTCGGCAGTGAACAATGCAGATAAAATTGGTGTGATATTTTATAGTGATGTAATTGAAGCTTATATTCCTCCTAAAAAGGGGAAACAACATGCCTTGTATATTGTAAGAGAATTGTTGAGTAAAGGACCAAAAGGGAAAGGGACTGCGGTAAGTAAAGCCCTCCGGTATTTTAATAATTCAACCAAACAAAAAAGTATCGCTTTTATTTTAAGTGATTTCCTGGATGCCAATTATGAGGATGCCTTGCGTATTGCCGGTAAGAAACATGATGTGATTGGGATAAAAATCTATGATAATATGGACAGGCAGTTGCCGGATGCCGGAATATTACAGGTAAAGGATTCGGAAACTAATAGAACGAAATGGATTGACAGCAGTAATTCCTTTGTACGGTATAGTTATGAGCAGGAGTTTTTCCGGGTAACGGAATATGCTTCACAGGTATTCAAAAAGGCAGGCTGTGATTTACTGCACGTTAAGACCGGTGATGACTATGTTAAAGTACTGCAACGATTTTTCTTAAGCCGTAACCGTTGATGCTACCTTTAAAAAATTGAATGATTTTTATAAGAACAATATTTTTCCTTTTTATTTTAATAGCTGCTAAAAATGTAGTTGCCCAGGATGCAACTACGATTTCGGCTTCGGTAGATAAATCAACCATTTTAATAGGAGAACCATTACAGCTTACTGTTGAAGTGCAGATCCCGGACAAGAATGCTATCAGGTTTATAACCATCGATTCAATAGATCATTTTGAGTTTTTGGAAAAACCCCGTTTTGATACGGTTAATACTGGTAGCGGAACATTGCTGAAAGGAGTTTACAAGATTACCAGTTTCGATTCAGGGCACTGGGTTATTCCTGCTTTTATTTTTTCCGGTTCAATAAAAACTGACACCATTCCCGTGGATGTGGTTTTTTCTACATTTAATCCTGAACAGGATTATCATGACATAAAGAGTATTATCGAAGTTAAACCTGCAAAGAAAAAAGAATGGTGGTGGTATGCAGCGGGAGGCGGGTTATTAGTTTTATTGTTTGTGCTTTACCTGCTTCTTAAAAGGAAACCGAAACCAATACCTGTTATACCAACAGCAATAATAAATCCATATGAAGAAGCAATGAAGAGCCTGCAGGAACTGGCAAAAAGTAATACCGGAGTAAAACAATATCATACCAGGCTGGGTGATATTTTCCGATTGTACCTGTTCAGGAAAAAGGGAATCCTGTCTTTACAAAAAACTACCGATGACATTGTGTTACAGCTAAAGGAAATGAACATGAGTAAAGAACTTTTTAACCGGCTGGCGCAGGCACTCCGGTTGAGTGATTTTGTCAAGTTCGCTAAATATATTCCTGCTACAGAAGATGACCGTTTTGCATTTGAATCAATACAGAAATCAATTGATGAAATAGAAAGTATTCGCTGATGTTATACGACTGGTTAAAAAATATGGATTTTGCTTACCCGATTAGCTTCGGATTATTTGCCTTGCTGCCTTTTTTGCTTTGGTGGTATATAAAAAAATATAACAGCAGCCAGGCAACCATAAACGTTTCATCAGTTCATGCTTTTTCCGTTTCATCCTGGAAAAATCGTTTCAGGCATTTGCCATTTATTTTCCGGATGCTGGCATTAAGCTGTTTAATAATTGCATTGGCCCGCCCACAAAAAAGGAACGACCAGCAGCAAACAGAAGGCGAAGGAATTGATATTGTACTTTGCATGGACGTAAGTGGCAGCATGGGTTCCGGAGACATTGCTCCCTCCCGCATGGAAGTGGCAAAAGAAGTAGCGGAAGAATTTATTCTGAGCAGGCCCGTAGACAGGATAGGAGTAGTGATTTTTTCCGGGGAGAGCTTTACACAATGTCCGATTACTACTGATAAAAACACACTGCTTACCCAGATAAAGTCTTTAGAAAGCAGAAAATACCTGGTTGATGGAACTGTGATAGGGGAAGGCCTGGCCACGTCTGTAGACCGGTTATCAAAAAGTGAAGGAAAGAGTAAAGTGATTATTCTGCTTACTGATGGAAAAGAAGACCCACCGAAAACCAGGCTGATAGACCCATTAACTGCTTTGGAAATCGCAAAATCAAAAAAAGTAAAAGTTTATACGATTGGTATTAGCGCAGCTCCTTCCACTATAATTGAAAATACAGGGAACACACAAAGAGTTAAAAACCCCAACGCAGATTTTCTGGATGTAGAGTTGCTTACAAAAATTGCCGTTGAAACAGGGGGAAAATATTTCAGGGCAAAAGATAAAAACACTTTGCAGGGTATTTACAGTCAAATTGATAAATTGGAGAAATCAAAAGTAGAGCTGCTTTC
>JBARSW010000556.1:0-1539 GCA_049644925.1 Chitinophagaceae bacterium | reverse complement strand
GTAGGAGGCCGATTTCCAGGCAATACTATTCAAATTGTTTTTAACTGAATAAGGAACAGAAGTGGTTACACCATTGTACACTGTAACAGTATTATTTGTTTCGGGGAATCTTGCTAACAGTGAACTGCCAGTTACAGGATCATCCTTCATTACTTCCCAAAAAGCCGGAGGCTTTGCATTTCGATAGTTGCCGGTTCCGAATTCAAAAAACCATGTTCCATAAGCAGGTTCCGCATCTGCCTGATATTTTACATTTACAAGACAGGAGATGTAACAAAAATTGTTTGGTGGCGAATCTTTATTTGCAGACGAAATAAATGAAGCTTCAGGATATTGACTTTTAACATTAATAGTTGCAAATGCATCTGGCAGTGATCTGAACCAACGTTGCTCAAATTTCCGGAATAAGCGATATGCAACTGATTTTCTTGTTGTTGCATTTGACGGGATACAAATAAAGGTTAAGGAATGTATTGGTATGTCTTTAAGTAATTGTTGCAGCATGTTGTTCTCCCAGGAAGGAAGTTCATATTTTTCATTAATAACAATTAATGCGTTTAAAGCCTTTTTTATCGTTGATAATGTTACCATGTATCGGAATCGGCAGCCGTCAATAAGAAATTCACTTTTCTATATTGGTTATCAAGATATAAAAAGCAAGAGGCCTGCCAGCTATTCTTTGTAAAAGATTGAAGGCCATGTGGAAGTGGAATACTTTTGTTCAGGTTAAATGAGATAGTATTATAGCCCAGAATAAATGCCAGCCTTCTTATTTTTTTTATAAATACTGGTGTTATTTTTTCATAATCACTGAAATCACCGATCCAGAAAATATCAGTAAGCCTTACCCATATGGTTATATTTTCAATCCGGATAAAAAACTTATCGGGTGTTTCTTTATAATCCATGTAATTTTTGTCCCTGTATACTTTTGCATAACCGGTATTCAATGGGTTATGAAACTGAACTGCATTAACTACCCTTTTTCTTAATATTGCTTTTGAATAGTTAGAATAATATTTTTGAAATCCCATATTAATACGGGCAATTTTTGCAGTGGAAAAGTTTTTAATTTTAGTTTAAGATCCCACCGGATAATTTCATCAATATGTTCCCATCCCAGTGTTTTTACAAGCCCATGATATGAACTCTCATTTGGTTGACCAATAAGAATTTTAATTCCCAGCTCTTTACATTTTTCATAAGTGAGATTTGCCAATGTAGCAAAAAGCCCCTTTCTGCGGTGGTGGCTATGTGTCATAGTATCTCCGGATTGAGCAGCCTGAACAATTTCATCTTTGATAATTGCTTTAAACGGGAAAACACCATAATATGCTGAAGGAACCTGCGTCTGTTTATGGATTGCAATAAAGCCAATAACAGGGCCACCCAATGCGTTAGTATTAAAGCGGCTTTCAATTTCCTCGATCCTAACATCAGTATTAAATGCATTTTTGTAAAGCAACTTTAATAATGGAAAATGCGCTGATGTAAATTCTTCAATATCATACTGATCGAAAATAGAAATTTGCTGTAGTT
>JBARSW010000555.1:0-3974 GCA_049644925.1 Chitinophagaceae bacterium | reverse complement strand
CATCATATTCTTCTGAATAATAACATCCTGTTGCTTCGTGATTACTTTCATATGCCTTTGGCTCCAATGAATATGGACCTGCAACTCCCAGGTATGATGAAGCATCGAGTTCATCTGAAAATATAAGTCTAAAAAGAAAGAATTTTTGTTTTTTGCCATTATAGTCTGTAATTCTATTCCCGATATACTGAACTGTAACTGGCGGTTCTTCATCTGATGAATAAGCATACAATTTACTTTCTGCCAGTTTCTGCTGAGAAAGAAATTCGGATGGAAAAAGTTTTAGCTTATTCCTTTTTTTCAATTCATCATACAAATCATGCCTGTAATCATTTGTAGTTGCCAGGGTATATATTGTTTTTGTATCAACCGGTTGATTAGCGTCAAACTGAGCCAGCAATACATTGTATCTTAACCCCCTGTTATCAAATTTGGAGAATTTTGTAAGCAATGTATTGGACTCAGGCAGATTGATAATACCCAGAATCCTGACCAGGTCATAATAATCGTCAGCATTCTCCTCAATAAATAATTTATCAGCCTTTAGTTCTCTTTTTGCTGATTCAATTAAGAATTTTCCATACTGCCTGATAGTATTTTTGGAAATCAGGTTGCTGTCAAGAAGTGAAGTTGCCTGCCCCGCAATCATCCACCATAAACTTTCGTTACCTGCCACTTTCAGTAATTCAGGGTAAAGTACAGCCGTAAGTTTCAGTGAATCATAGAATCCATTTGGAAAATAACGTCCAGCTTTTTCAGGATAAGAATAATTCAATAATAAATCCTTAACAAGCTGATAAGACTCATTAGTAAAATCTGAAGACAGGTATGAAATGAAGAATGGCTTCAGGTATTCATTCCTGCCTGTTAGTAAAGGGTAGTTTTTCCTGATAAAATCTACTGAAGTTTTGTTACTGTCCAGATACTCCAGTTGCTCTATGATTTTACCATTCAGACTTGAATTGTAATATGAAGTATCAAAATCAGCATATAATGTAAGCATAAGCTTTTGCAAGTCAGGAATATCTCCCATATTAAATTGCAGATCATCCCACCACTCTTTTATCGATTCAACTGAATTTGTATAATTGTTGTTTAATATTTTAAATAACATCCCCTCTTTGGGCGTAGTCAAATCAAAGCCTGATGTACGCTGATTAATTTTAAAATCATCAAAGAACCTGTAATAAGTTTTGTCATAATCTGTTTTATCGATATTGCCAAAAACTTCATACAGCTTATCACCGGCCAGGATTAATTTTACTTTTTTAATCATTTGAGTTCCCTCTTCCGGTATTGAAAATTCTGCCTCAACAGTATTGTCTTTTCTGGCTACCACATAATTCACTACAGAATCATCCCAGGATTTAAATTTCATTGCCCGGTTCCTTAGAAATCCCGTATCTGAACTAAACCAAAACCAGGAGGGGATATCGGTTTTATCAATTAAAATGGAGGAAGAAAAAACTGAATCATAGGCAATCTGCCGGTTTGCCAATGGATGAATATCGTTTTCTTCTTTTTCCCACTCGATGAAATTAACCGGTGCAGTTGTTGAAAAACTTCCATCTGCTGAAACTTTTGTCTGCCATGTTGAAAAATTATAAGGGGTTAATTTAAAGGAATTAAGAAATCTTTCTGCATTTGCCTGATGATTCGGACCAGGCTGGTGTACTACATAAAAATAATAACTCCGGTTCCCCCTTAAAAGAATTATTACCCGAACTTCAACCTGTTCACCTTCAGAATTTCCGGTAATTGAAAACCGAAAGGCCGGATAATTATCCATTAAAATATAAGAAGAATCCATCAATCTTGCATCTTCAAAACCACTTATAAGGTTATCTTTAAGATTACAGAAATAAGTACTGTCAGATCCGCTGCTATACATCCCGGCTTTCATCGATGTTACCTGCATACCATAAAAAATCTGTTCACTTAATTTAAACAGTTTGTAGCTATGGAGGATTTTACCCTCTTCGGAATTTACATCCTTTTTTTCTACTGGTTTATCAGGTAGTTCCACAGAAAAAGCATGCTGAGGATATTGATAAACTGACCAGTCTTTAATGACCGTTTCAGGTTTTTGGTAATCAGCATTATTTACGAATGATTTAAAAAAACGGTCCGTTTCCGGTTCATTTAATACTTTTTCTTTGAAAGTAAATACTGCATTGAGAACTATCTTTTGCATTTCGGGAATAAAGATTTGCATTTTATACTCACCGTCAACCGAACTTAACCGGTATTCTTTTCCATCTATTCCGTCAACGTTTATATTTTTTTCATTCAGCATTTTTCCCTTTTCTGCAAATCTTTGCCTTAACCCTTTATATAGACTGTCTTTCCCGATTTTTCTTCTTTCTTCGGGTAGAACCATACCCCATGTCATATAGAGTTTCATAAATGAAATGTCAAAATACATTTTCATATTAATTCCCATCTCTTCCAGCATGGTGAGCCCTTCTGCTTTACCGGGCATTTGTATAGTGTAACTATTATCATTGCCGCTTATCGTTTCCCAACTTTCTTTGACAGATTTAAAAGAATATTTGTCGGCGCTTATTCTAGATTTTGAAAAAACAGGGGTTAGGGTATACCCCTTTTTTCTTAATAATGTAATTACTCCTGAATCACCGGGCAAGTGGGCTGCCCCAATAGCAAACATGGTACTTCTTACATTGGCAAGGCTATCCATCACATTGGCCATTTTCAGGTTCCTTCTGATCATAATGAAATCTTTTTTTCCTCCCTCCTCCCTATACATCATTGCATCCAGGCTATCCAAACGTTGTGCCATGTAAATACTTAGAAGCGACTCTAGCCCCTTTCTATAGTAGTTATCATCAAACAAAGCCATTTGAATTTTACTTTCAATTTCATTTGCCTCAACATGATCTATTTGGTCATTAAAATCTTCGATACCTCCTACCCATTTCCCCTGCTTTCTAGCCATTCCGAAAAGATACGCATCCAGAAACGTAGGCATTTCGCCCTTCCGGAATAATTCACTTTCAAGATCTTCTTCAATTGTATTCAAATCATCTACAGTGATTTTATCTGCAGGCTTCATCAGTTTTTTTTCCAGTTCAGTTTTATACATCTGCCAAATTTCAGGGATCACACAGTCTTTTACTTTAACAGCCTCCTGAGAAGCTTTTTCTTCTTCCCTGTTTAAAAAATAATTAATCATTTGCATTCCAATCTGGTTCATATCCAGTTCTGCAGCAAATCCCTCAACATTTATCATTGCCTTATAAACAGAATCACCCAATTGAAAAACCCTTTTATCAGTCAGGTGCATTGTTCCATACAAGTATGAAGGGCTGGAAATTCCATTTCCTGAAATCCGCCACAAAAGTGTATTACTATTAACTGTTGATTGACAAAAAGAGGGTACCATGGCCATATTAAACATCAGGCACACAATGAGCTTCTTCATACTATTGGTAAACTTTATTTATTGAAGTAATAATAATTGCAGTTGCACTTTTTAACTGATTTTCATGCATTATCAAGGGTGGGGAAATGCGCAAACAATTCGCAGCAAATAAAAACCAATCAGTCAGCACTCCGGCTATGATACAAGCATCAATTATTTTTTTACAGGTTTCAAAAGAATCAAACTCTACCGCCATCCATAAACCATAAGAACGAACGGCTTTAATCTTTGGATGAACCAATAAAGATTTTAATAATTCTTCTTTTTTCTTAACCGAATCCTTCCACCCTTCTTCCAGCAATGCTTTCATGGCTGCCATACCTGCTGCACAACTTACAGGGTGACCACCAAATGTGGTGATATGGCCCAGTACCGGGTTCTCAGTAAAAGCATCCATCAATTTTTTGTCTGCAATGAAAGCCCCCAACGGCATACCACCACCTAAAGCTTTGCCAAGTAACAGTACATCGGGTACAATCTCAAAATGCTCAAAGCCCCAAAGTTTACCGGTTCTTCCAAAGCCTGCCTGTAT
>JBARSW010000554.1:0-13547 GCA_049644925.1 Chitinophagaceae bacterium | reverse complement strand
GCGAATATGCCCTGCAGCTTCGTGAAAAACAAAAAGCGAAGTATACTTATGGTATCCTGGAAAAACAATTCCGTAAAACTTTTGAAGAAGCAGCCCGCCGCAGAGGTGTAACAGGTGAAAACCTGATAAAACTTTGTGAAGCCCGCCTTGACAATACCGTTTTCCGTATGGGTATTGCTCCAAGCCGCCCTGCTGCCCGTCAGTTAGTAAGTCACAAACATATTGAAGTAAATGGAGTAGTAGTAAATGTTCCTTCCTGCCAGTTAAAAGCAGGTGATGTTATTTCTATTAAAGAAGGTAGTAAAGGAAGAACTTCAATTACAAGTGTAATACGTCCAAAAAATCCAAAATTCAGCTGGTTGGATTGGAGTGAAGCAGAAATGAAAGGTACTTTCCTTACCTATCCTGAAAGGGAAAGTGTACCGGAAAATATCAAAGAGCAGTTGATAGTTGAATTGTATAGTAAGTAAGAAGCTGCGAGCTTTTAGCTATGAGCCTTTAGTCTCGCAACTCGTAACTTACTTCTCGAAACTGCTGATTATATAAATACTTAAAATCTAAAGTTAAAAATATGGCCATTTTAAATTTCCAGAAACCCGATAAAATCATTCTGCAGAAAGCAACTGATTTCGAAGCGCAGTTTGAATTTCGTCCATTGGAGCCCGGTTACGGAGTTACTATTGGTAATTCACTACGTCGTGTGTTACTGAATTCGCTGGAAGGTTATGCCATCATCGGTGTAAAAATTGAAGGAGTGGAACATGAGTTTGCCACTATGAAAGGTATAAGTGAAGATGTTGTTGAAATTTTTCTGAACTTGAAACAGGTTCGCTTCAAAAAAATTGCTGAGCATGATGTTACCAATGAGAAGATAATGCTCTCTATCAGAAACAGAACCGAATTTAATGCCGGTATGATAGGAGAAGGAACTCATTCTTTCCAGATTATGAATCCTGATTTGCATATTTGTACATTGGATTCTTCAGCAAGAATGGATATTGAACTGACAATTGGTAAGGGTCGTGGTTATGTACCTGCAGAAGATAATAAACCAAAAGATGCACCATTAGGCTACATTCCGATTGATGCCATCTTTACACCTATCAAAAATGTAAAGTATACCATTGAGAATACCCGTGTTGAGCAAAGAACAGACTTTGAAAAGCTTATCATGGAAGTTTCAACTGATGGTACTATACATCCGGAAGAAGCAGTAAAGCAGGCTTCAAGAATTCTGATACAGCACCTGATGATCATCACAGACGAGAACATTACATTCGATAACAAAGAAGAGAAGAAAGAAGATCTGGTAGATGAACAAACTTTACAATTACGTAAAGTGTTGAAGACTCCATTGGAAGACCTCGATCTTTCTGTCCGTGCCTTTAACTGTCTGAAAGCTGCGAAAATTAATTCACTGAGTGAATTGGTACAGTATGAGCAGGAAGACCTGATGAAATTCCGCAACTTCGGCCAAAAATCATTGGCAGAAATTGAACAAGTGCTGACTGAAAGAGGACTGCATTTTGGAATGGATTTAGTAAAACTGGGTATTGATTTAAGCGAATTTTAAAACGAGTCAGGACTACAGAGTCTTGAATCAGGAGTTGTACTCCAGACTAATGACTTTCGACTCCCGACTATTCTAATAACAGTAGGTTGTAATTCCTGACACGGTACAACTGAATAAAACAAAACGTCATGAGACACGGAGACAAAGTAAATAATCTTGGCAGAAAAAAAGCACACAGAGATGCGTTGCTTAGCAACCTCGCCTGCCAATTGATTCAGTACAAAAGAATAGTTACTACTACTGCTAAAGCAAAAGCTTTAAGAGTATATGTAGAGCCATTGATAACTAAAGGGAAAGACAATACTACACATCAACGTCGTGTTGTATTCAGCTACCTGCAGGATAAAGATGCAGTAAAGGAATTATTTGATAATGTTGCAGCAAAAGTAGCTGGTCGTCCCGGTGGATATACCCGTATTATTAAGTTGGGTGCCCGCCCTGGTGATAATGCAGAAACTGCAATGATTGAACTGGTAGATTTTAATGAGATTTACGGTAAGGGTAAAGGCGAAGCAAAAGTTGCTGCTAAGAAAACACGTCGTGCTGGTAGTGCGAAAAAGAAAACAGAAGCAACAGATAAAACTGCGGCGGCCGATGTTAAAGAAGAAAAAGCTCCTGAATAAAAGCAAAAACAAACTCTTCAATACAAAGCCTCCGACAATTTTAGTTGGAGGCTTTTTTTATGTAAGAACAAAAGGAAATACATTTTATCCCAATAGTTGGTAATTTATCGACCTGCCAACCAGCCAATCAGTGGGAAGGCTTCACAATGAAAAGTTCCAATTGGATAGAATTATTTTGATTTTGCCGTAGGTAATAAAAGCATTTTTTAAAAAATTAAGGTATTTTCATACTTGCTGCTTGCTATAATTCTTAAGAATACTAAAAACCAACAATATGGATCATCAATCCGGCAGGGCTTTGCAGCAGTTCAAAAGTGAAGTGGGTATCCGCTTTCAATTATATAATAGCCTTTTTACATCTTTACCTTTTCACCGGATTGAAAAAACCGGGATATTGTTATCTCTGCTTTCAAATAATTGCGAGGAAGGTTATAAAAACAGATTAAGTCCAGCTGAGATTATTGAGGATTTCTTCACAAAACATACTACCTATACTAAAGAAAACGAAAGGAATGATCTCCTTTTTCGTTTTGTACAATATATAGAAAGACAAGTGGTATTGTTTGATGCTTTGGAAGATGCGGCCTTTAAAAATGTACATGATTTGAATGGAGTAGGTACGCTGAAACATCTTGAATCTGAAGTTTTACAGGGTAATAAGGAAGATGAATTGGCAGAAAAATTGAAAGATTTTGGAATCAGGTTGGTTTTGACAGCACACCCCACACAGTTTTATCCTGGGCCGGTGCTTGGTATTATTAACGACCTGGCAAATGCATTGGCAGATAATAATACGAATCTCGTAAATACTTACTTGCAACAATTAGGTAAGACCCCCTTCTTTAATAAGAAAAAGCCAACTCCTTATGATGAAGCAGTAAGCCTGATTTGGTACCTGGAAAATGTTTTTTACACAGCGGCAGGAAGAATTATTTCCGCATTAAAAAATCAATTTCCTGATGCAGTCAGTAAACATAACCCTGTTATTCGCATGGGTTTCTGGCCGGGTGGCGACAGAGATGGCAATCCATTTGTAACAAGTGAAATTACGTTACAGGTTTCTATCGCTTTGAGGAGTGCCATTATCAAATGTTATTACTTAGATATCCGAAGGCTGCGCAGGAGACTTACATTTGATGGAGTTGATATTTTATTGCAGGAACTCGAAAGTAAAATATATAATAATCTCTTTATTCCTGGTTTTAAGAATACTCTGAATAAGGAAGAAATGCTGGAAACGCTTCATCAGATTAAAGAGGTTATCATTTATAAGCATAATGGATTGTTCCTGCACCTGGTAAATAATCTGATCAATGAAATGGAGGTGTTTGGATTATATTTTGCTTCGTTGGATATCAGGCAGGAAAGTCATATACACACACAGGCAATTGGGGCAATAGCAGAAAGTCAACCTGATTTATTACCTGCATATAACACTTTATGTTCCGAAGAAAAAATCAGCTGCTTTACAAATATTTCTGGTGTTGCCGATGCAGCATTGTTAACTGACCCGGTTCATAAGGATATTTTAAAAACGATTGCTGCTGTAAAAACTATTCATCAGTTAAATGGTGCAGAAGGTTGTAACCGTTATATCATCAGTCAGTGCAACAGTGCTCTCAATGCAATAGAAGTCTATGGCCTGTTTCTGTTAAGTGGATGGGAAAAAGAGGAAATGAATATTGACATTGTCCCTCTTTTTGAAACAATAGATGATTTACAGCATGCAGCCGGAGTGATGAAGACGCTATACATCGATCCCGTTTATAAAGAACATTTAAAACGAAGGGGAAATCATCAAACCATCATGCTTGGATTTTCTGATGGGACAAAAGATGGCGGCTACCTGATGGCGAACTGGAGTATTTACAAAGCCAAGGAAGAATTGACAAAAATTTCCCGTGAACATAGTATTGACATTATATTTTTTGATGGAAGGGGTGGCCCGCCTTCAAGGGGTGGAGGAAAGACACATAAGTTCTATGCATCTATGGGTCACAATATCTCTAATAAAGAAATACAACTCACCATACAGGGGCAGACAGTGAGTTCCAACTTTGGAACGAAAGATGCTGCACAATTCAATATTGAGCAGTTGCTGAATGCTGGTATTTCAAACGATCTTTTCTCTAACCGGGATATTACACTCAGCAAAAGTGAAGAACAGCTGCTAAGTGAATTAGCTGAAGAAAGTCTTTTAGCCTATAAATCATTAAAAGATCATCCTTACCTGGCGGATTATTTATTGCAGGTAAGTCCATTACGGTTTTATAGTGAAACAAATATTGGCAGCAGACCGGCTAAACGTGGCGCTGCATCCGGCTTATCACTGAAAGACCTTAGGGCAATTCCTTTTGCTGGATCCTGGAGCCAGTTGAAACAAAATGTAACTGGTTATTATGGCGTTGGTTCTGCGCTGCTGGAAATGGAAAAGAGAGGAAAATTACTTCAGTTACAAAAGCTTTATCATCAATCATTATTTTTCAGAACATTGCTCGACAATTGTGAAATGGCAATGATGAAATCTTTCTTTCCGCTTACGGCATTCCTGGCAAAACACAAGCAGTTTGGGGAATTATGGCAAATGATTCATGATGAGTATATTCTAACCAGGCAGTACCTTTCAAAAATTACCGGCGAAGCCGAATTAATGGCGGACTATCCGGTGGAACAACTATCTATTCAAATGAGGGAAAGGATTGTTTTGCCTTTATTAACCATTCAGCAGTATGCATTAACAAGGATAAGAGAAATGGATGAACAACTGATACAAGCTCCTGTTAAAGAAGCTTATGAAAAGTTGGTAATGCGTTGTTCTTTTGGAATTATTAATGCGGGGAGGAATTCAGCGTAATTTAATTTAAAAATTGATCATAGTATGTGGCTTTCATTAATAGAAAATCCTGAAGTAATACAGAATGTTTTCTTCGAAAATCCTCCAAATTTGCAAAATGTTTACTGGAAGGATTTGCAAATTACTAATGGTCAGGAAATTCATTGTAAATTAAGTTTTGATATTTGGGAAATACCTGAAAAATTTCCTGAAAAATGGGTCAAGAAAAATGTAAATACAATACAGATTAGCATGACCTTAACCGAAACCGAAATTCTCTTATTAGATTTAAGCAATAGTTTTCCAAATGGTATTTTAAATATCGAGCTTACCGGGCAGTACAAAAAGGTTGTTTTTAATAGTGGGGGCAAAGATATTTTTATTTTAAAATCAAAATGGGTGTATGTAGAATCAGTAATTGGATATATGAGGGAGTAATTTATTTTACTGAATTATTATAGACTTATATATTGATATTCTCTTTTTAAGAACTTGTTGCCAAAGAAACTATCAATTCAAATACTACTATTTTTGCATCTCAATTCTAAAAGATGAGCAAAGTAAAAATTGGCCTGGTGCAAATGAGTTGCACCAATAATAAAGAAGAAAACTTAGCTAAGGCAATCGAAGGAATAAAGAGATCAGCTGCCGGTGGTGCACAGATTGTTTGCCTGCAGGAACTTTTCACTTCGCTTTATTTCTGTGATGTTGAAGACTACGAAAATTTCAAATTGGCAGAACCTGTGCCTGGTCCTTCCACAGATGCTTTACAGAAGGTGGCAGGTGAGTTAGGAGTTGTTGTTATAGCTTCTTTATTTGAAAAGAGGGCCCAGGGATTATATCATAATACCACTGCTGTGATTGATGCAGATGGAAGTTATTTGGGAAAGTATCGTAAAATGCATATCCCGGATGACCCGGCTTATTATGAGAAATTTTATTTCACACCCGGTGATTTGGGTTATAAAGTTTTCAAAACAAAATTTGCTACGATTGGAGTATTGATTTGCTGGGATCAATGGTATCCCGAAGCAGCAAGAATCACTTCATTAATGGGTGCTGAAATATTATTTTATCCTACAGCCATTGGCTGGGCCACCGCACAGGATGAGGCAACAAATACAGAACAGTATGGAGCATGGCAAACTATTCAACGCAGTCATGCTATTGCCAACGGTGTTCATGTTGTTAGTGTGAACCGTGTGGGACTTGAACAGAATGGTGCAATGAAATTCTGGGGTGGCTCTTTTGTTTCCAATCCATTTGGTAGTATTCTATATAAAGCATCTCATGATGAAGAGGAGGTAAAAGTACTGGAACTTGATTTGGCAAAAACAGACCAATATAGGACTCACTGGCCTTTTCTGCGGGATAGAAGGATTGATTCTTATCAGGCAATTACCAAACGATTTATTGACGAAGAGTAGAGGGAAGTTGGAAAGTCTGAAGCCGGAAAGTCCGAAAGATGGTGCTCCTATAATTTAAGTTAATCCCTGCCTAATTATTTAATCATGCCTTATAAGTTTGAGAAACTGATTGTCTGGCAAAAAGCTGTTGATCTTTCTGATGTGGTTAACCAGGTTACAAAAGGTTTTCCAAAAGATGAGATTTACATTTTGACTTCGCAGATGAAAAGAGCAGCAGATTCTGTTTCTTTGAATATAGCTGAGGGGTCAACAGGTCAGTCAAATCCAGAATTTAATCGGTTCCTTGGGATTGCTCTTCGATCAGCAATTGAAGTGGTTGGTTGCATTTTTCTTGCAAAAAGAAGAGGTTATATTTCTGATGAAAATTTCGCTAAGATTTATAATATGTGCGAAGAAATCTTGGTGATGATAAATGCATTACGCAATTCGTTAAAATAAAATAGTTATAAATTGAGTACGCAAAAGCTTTCTGACTCTCCGACTTCCGGTCTTCCGGACTTTCCTAAAAATCTCGGTTACTTCTTACCCGCAGAGTTTGCACCGCATATTGCTACCTGGCTAAGCTGGCCGCATAAGGAAGCATCATGGCCTGGAAAAATTGAATCGATTTATCCATCGTATTCAAAATTCATTAAGGAATTAACAAAAGGAGAATTGGTAAGGGTTAATGTGGCTGATGAAGCAATGAAATTATTGGCAATCGTTCATCTGCGGAATGAAGGAGTTGAACTGAGTAAAGTTGAATTTTATTTTCATCCTACCAATGATGCGTGGTGTCGTGACCATGGACCGGCATTTCTTATAAATCCCTTAGCAGAACAAAAGAAAGTAATTGTTGACTGGGGATATAATGCATGGGGAAATAAATATCCTCCCTATGATCTGGATGATGTAATTCCAACATTGATTGGTAGGCATTTCAATATTCCTGTTTATCATCCGGGTATTATAATGGAAGGAGGCTCGGTTGAATTTAACGGTAATGGTACAGTACTGACATCAAAATCCTGTTTATTGAATCCTAATCGTAACCCGCATTTGAATCAACAACAGATAGAAGAATACCTATGTAATTATTACGGAATGGAACAGGTACTTTGGGTAGATGAAGGTATTGTCGGTGATGATACAGATGGGCATATTGATGATACAGTTCGATTTGTAAATGAGGATACTGTTATTACTGTTATTGAGGAAGATAAGAATGATGCAAATTATGATTTACTGCAGCATAATTTGAAACAGCTAAAAGAAATGCGTTTACTTAATGGAAAGCAATTGAATATTGTGGAACTGCCAATGCCCGAAGAACTGATTTACGAAGATCAGCGGCTACCCTGTTCTTATGCTAATTTTTATATAGCAAATAAGTCAGTGATTGTGCCTACATTCCGATCTGACAGAGATGAAAAAGCTTTGCAGATAATTAAAGATTGTTTTCCGGACAGAGAAGTTACAGGCATTGACTCTACAGATATAATTTGGGGCTTGGGAAGTTTTCATTGTTTGAGTCAGCAGGAGCCTTTGATATAAAAAAGCCTTCCGTAGAAACGGAAGGCTGATAACGATTGCTTGCTATTAAAAAGTTTGAATAATATTTCTATCAAAAAGAGTAAACCGCTGCTATCAGGAAGCTGGCAGCAGATTTAGTAAAGGCTCCGTTTTTGTTGGTGAATAAAACTTCTTTATTGGCATTATCTAACCTGAATTCAGGAATGAAAACAAAACCACCTGTTTTAAAATTTGCAGAAAGAGTGGTAGCGAAAATATTTCCTCCTTCTGAAGAAGAACTGAATGGCTTAAATTGATATTTATCACCAAATAATTCACCACGGAGAGTAAGACCGAACCATGATTTTGGATCATAGTTCAGGTAAAGAGCAGATCCCCACCAGGCTTTACTCTCAATATTTTTTACACCATCCCAAAGTTGGGTTGAATTAACAGTTCCGTTGAAGCCAATATTAAATTGGTCATTGACTTTAGCTGTAACGACTGCGTCAAACTGATTTGTTTTGGATGTATCAGGATTTTGGCCGCCAACATAATTCAGGTAAATTTTAATTTTGTCAGTAGGCGCAAATGAATATTGTGCCAACAGAAATTTTTTATTGATCTGATCTGCTGGTGGAATCCTGTAATCTGTTGCATTGGCTACACCTAACATAGCACCGTGTTTTCCTTTTGAAACCTCAGCTTTTAACCCCGTATGAGAAAAAGGACCGTTAGTGAACATATAGCTCATACTATAATTCCTGTTCAGCTGAGGATCGAGCAGTTCGTAACCAACATGTGTACCCCAAGTTCCTAAAGTAAACTTCAACCAATCAGCAGGAGAATAACTTACATAAAGTTGTTTAACGGCCTGTGTAATACCATCGTCAGTATAGGAGAAATCTTTTGCTCTTGGGCCAAAACCCAGGTCAGCAACTGCCCCGACTTTTTCTCCTTTGTGTTCAAATTTGATACTGGCCATGCCTAATGAAAAAGCATTATGCGTTTGTGTAAAACTGGTCAGGCTATTTGCTTTTGTATTGGCAAAATCCAGTTTATAATAAGCATCAACTGATCCTGTAATTGCTAAAACAGGTTCTTTTTTTTGTTCATCCGCTACAGTTGCAGCAGTAGCATCTGTTAAAGTGGTTGTTGAGGCAGTTTGTGCTTTTGAGATTGTAAATGAAAGCAGACCGATGGCTGCAATAAAAATTTTTTGTAACATTGTAGTGCATTTTAGATGTTAAGAAAAGGGCACAGCAGGAATAAACTTTTGCGAGAAGTTTATTCCACTTATGCAGTGCCTTTTTCGATTTAATTTATTTAGTGACTGGCAGATTTTTCTTCAACAGAGCCATTAGTATGAACCAATAATGTACCCTGCATGTATTTTTCATTATGCTGCGAGGCATCCAATCCTTCTTCTTCTTCACTTTCGCTGACTCTCATAGGAATAACAAAGTTGATGAACTTAAATATTCCGTAAGAAACAGCAAAGCTGTACGTAGCGACAATAGCCATCGCTTTCAACTGTGTAAAAAAGAATCCGGGATTGCCATAAAACAAACCTTCTGGTCCTCCTTTTATTCCATGTGCAGCCGTGCTGGCAAATACACCTGTAAGCAACATGCCCGTCATACCACCAAGTCCGTGACAAGGAAATACATCAAGTGTATCATCCAGTTTTGATTTCTGTTTAATACTAACGGCAATATTCGATACCAGTGAACCAACAAGGCCAATAATAATACTTTGTGGAATGCCCACAAATCCTGCTGCCGGTGTAATGGCAACAAGGCCTACTACCGCACCAATACAGAATCCAACTACTGAAGGTTTTTTCCCTTTTATAACATCAAAGAACATCCAGGCCAGACCAGCTGAGGAAGCCGCGGTAGTGGTAGTTCCAAAAGCATTTACTGCGAGTGATGTAGAGCCAACTGCAGAGCCAGCGTTAAAACCAAACCATCCAAACCAAAGCAATCCTGTTCCGATTAATACATACGGTACATTTGCCGGCGGAATATCCTTTTGTTCCAGGTGTGATTTTCTCCTTTTCAAAACCATTGCTCCTGCTAACGCTGCGCAACCCGCAGTGATATGAACTACGGTGCCCCCTGCAAAATCCCAGGCTCCCATTTTAGCAAGAAATCCTTCCGGATGCCAGCTCCAATGAGCAACAGGTGCATAAACAAGGAGAGAGAAAAGAACAATAAACAACACATAGGAAGTAAAACGGATACGTTCAGCAACAGCACCTACTACCAATCCAGGTGTTATAATTGCAAACATTAACTGGAAGAGGGAAAAAAGTGAAAGTGGAATGGTGTTTGCCAATGGCCACGCTGCGCCTGACTTAACGCCATCATAAAAGGCGTAGGTAGTTGGATTACCAATAAAGCCATTAACTGTTTCCCCAAAAGCAAGACTAAATCCGCAAACCACCCATATAACTCCAACGATACCGGCGGCTACAACGCTTTTTATCATGGTGGAGATTACATTCTTACGGTGAACCATACCGCCATAAAAGAAGGCAAGACCCGGCGTCATTAAAAACACCAGTGCAGTAGAAACTAAAACCCAGGCAATATCAGCAGGATTATATTGGGGGTCATTCGGACCCGGAACATAATCAGCAGTGGGTTTTACAAACATGGCAATAATAGCAACCGCAACCAACAGTACAAATGGCAAGATTTGTTTTGCTTTTCTTTGAATCATGTGCTAATTTTTAAAATTAATTAATAATACAATATGAATATTGTCAAGTAAAAATATAAAAATATGACAATAACATTCGTTAGTATTATGATTTAATTCTAAAAAAATATAAAAATGTGTATTATTTGTTTAAAATACAAATATTGTAAATTTTTGTATTTTAAACATTGAAGAGTGAAAGCTAATTAGAAAGTCTGAAATTGAATGATTGAATCTTTGGTTTCTAATACGGATGGGGCGTAATTATTGAGGAATTCATCCACCTTTCGGGCACACTCCCGGCCTTCACTGATAGCCCATACTACCAGGCTTTGGCCGCGGCGCATATCACCTGCTGCAAATATTTTTGAGATATTAGTACGAAAATCTTTTTCTGTTGCTTTTACATTTCCCCTTTCATCAAGATCAATACCAAGATCATTGAGAAGGCCATTTTTTTGTGGATGCAAAAATCCCATAGCAAGTAATGCCAGTTCACAGGGAATTTCTCTTTCACTTCCTGCCACTTCTACAAAACTTGCAGGACGTCCATTAACAATTTTCCATTCAAGGTCCACAACCTTCAGTGCTTTTAGTTTTCCATTATCATCTCCAATAAATGCTGAGGTAGCAATTGCCCATTGGCGATTAGCACCTTCTTCATGCGAAGAAGTTGTTTTCAATAGCATGGGATAAGTAGGCCAGGGCATAAAGTCATTTCTTGAATCAGGAGGTTTTGGTAATAATTCAAATTGTGTTACCGATTTTGCACCATGACGATTACTGGTCCCTACACAATCGCTGCCGGTATCACCGCCACCTATCACCACAACATTTTTGCCCGTTGCATTTACTTCTTCATAAAGCATATTGCTTTCAATCCCCCGGGTTTCTCCTTCTCCATTTATGGAGAGGGTCGGGGTGAGGCCTGACACTCTTTTATTATTTTGCTTTAAAAAGTCCATAGCAAAATGAACACCATTTAATTCTCTTCCTGGAATATTCAGGTTCCGGGGGATGGTGCTTCCTCCTGCAAGAATAATTGCATTAAATTCTCTCAGCAAGTCATTGATACTGATATTAACACCAACATTTGCATGGCATTTAAAAACAACACCTTCTTCTTCCATCATTTTTACTCTTCTGTCTATGACCCATTTTTCTAATTTGAAATCCGGGATACCATAACGCAATAAACCACCAGGTGCATCATCTCTTTCAAATACTGTAACAGAATGGCCTGCATAATTTAATTGAACAGCCGAAGCTAATCCTGCAGGACCCGAACCGATTACCGCAACTTTTTTACCTGTGCGAAGATTTGGTTTCCGGGCCTGAACAAATCCTTTTTCAAATGCAATTTCAATGATATGTTTTTCTATTTCCTCAATAGTTATTGCTGGTTGATTGATGCCCAGCACACAGGCAGTTTCGCAGGGGGCCGGACAGATGCGTCCGGTGAATTCAGGAAAGTTATTGGTGGATGAAAGTATATCATATGCTTCTTTCCAGTCTTTTTTATAAACAGCATCATTGAATTCAGGTATCACATTTCCTAATGGACAACCTTGATGACAAAAAGGAACCCCGCAGTTCATACAACGGGCTGCCTGCTGGTTCAATTTTTCGTCGTTATATCTTTCTACAAATTCATTGTAATGCTTAATTCTTTCCTGCACATGTTGTTTGCCGGGAAGTTCTCTCCCAAATTCCTTAAATCCTGTTGGTTTGCCCATCTCGCCTGATTATTAATTTAATGTTGTCGGTTTATTTCTTCTACAGGTTTATGCTTTTTGATTTAGAGTTGCTGTTTTTGATATCAACGCTTTTTTATAATCTTTAGGAAACACTTTTACAAAATGTTGCAGCTGATTATCAAAATCTTCCACTATGAATTTTGCAATGGTACTACCGGTAAAATCGAAATGCTTTTGCAGCATTACAAGTAATTCATTTTTATCATTCTCATCACATACATCAAGGTCCACCATTTCTTTGTTGCAGTTGTCATTAAATTTCCCCTTTACATCATATACAAAAGCAATACCGCCACTCATTCCCGCTGCAAAATTTCTTCCGGTATCACCAAGTATTATTACGCTGCCACCTGTCATGTATTCACATCCATGGTCACCAACAGATTCCACCACAACATTTGCTCCGGAATTTCTCACACCAAATCGTTCACCTGCTTTACCTCTTATAAATGCCTCACCGGAGGTAGCACCATAGAATGCAACATTGCCAATTATACTGTTATCTTCAGGAGTATAGGTTGCTGTTTTTGGTGGATAGATAATTAGCCTGGCACCACTTAATCCTTTTCCAAAATAATCGTTGGCATCACCTTCCAGTTCCAGTGTGATACCATTCGTATTGAATGCACCAAAGCTTTGCCCTGCTGTTCCGTTAAAAGTAAAATGAATCGTTCCATCCGGTAAACCTTCAGCCCTGTATTTTTTTGTTATTTCATTTGACAGAATAGTACCAACAGTCCGATCAGTATTTTTAATATTAAAAGATGCAGTTACTTTTTCTTTATTATCAATGGCCGGAGTTGCAACCTGTAACAGTTCCCAGTCTAGAATATCAGCTAATCCATGATCTTGTTCTTCACTGCAATACAGAGTGGTGTACATTGAATTTGGTTCTTTGTACAGTATGGAAGAGAGGTCTAGATTTTTATATTTCCAGTGTTCAATATTTTCTCTCATTTCAAGATTATCCACCTGGCCAATCATTTCATTCACTGTTCTGAAACCGAGATCAGCCATAATTTCTCTCAGCTCCTGTGTAATCATTTTAAAAAAGTTTACTACATGATCAGGATCTCCTTTGAATCGATTTCTTAATTCGGGATCTTGTGTAGCCACCCCAACAGGACAGGTATTCAT
>JBARSW010000553.1:0-1813 GCA_049644925.1 Chitinophagaceae bacterium | reverse complement strand
TACCGGTGGTGATTTGGTCTTTAAAATAAATGACAGGATTAGCGTTTTTGTTTTTAAGATCGTAACAGAATAATCCCTTACCAGTTACGGTTATCCACAATAAAGAATCCTTTGTCAAAGCCATATTTCCCAGAATTATATCATAAAATGCATTGTGAATGGGGAAGATTAATTTTTGAATGGTATCATTTTGCCATACCACTCCTTCAACAGGGGAAATAAACAGAACGGCTCCATCCTGTAACCTTAAAATTCTGCTTTGCCACATCATTGTATAATGAAGTTTTAAAGCATGCATTTCCCCTAAAATGCACTGTTTGAAGAAAGGTGGTTTGGGAGTTACAATTATTGGACCTGCAGTGCCACTGAGAATCATACCGGCTCTTTCTACAGAAGATTCCTTAATCCTTGTTATTGAATGATTGTCGAGAATGATATGTTCATACATAGAAATAAACCATAACCGATTTTCATTTTCTTCAAATAGATCAACAAAGGCGTTTGATGATTTTATTTGTTGCAATACAGTATCATTATCTGCATTGTATATTTTTCCTTTCAACCAGTATGATACGGTACCGTTATCTCCCAAAAACCATATCCTGCCTTTTGAATCTGTTTTAACAACTAATATATGATTGTCAGATAATCCATCTGAAACAGTATAATTCTGAAATTTTTTTCCATCAAAACGGGTAACACCAACATCTGTTCCAAACCAAAGAAACCCATCCTTATCCTGAATTGTCTGGTAGATGGTAGCACTTGGTAATCCATCATTCTTTGTATAATGCTTTAGAAAAGGATTCTGGGGATAGAGGTAAGTATTCAGAATCAGTAAAAAAAAGAGAGGAGCTAAATGATTTATTTTTTTCACGAATAATGCATTAATCCTGTTTTTGCCCAATCCAGTAAATCTAACGTCTTGCGCCTTGAAACCTGAAGTTGCATGCCGTTTGTCAGGATAATTTCCAGGCTTTCTTTCCGCAATATTTTTTTTACATGAAACAAATTCACCATCGTTGATTTATGTATTCGCATGAACCCCAACGGTGACAATATTTCCTCGTAGTCTTTAAGTGTTCGGCAAATCAACATATCCTGGTGCTTCAACAGATGAAACGATGTGTAATTGTCATCTCCGGTTAAGTATAATATTTCATCCATTTCAAAAATCTCATAACCACGGCTGCCATATAATGTGATTTTTCTAATACTACCATGGTTTTCCATGATAGCGGAGAGATTTCTTAAAACCAGGCCGTAGTTTTTCCTTACTTCCGGTTTGAGGGCATGTATCTGCAGGAGTTTTAATTGGGCCTGTATCAGTTCGGGAATAGCGATAGGTTTCAGCAGGAAATCCACCGCACAAACTTTCATGGCCCGTAGGGCATATTGTTCATGTGCCGTCACAAAAACAACAGAAGGCAAATAGACAAGTTGATTTAAAAGTTCGAATCCATTTTGTTTTGGCATATTTACATCCAGGAAAATTGCATCTGGCTTAAGCCTGTGGATTTCAATTATTCCATCGGCAACACTGTTTGCAGAACCAATTACATGTAAAGAAGGGCAGTATGTAGAAATCATACTACTGAGGTTTGAAATAGCAAGGCTTTCATCATCAACAAGTAAAACCGAAAGCAAATTGTTCGCCATTAGCGTTGGCTTTAATATACATATGTAATTTACACCTAATTAAATAGAAAATCTAAAAGATGAATAATGGCATAATCAGTTTGTCCGCTTTTAATCGATGTTCGGCAAGAGACTCCTTAAAATAAAAAACCCGGCACTTCTGCCAGGTTTGTTG
>JBARSW010000552.1:0-5492 GCA_049644925.1 Chitinophagaceae bacterium | reverse complement strand
GCCAGTTAAAATAATTTTTTGCATTATTAAAACAAATGTCCTGAATTACTTTTCCTATCCATCCTGTATCGTCAGGTAGTTCACCGTTTTCTACTTCTTCGCCAAACATATTGCACAATAATCTTCTAAAATACTCATGCCTTGGAAAAGAAAGGAAGCTGCGGCTATCTGTGAGCATACCAACAAATTTGCTGAGCAATCCCATATTACTGAGTGCATTTATTTGTTTGGTCATTCCATCCTTCTGGTCGAGGAACCACCAGGCTCCGCCCCATTGAATTTTTCCGGCAGCCGTACCATCATTAAAGTTGCCAATCATTGTTGCAAATAATTCGTTATCGGCAGGGTTCAGGTTATAAATTATAGTCTTTGCTAATTTATTATCCCTGTCCAGGCGGTCTAAGAATTTTGCCAATGCCCTTGCCTGTGAAAAATCACCAATACTGTCCCAACCTGTATCGGGACCCAGTTGTTTCAGCATGCGGCTGTTATTGTTTCGCAATGCCCCCAGGTGATATTGCTGTACAAACCCTTTTTCCCAATCCCATTCAGCAAACGTAACCAGCATGGCCGATTTAAATTTCCTGTTCTCTTCTAATGTCAATGCTCCGCCAGAACGTATCTTGGCAAAAATTCCGGCTACTTCGGTTGTGGTATATTCTTCTGCATAAATTTCTTCCAGACCATGGTCTGTTACACTACAATTATTTTCAGCAAAAAAGTCGTGTCGTTTTTTTAATGCTGCTAAATAATCATTATAAGTACTGATGGAAACATTCGCAGCTTTTTCCAAACCGGTTAAGTAGTTATTGAAAGTGTTTACATCATCCACATTCATTGCTTTATCAGGCCTGAAAGCCGGTAAAACCTTCACCTTCCAATTGCTCTCTTTAATTTGCCGGTGATACTGCAGGTTATCAACCGGATCGTCTGTAGTACAGATAAGTTTTACATTTGCTTTCTCCAGCAATCCCCTTACACTGTTTTCTTTTGATTGCAATAAAGCTGAAGCTTCTTCATAAATGTTCTTTGCTGAGTCGGCATTCAAAATATCTGTGATGCCGAAATAGCGTTGCAGTTCCAGGTGTGTCCAGTGGTATAATGGATTTCTTAATGTATAGGGAACGGTAGCTGCCCAGGCCCTGAATTTTTCCCAATCAGTTTTATCACCGGTAATGTAGGCTTCTTCTACTCCATTGGCCCGCATAGCCCTCCATTTATAGTGGTCGCCATACAGCCATACTTTTGTAATGTTTTCAAAGGTCTTGTCTTCTGCCACCTCATTTGGCGGCAGGTGATTGTGATAATCAATAATGGGCATGTCTTTGGCATACTCATGATACAAACGCTGTGCAGTAGCATTAGACAGCAAAAAATTTTCGTCAATAAACTTTTTCATACTTGTATGTTTTAATTGGAACCTGATTTATCAATGTTAACCAGCAAGCTGATTCATATTTGTTCCCATTTAATTATAAGCTACCTCCCCGTTTCCACGGAATAAAATCATCCTGGTTTAATAACACCGCTTTCGGAATTACCTCTCCACTGGCTGCTTTGATACAATACTCCAGCATATCTTCCCCCATTTGTTCAATTGTTTTCTCGCCTTCAATCACCGGGCCGCAATCGATATCAATAATATCATTCATTCTTTTTGTAAGATTGCTATTTGTCGAAACTTTTATCGTAGGACAAACCGGATTACCAGTAGGTGTTCCAAGCCCTGTCGTGAATAGAATAAGTGTTGCGCCACTTGCTGCTTTTCCTGTTGTGGCTTCCACATCATTGCCGGGAGTACAAACCAAACTCAATCCTGGTTTTGTAACCGGTTCTGTATAATCCAAAACATCAACAACCGGAGAAGTACCTCCCTTCAAAGCCGCTCCATTACTTTTTATGGCATCTGTAATCAATCCGTCTTTAATATTACCAGGTGAGGGGTTCATATGAAAACCGCTTCCTGACCTTTCTGCCTGCTCACTGTAAGCAGTCATTAAGTGAATGAATTTTTTTGCAGCTGATTCATCAATAGTTCTGTCAATCAGGTTTTGTTCGGCACCGCACAATTCAGGAAATTCGGCTAGTATTATTTTTCCACCCAACGCCACTACCAAATCGGAACAATAACCGACAGCAGGATTAGCTGAGATACCACTGAATCCATCACTACCGCCACATTTTACACCAATACATAATTTATCCAGTGTTGCCGGTTTTCTTTCCAGTTTGTTTATTTCAATCAGCCCTTCAAAAGTTTTTCTGATGGCATCTGAAATCAGTTGTTCTTCACTTTGTGATTGCTGTTGTTCAAAAATAAAAAGCGGTTTATCAAAATTGGGATTCTGTGCTTTTAAATCTCCCAGGAAATCCTGTGTCTGTAAGTTCTGACAACCCAAACTTAATACTGTAACTCCTCCCACATTTGGATGGTCGGCATAAGCCGCTAACAGTTTGCTTAATACTGCCGCATCCTGCCTGATACCTCCGCAGCCACCCTGATGATTTAAAAATTTTATTCCATCTACATTTTTAAAAGGTCTTGAATGACCATTGTGTGAAGGAGAAAGATTAATGCGTTCCAGGTTTTCTCCATTCTGATAAGCATTCACCAACTGGTGTGTGTATTGTTTGTATTTATCAGTAACTGCATAGCCCAATTCATTGTGCATGGCTTCACGAATTACATCCATGTTTCTGTTCTCACAAAAAACAGTGGGAATAAAGAGCCAATAGTTTGCCGTACCCACTCTGCCATCACTCCGGTGATATCCATTGAATTTTCTTCCAGCAAACTTTGAAACATCCGGTGCCTGCCATTCAAAATTTACTTTCCTGTAAACATATGGCTCCACTGCATGTTTGGTATTTTCTGTAGACATGCGGGAACCTTTTTTAATTCCCATCTGTGCCTTACCAACAAGCACACCATACATAATCACTTCATCACCCGTATTCATGTCGTGCATGAAAAATTTGTGCTTGGCCGGAATATCTTCCTGCATTAAATATTCTGCACCATCATATTTTATCGCCTGGCCGTTTGACAAATCTTTCAGTGCAACAATTACATTATCCTTCGGGTGTACTTTTAAAACTAATTCTGGCATATAAGTTGTTTTTCTTGTTATTATTCGTTTATCAATTGTGCAAGCGCCGCTTTCATCCCTTTTTTCAAAATAAGGTCTGCACTTTCCGAAACTTCATCAATAAAGAAAGGTGATGCTGAAAAATCTTCTTTCCAGATTTTTTTATTCTTTACAACCGCTTCTACCCAGCCCTTTACATTATCCGCATCAAATGATGATTTGATAAAATCTACAAATTCAACAGTATCGTTAGGTGCAAATGTTACTTCAGATTTTCCGCTGTACAAAACAAGCAGGGCAGCAAATGAAAATGTTCCCAACCTCGCATTCTTATTCAGCTTTGTGTAATTATCCTTTACCGTCGGAAAGTTCCTGGTTTCCCATTTTGAAAGGGAGTTAAGCGAAATGTCTTTTAGATAATGCTTAAGGAAAGGGTTGTAAAAACGTTCCAGAATTTTTCCGGCAAATTTTTTCAATTCTTCAGAGTCTTCATCAATAACCGGCAGTACTTCTTCACTCACCATTTTATTGATAAATTTTTCAACTTCCGGTGTCTTAAAGGCATCCATAACTGTTTCGCAACCCAATTGCAGTGCTACCGGAACCATGGCCGTATGCGAACCATTCAGTATGCGTACTTTCTTAGCCCTGAAATCACGGATATCATCCATATAAAGCACATTCAATCCTGCCTGATCAAGCGGTAATTTTTGCCGAATGCTGCTGTCGCCGCCAATTGCCCATACATGAAAATATTCGCCTTTTACAACAAGGTTATCATCAAAGCCAATCTCTTCTTTTATTTCATTAATAGTTTCTTTTGGAAAACCCGGTACAATACGATCAACCAGTGTATCATAAAAATGACAACTGTTTTGTACCCAGTTTTCAAATTCAGCACCGAGGTTGTTGGCAATGGCATGTTTCAATACATACTGCCGCAGTGTAGAACCATTATCTTCTATCAGTTCGCAGCAAATAATCAGTAACCCTTTTGATGGGTCACCGTTAAATTTTTTGAACCTCTTATTAAGCAGAGCGGTCATTTTAGCAGGAAAAGATGCTGGTGGTTCTGCATTCAGGTCATCACCTTCCTCGTAGCGAATACCTGCTTCAGTTGTGTTTGACACAATCATTTCCAGTGTATCGCTTAAAAACAATGATTCATATTTCTGGTAATCGGAATAAGGATTGGTGACACCGGTAATACATTTTATCAATGAAATTTCTTTTACCGGATGTTTGTCTTTTATTCCTTCCAGGTAAACATGATACAGGTTGTCCTGCTTGTAAAATAATTCCCGTACAAATTCACCTCCGGCAATGGGCTGAATGATGGCGATTCCATGATTCATTTTTCCTGTTTCATTTGCTTTGTTAATCATCCAGTCCACAAATGCCCGTAAGAAATTGCCTTCTCCAAATTGTAAAATCTTAACCGGAAGTTCCGGCTTATCAACTGTTGTTTTATTCAATTCTTTCATTATCGATTATTTTTTAAAAATTTATTTTTTCTTAAAGCACAGGATTCCACCGGTTGCCAAAAACCCATTTAACGGTTATATCATTTTCCTTCAATCCGCCAGGTAGGTTATTGCTGTACCACTTATAATCCTGCCCACCTTCCCGGCGGCAGTTATAGTAATAAATTCTTTCGCCCCAGTTAATCGTATTGCCGGTAGGTACCCGATAAATAGGAGTGTCTTTCATGTTATTGGCAAACTCACAATTAATAAGAAAGAATTGTGCTTCCCGATGGTATCGCCCCAGCATAAAACCATCATATCCTTTGAACTTACAATTCACCAATACTGTCTTTGAGTCAATGTTTCCAGAACCATCATGCCAGATAGCTGCTGTACCGGTATGCGTTATGAACTCACAATTTTCGGCCCAGGCCCATCCCCGCGGACAATAAAAATCGACACCACCCTCCATGATGCAATCTTTAAAATACCACATACCATTAAAAACTTCCCATGGACTAACTGTATCTCCTCCAAATGCTTTGAAGTGACAATTAACTGCCTTCATCCGAGTTGCCATATTCATGGTACGCAACGCCATCTGATGACCATCCTTTCTGAGCTGCTTCATTTTATTTAATGATGTATCTGAAGCACACCAGATGGTTTTATCTTTATACTCAAATCCAAAATTGTTTGTTATCGTCAGGTTTTTCAAAGTAATATCATTGGCTCCAACATTAATAGTGGCCACACCCCAGTCATCGGAATGCCCACAACGCCATTCATCTCTTGCAATGGAAGCAATGATGATGGTTGTCTCTCTTTCTTCCCCTTCGAAAATTATATTGGCTTTCTCTATATATATTTTTTCAGCGTAAGTTCCTTTCTTTATAAAAATGGTTCTTATTGCTTTTGAAGAATCAGGCAAACTATT
>JBARSW010000551.1:0-2176 GCA_049644925.1 Chitinophagaceae bacterium | reverse complement strand
TCGGCAAACAAACTTGTTGAAGGATGCCTTTAGCTTCTACCATATTAATGATTCGTCCTGCTGCTTTTGGGTACAATAAAGAAACAGCAGTAAATAATTTTTTTCAGTCTGATCCGCAAATCAGCAGCGACGTATTGCAACAAAAAGCATTGGCAGAATTTGATAATATGGTTCAGGTTCTGCGTAATCATGATGTAAATGTGCTGGAGATTGAAGACACAAAAGAGCCGGCTAAGCCCGATGCAATTTTTCCCAACAATTGGTTAAGTACTTCTCCGGAAGGAATTGTTTCGATATATCCGATGTGTGCACCAAACAGGCGAACAGAAAAAAGAGATGATATTTTGAAACAACTGGTAAAAGAATTTATGGTAAAAGATGTGCAGGATTGGAGTGAGTATGAAGCCGAAAACAGGTTTTTGGAAGGAACTGGCAGTATGGTGATAGACCATGATAATAAAATGATTTATGCCAGTCTATCTGAAAGAACAAATCCTGTGGTATTGGAAAAATATGCCGCTGCCAATGATTTCCAGGCAATTGTTTTTTTAGCTACGGACAAACAAGGAAATCCCATTTATCATACAAACGTAATGATGGCATTGGGCGCTGCATTTTGTGTGATTTGCGAAGAAGCAATAGAAGAAGAGTGGGAATTAATAGCGGTGCGGCAATTATTGGAATCTACTCATCATACAATCCTCCCCATTACAAGAGAACAGATGAACCGGTTTGCCGGCAATATGCTGGAAGTAAAAAACGGTAAAGGCGAAAATATTTTGGTACTAAGCCAGGCGGCCTTTGATTCTTTACGTAAAGAACAAAAACAAATGCTGGAAGCCTATGCACACCTCTTGCCTGTTGCTATTCCAACGATTGAACAGACAGAGGGGGGCAGCGTTCGGTGTATGATGGCGGAAATTTTTTTAGAGAGAAAATAGTTTTTTCATCATCGGCCATGTTTCGTGGAGACACAAACCACGGCATTATCCCTTAATCATCGTCAGTATCATCTTAAATTTTTCAGTTGCTTTTAAGGAATGGGGAATATTAGCAGGCAGAATTATACACTGCCCGGCCAATAAGATATATGGCTGCCCGCCGATAGAAATTTCAGCAGCACCATCAATTATTTGGATCAGCGCTTCGTGTGGAGCACTGTGTTCTGAGAGGCCTTCTCCTTTATCAAAAGAAAAAATGGTAACAGTGCCATTTGGTTTTTTAATAATTGTTTTACTTACGACAGATTTCTCTGCGTAATCAACATTTTCGGCTGCAGAAAAGATACTTGCGGATTCTATAGTGTTGCTCATATTTATTGTCTTTGAGATTAGAGGGTAAATGTAGTGAAAACGGTTAAGGACGAAACAGTTGTTCTGAAAGACCCGCCATGCAAGGATTTGTTCCTCCTTTGCGCATTATTACGGCATTTAATTACCTGTAGAAACAAAAAAGATATCGTAACTGTATCTCGCAATCATAATCGTTACGATAACCAAAAAGAATATCCTGATAAACCTGTTTCCTCTTTTTATAGCCGCCCTGCTGCCCATAATACTGCCGGCAATATTACCAATTGCCATTACCAGGGCAATCAGCAATAAATAGTTTCCCTGCCTGATAAATACAAAAAGGGCAGAAATGTTTGTCATGCAGTTTAAAAATTTGGCATAGGCGGAAGCGGTTACAAATTCATACCCGAGCAGAACTACAAATCCCAATACAAAAAAGCTGCCCGTGCCCGGCCCGAAGAATCCATCATAAAAACCAACCGCAATACCAATCAACGAACCAAAAATGATTTTCCTGCTTAACGACAATTGTTTTGTTTGAACAACGCCCAGGTCTTTTTTAAAATAAGTATAAATGGCAATTAAGATTAGAATAACCAGTATAACCGGTTTCAGCGTTTTTACATTTATAATACTAACCGCCTTTGCACCTGCATAAGAAGCAACTAATGCAAAAAAGGAAATAATCAAAAGCAGCTTATAATCGAACTTCACCCTTTTTGAATACTGCCAGGCCGCAACGGCAGTACCAGACAGGGCGGCAATTTTATTTGTTCCAAACAATGTGGGTAACGGGCTGTTGGGAAAATTAATCAGTAAGGCGGGCAATTGAATTAATCCACCGCCACCAACCACCGAATCGATAAAGCCGGCAATAAATGACA
>JBARSW010000550.1:0-2992 GCA_049644925.1 Chitinophagaceae bacterium | reverse complement strand
GTTACATTGGGTGGTGTATTAATTGTTACGGGGTAAAGAACAGGAGTATAATTACAAATAGTTACACTTACATTGGCGGTACTTGCTCCCGGTGTAATGGCACCATGCCATAATACAGAAATAGTATTGGTTCCCTGTCCGCTCATTATTGTTCCGGCTGCTGCGGGTACAATAGCCCAGGTATAACTTCCGGCTGGTAATCCACCAGTGGCTGTATAAGTTGGAGGAGGAGCCTGATCACGGCAAACACTGGCAGTACCTGAAATAGTTACCGGAGGTACATTAGTTATGGGTGTCAGTTGTTTTGTTCCCGTACATCCATTTACGGTTTGTGATACGGTTATTGAATGCGGTCCGGCACCAATCCATTGTATAATCACCGAATCTGTATTAACCCCCATTGGCGAAATAATTGTGCCGCCTGCAGAGGGTGTCCATGAAAAAGTACCCGGCATATTACTGCTTACGCTGTAGGTATAATAAGAGCCCGGGCAAATATTAGTGGGCCCTACTATATTGTTTAATACAGGAGTGGGTTTAACCACCACATTAATTATTGAATTAGGATTGCAGTAGTTAGCAGCAGTGGCGGTAGTGGGTGTAGCCGTAATTGTATAAGTACCGGCTGTAATCCAGTTTACGGAAATACCATTTACATTGGTCATTGCACCAGCAACGGTGTAACCTGTTGCCGGGGTAATCGTCCAGTTTGCAGGGCCGCCTCCGGTAACACTGTAATATCCTGTTGTGCCGGAACAGACAAGTGAAGGGCCTGTGGCAACAAATTTATCTCTCACTTTCACCGGCTTTGTGGAAGAACCACTGCAACCGGAATAAGGATTATTGTAGTTACAGGTAATTATTGCATTTCCGGGAGGACCACTCCATTGTACATTAATAGTGGGTGTATTGAGATTGGGTCCAACTATCGTTCCCCCACCTGCACCGGTTACCGTCCAGGTATAAAATGTTCCTGGCATGGCGGGTAATGAATAGGTGGTGGTAGAACCCACACATACAGGGTCTGGTCCATTGATGGGAATATTATTCCACAATACCGGTACAATCAATGTAGCCGCATTTCCACAAATTCCACCACAGCCAGTAGTAACCGAAACCGAAGCCGGCATAGTGATGGGTGGTGTACTATTCCATTTTATTGTAACGCAGGAACCATTGTTGGCAATGATAGTTCCGCCGTTTACTGTCCAGTTGAATGGTGCACAACCGGGACTTACTCAGTAGGTTGACGTATCACCAGGACATAACATTTTTTTACAGCTTGATGTAATTGTGGGAGCTGTTCCTGCAATTACATTTATCACCACGGAGGCAGTATCCGTACAACCACAGCGGCTCTGATCTCCTGCCGGGCCACCGCCAACACTGCTATTGGTTACGGTTAGTAAGACTGTATAAACGCCTGGAAAAGAATAAATATGTGGGGGCGGGTTCATTAAGATAGAACCGGTGCCATCGCCAAAATTCCAATTGTATGTTGTAGCTCCTGAAGAGGTATTGTTAAAGGTAACAGGCTGAAAAGCACAAACTGTAGTTCCCGGTGCTACCGTGAATGCTGCAACCGGAGAAGTAAGCAAACAAACTTTTTTAGTAATGGTGTCTTTGCAGCTTCCATTGAGGTTACTGATAATAACCTGTAAAAATCCCTGTGAACCACTACCCCAGCTTATTACTCCGGGGCTATTTCCATTAATTGAAGTAAGAGTACCGCCAACAACTGTCCAGTTGAATGAAAAACCCGGTAAGTTAGGAAACACATAATAAGACTGCACACTGTTTTTGCAGGCAGTTATTGCTTCTATAGCAGAGCCACCTGCCGGATTTCCTCCACCATTGTGGTCTTCCTTACAAGAGTTGTCACCTTCGCAGGGCATGATGTTGTTCATTTGCCGAAGGCTGAATTCCGGGCAACAGGTACTTACCTGCGAAAAAACATTTCCGGTAATTAAGATGGCTGTGATTATATAAATAAGTTTGTTCATGATTGTTTGTTTTGGTGTTTTACTTTATTTACAATCACATTTTTTGTTATAAGAATAGCAAACCAGTTTGTTGCAGACGGTGCAATCCATTAATGTGACGACATAACGAATACACCATTTTACTTCTGCTGCACAACATTTTACCGTAGGTGGCATGCTAATGGTAAAGCCCATTGCCTGGTTAGTTACCATTTGCCCGTTTGGTGCCCAGTTAACTGTATGGCCATAAGGAATTGTGGGAGAAACGATGCCGGTTGATGCCCCGATAAAGTTTCCGTAAGTCTTACTGTCCTTATTACAGATCATACAATCATCACTTTCCGGCTTGTATTCAAAATAGACCAGCTCTGCCTTTATGTTCTTCACCGGTTTGGGAGAAACAGAAATACTGTTGCTTTGAACAATATTTCCATTTGCATCCAAGGAGATTTCACCCTTGGGTGTTATATCTATTTTTACACTATCACATACCTCGCATTTGCAGGGCAATACGGGTGTGCAGGTATCTTTCGATGCTTTCCAGAAATTATTGGCCGCATCTGTAATTTCAGCGCCGATGCAGATATTGGATAAATTAGGTGCGGCATTTATGGTACCGGTAACAGTTAGTTGATTTCCGCTTGCAATGCTGGTGGCCAATGGCGGAGCAAAGGGACCCATCGTTGCTCCAGCCGGCACACTTGAAGTAATGGCAAAGTTGGTAAGGTTAGCCGTTCCGGGATTTACATTGCTGATTGTATAAGAAAATGAATATACTCCCGGTGTGGAGGTACATAAAACTTTAATACTGTCTAACTGAATAATGTATTGCGAAACCATAAACATGGTGGGTTCGCTGCTGCCGTTATTGTTGCCGATTGGCTTTCCTTCCCGGTTCAGGGCTTGCACATTCCAGATATAATCGCAGAGGTAAGGTGGTTTGCAAGGACCGGTGTAAATATTGATAACGGCTTTCATTGACTGATCCTTCATATCTATCAGTATATCCT
>JBARSW010000549.1:0-1641 GCA_049644925.1 Chitinophagaceae bacterium | reverse complement strand
AAATGTATCGTACAACCAGATTTTTCTGTCTTTAATTCCTGCCTTCATAAGTATATAAACTATCATCATACAACTCCCACCCTTCCAGACACCACACTCCACAAAGTCACCCTGGATATTATTCTTCAATATATAATTCACAGACTTATACAGTGCAAAACTTCTTTCAATCTCCACCATGGTACAACTCTTTACTTTTTCATATAAAGCAAGAAAGTTTTCATCTGTTTGAATATCACTGATATTGACACTTAACGCACTGGAATCCTGTAATTTATTAAGCCTTGATAGACGTACCAGTTTCAGGCCGAGCAGCCCCAATGGATAATTAATGATATTCGAAAATTTCAAAATAAAAAAGAATTAAAAATACAATTATACAAAGTAAAAAGGCACCAAACTGATGCCATTGAATTTTTATTTCTTACATCATTTATTTTATCCCTTACTCACTACTCACTACTCACCATTCACTCCTCACCACTCTCTTCCTCAATCATCCAGCTTCAAAACTGCAAGGAATGCTTCTTGTGGAACCTCTACATTTCCAATCTGCCGCATCCGCTTCTTACCTTCTTTCTGTTTTTCCAGTAACTTACGTTTCCGGCTGATATCACCACCATAACATTTGGCTGTTACATCCTTCCGCATGGCTGATATGGTTTCTCTAGCCAATACTTTAGCACCTATTGCTGCCTGTATAGCTATCTGGAATTGCTGACGGGGAACCAGTTCTTTTAATTTTTCGCAAAGCTTTCTTCCAAATTCCTGTCCTCTACCACGATGTATCAATGCACTCAAAGCATCAACCCTGTCACCATTAAGCAGAATATCCATTCGCACAATATCTGCTTCCCGAAAACCGATGGGGTGATAGTCGAAAGACGCATAGCCTCTCGTTTGTGATTTCAGTTTATCGTAAAAGTCAAATACAATTTCCGTTAAAGGCATTTCAAAAATAAGTTCCACTCTTGTTGGCGTCAAATAATGCTGGTTCATCAGGATACCTCTTTTACCCAAACACAAGGTCATGATATTACCGATATATTCCGGCTTACTGATGATCTGTGCTCTGATAAATGGTTCATCAATATGATCCGTCTTTACCGGGTCAGGAAACTCAGTTGGATTATTCACAATAACCTTATCACCCTTTGTGGTATAAGCAATAAAGCTAACATTGGGAACTGTTGTAATAACAGTCTGATTGAATTCCCTCTCTAATCTTTCCTGGATTATTTCCATGTGCAGCAATCCAAGGAAACCGCAACGGAAACCAAAACCAAGAGCTTGGGATGTTTCTAATTCGTATGTTAGCGAAGCATCATTCAGCTGCAGTTTGTCCATGCATTCCCGCAGCTCTGCAAATTCGTCTGTATCAATAGGAAAGATGCCCGCAAACACCATAGGCTTTACTTCCTGAAATCCCTGGATGATTTCTTGTGTAGGATTATCCGCCAATGTTATCGTATCACCAACTTTTACTTCTTTCGCATTCTTGATACCTGTAATCAGGTAACCCACATCACCACACTTCACTTCTTTTTTCTCTGTCATCTTTAGTTTTAGTATCCCCACTTCGTCTGCTATATATTCCTGGTCTGTAGAAACAAATTTTACTTTATCTCCTTTCTTTATCGA
>JBARSW010000548.1:0-1933 GCA_049644925.1 Chitinophagaceae bacterium | reverse complement strand
CATATAAAGCTTTGCTGCCAACAGCCGTATTTCTTACCCCTTCAGTTGCCGTTGTAATGCCTATGCCATTATTATACAAAGCGCTATCGCCAATGGCAATAATATTATTCTTTTTTGTACCCAGGTAAAGTGCCCTGTCACCAATAGCAACATTATTATTTCCGGTAGTGTTAAAAAATAAACTCTCTGCACCAATGGCTATATTTTTTTGTCCGGATGTATTTGCAAAAGAGCTGTTATACCCCATTGCTGTATTGTTGTTACCCGTATTTGCAGTCAATGACATAAAACCAAATGCGGCATTGTTAGCACCGGCATTTAAGGCAGTGTAACCTACTGCTGTATTATTATTTTGTGTGGTAATATTTTGTCCGCTGCTGCTACCCAATGTTACATTTGAATTACCAGATGTTGCATTGATTTGTGCCCGGTAACCAACGGCCGTATTATTATATCCCATATCGTTGTTGTACAAGGCTGCTGTACCCACAGCAGTATTAGGACTATAAGGCGCCGTATGAACATCTCTTTCCAATGCACTGGCACCAATTGCCACACTGCCGTATTCGGTTGTCATTGCCTTTAACGTGTTTGCGCCAATAGCGGTATTATTTTGTCCGCTGGTTATTTTCATACTGCTCTGGTAGCCCACAGCCGTATTATACACATTGGTGTCATTCATTAATGCTTCCGAACCGACGGCAACTGATGCTGCAGAAAAATTGTTGTTTGTCTTTAATGCCTTGTTGCCAATAGCTACATTACCAAATAAAAGTGTGCCACTTGCCAGGGCCGAATCTCCTATAGCCACATTACCCACATTGGTAATCAGCTGGCCTGCACCTGCACCTAAAAAAACATTGCGGCCTGTGGCATCTATTCTGCCCAGCCATTTATTATTTTGCCTGAAACTCAGGGGTACATTATCAAGGGTACCAAAAAAATGATTAACAATATTTGTTCCGGTATTTCCTGCAGTTTTCCAGGCAATGGTATCCAAACTGTTTGAAGCCGGCAACCACAACCATTTTGTGCCATCGTAGTAATGAAACCCAACACTGTCTGGTGCATTTTGAAAAATCAATAAGCCGGTTGCCGGAGAGGCTATGGCATTTTTCTGCAACTTGGACATCCGGGGAACCAATATCCCTTTGTTTGTACTTTTTACATCGAGTAAAGCACTTGCATTGGCGGTACTGCCATCAGTATTGATTGCAAAAGATTGCGCCGAAATTTGAATAGCTGTAAACATACAAGCTATTGCAAGAATAATTTTTTTCATGACCGGTTTATTTTTTAACTGGCTGATTTTCTCAGATTTATTTCAATATCACTTTACAAATTCAGCCTTTGTATTCTTAACAGTAGAAACTATGCGATTCTTAACAAAGCGAAAAAAGGCTGTCATAAAATATAATTCTGGTATGTTTAAACTGTGTTATACAAATATGGATAACTAACACATGGAGCAGCATCACGTAAAGGGGTGATTTTTATAGAAAAGCTTGGAAGTTTGAAAAATAAGTGGATACTTTACAAATGCTACTTTATATAATTTCATTATGAAAATTCAAAACCTTGTTCGTGTTTTACTGCTGTTTGTGCTTTTTTCAAAAACGAATACCGGTTTTGCTCAAAATTCGAAATTGCTGATTGCTGATTTTGAAAAGCTGCGGAATAAGACGGAAGATTTATTAAAATTATACCCTGATTCGGCTTTAATTTTTGCAAACCGGTTAATGGCAATGGCAACATCGGCAGAATCTGAAGCGTTGCGTGCCGGTGCATTAAGTACATTATCAAATATTAAAATTGCAAAATCATTGCCAGATGAGGCTTTAGCACTGAATGTAGAATCATACGCCATAAATAAAAAGCTTCAGGATAAAAAAGAAATAACAAATAACCTTTCGCAGTTTGGTACCATTTATCA
>JBARSW010000547.1:0-1519 GCA_049644925.1 Chitinophagaceae bacterium | reverse complement strand
GTGTCATGGTTATCGACGGCTGTGGTAGTTTTTATCATCAGTGTGATGATTTGCAGGGTGCTGTTATTCCCTCTTACACAAATAGCCAGCCCGGTTTATACGGAGAAAAAGACAGCTTTTATTTTTTTAATGGGAAAAACCTGAAACCACTATACAAGGATTTTTCTATTATCAATTACCTGCATAAACCAGATCAAGTTTACCTGCCCACCACTAATCATTCCATTGGCGGACTGTACAGCATGGCCAGCAATTATTGTTTTTGCGATTTTGATGATGCAGGAAAACTGATGGGGCTGGCGCCTTATGGTAATAAAGATGTTTATAAAGAACAATTATTTGAGTTGAAAGATGGAAACGTCTGGGTGAACGAAGAAGTGATGCACAAATATTTTACACATCCTGCTGATGTGATAACAAGACCCTTTAAAAAAAAATTTCAATATTATGCCGATATAGCCCGTTGGGTGCAGGATGAAACAGAAAGAGCAATACTTTATGTTTTCAAGAATCGTTTACAAATGAATCCGAATGAAAATCTTTGTTATGCCGGCGGCGTGGCACTGAATGCGGTAGCCAACACAAGAATTATTGAACAAACAGGCATTAAGAATTTTTATATTGAGCCGGCCGCTGGTGATAACGGTCTTGCCATTGGCTGCGCTTACTATGGCTGGATGCAGGTGCTGCAAAAAGAAAAAATTAAACACAATGGCAGCACTTGTTTTGGAAAAGATTACAGCAATGAAACTGTTTTATCTAGTTCAGCTAAATACAGTGCACAGGTACAGATAATTGAAGAAAAAAATATTGCTGAAAAAACAGCAAACTTACTGCTGCAGGGAAAAACAGTTGCCTGGTTTCAGCTGGGTTGCGAATTTGGTCCCAGGGCACTGGGAAGAAGAAGCATCCTGGCCGACCCGCGGAGTAAAAACATTCAGCACCATATTAATGCAAACATTAAATTCAGAGAAGATTTCCGGCCATTTGCTCCGGCTGTACTTTACGAAGATAAAGACCTGTATTTTGAACTCGGCCTTGTAAGCCCTTACATGATTTTAATAGACCGTATCAAAAAAGAATGGAAAGAAAAAATGCCCGGCGTAATACATGTGGATGGTACCTGCCGGGTGCAGACTGTAAAACACAAGGAAGAACCCTTGCACCAATTGCTGCAGGCCTGGAAAAAGGCAAGTGGCATTTCAGTATTACTCAATACCTCTTTCAATAAAAAAGGTATGCCCATTGTGGAAACACCGGTAGAAGCTATAGATTTCTTTTTACATTGCAGCCTGGATGTTTTAGTTATCAATAATTATATCATTACAAAAAATGATTAAATATCTGCAACTCCCCTATCAGTTTGATGCAAAAAAAATGCAGGCTGAAACCATGCAGTTAAGGGAAGATAACTGGAAACTGCATTTTCAGGTAAAACAGTATGATGGGGAATGGAGTGCTATACCATTGCGCAGTATTAACGGAGAAGCAGATAATGGGTTTATATCGCCAGTGGAAA
>JBARSW010000546.1:0-5336 GCA_049644925.1 Chitinophagaceae bacterium | reverse complement strand
ATTTATAACTGCACCAGCAGGCAAAATCTACTTCCCAGTTATGTAATTGCAGGGCCACATTACCGGCAGCATGTGCCAGGTCAAATCCGACAGCTGCACCTGCTTTTTTTGCTGCTTTTGTAATTGCAGGTATATCAAATAACTGGCCGGTGTAATAATTGATGCCACTGAATAAAACAAGAGCTGTTTCCTCGCCATGCTGTTCAATTGATTTGATAATATCTTCTTTGCGTATCGTATGTTCTCCGGTACGGGGAGAAACTTCAATAATCGCTTCAGCTGGATTATAATTATGATGTTTTACATGTGTTTCAAACATATACTGGTCGCTGGGAAAAGCTTTGGCCTCACAAATTATTTTAAACCGCTTTGCTGTAGGACGATAAAAACTTACCAGCATAAGGTGCAGGTTCACCGTCAACTGGTTCATCACAACCACTTCATGAGGTAATGCACCAACAATTTTGGACAAAGGCTGAACAAGGTGATCATGATAATTTATCCACGGTTCTTCTGCATGAAAAAAAGATTCAACACCCAATGTTGCCCAATCATGCATAATACGCTGGATATATTCATTAGCCGTTTTTGGTGGCAGTCCCAATGAATTACCTAAAAAATAAATTTGCTTTTTACCATTAATTTCGGGGATGATGAATTTATCTCTAAATCCCTTTAATACATCTGTTTCATCCAGGTGTGTTGCAAACGAAAGCGAATTTTCAAATTGCATGCTATTGATTTTATAAATGAAACTGTTTCTACAGAACCACTTCTTTTAGCCCATCAACGGCTACCATTATTTAATAAAAAATTGTTGAACTGGTTAAACCACTGCTTTAAAAAGTGTTCCAAAATTGCTTTGTAAAGTTAGTTAACCATTACAGTAATTATTCATTGAAAAGATTTGGGTAATCTGTAATAATCCCATCCACTCCCATCTGTTTCAATTCTTCAATCTTTGCTTTTTCATTTACTGTCCAGGGAATTACTTTTATTTTCTTCTCATGGCACTTTTTTAGCAATCCGGTATTAATAAGAGAAAAATGAGGACTGTAAGTCCCAGGTGTGAAGCCCAATGCTTTTAACAGATCATCAAAAGTTCTTTTGTCATTATCCTCAATAAGCATTGCAATCCTTATTTCCGGATATTTAGCATGCAGGTACTGAAGTGTACGGAAATCAAATGACTGAATATTGACATACTGCTCCATTTCTTTCTCCTTGATTACCGCCATTAATAAATCAACAATTTCTTCTGGTTTTGGATGATACAGATTGTCGCCTATAGGAAGACATTTTGTTTCAATATTAAATAGTGGGAAGGGCCTTCTGGCCATCATCATATATTGCTTAATAGTATCGAACACTTCACTAAGCAATGGTTTAAATGTTTTTATCTTTTCCTGTTCCGGGAACCTCGGATGTGGTTTCATTCCTACATCAAACTTTTTCACTTCCGCATAATTCATCTGATATATATTCAGCGACTTCTCTTCTGCTTCTGTTACATAACTTCCATCCGGTTTTGTAGTTATTTCATGATTAAAAAATGGTTCATGAGAAAGAATTACTTTTTTATCTTTTGTTATCACGACATCCATCTCCAACGTAGTAACACCAAGACCGATGGCATTCATCATTGCCGGGATAGTATTTTCAGGCATTAGGCCGCGGCAACCACGGTGACCTTGTTTGTCAAGCTCCTCCGCCCCTAAAGGGGGACTTTGAAGAGTTTTTGAATTTGAGCAATTCATAAAGCATAATAGAGTAAAATAAAAAAATACAATTTTCATGACGGAAAGACTTTTGATTTTCTTTTCTCCATTATTTCAGCAATCACTTTAGCATCACCTTCCAGTTTCCTGAGTTCTTTAACAATATTATCATAACTTTTTTCATCCCGGTCCTGGCTCAGTTTGAAGACATGATCAATTTCCTGCACTTCTATTTCAAAAGCTACAATGGCATTCGTCATTCGTTGTACAAACTCTTCAGGAATATCATCAAAATTGGCACCTGAATGAGG
Organism: Chitinophagaceae bacterium; assembly: GCA_049644925.1. Taxonomy (GTDB): domain Bacteria; phylum Bacteroidota; class Bacteroidia; order Chitinophagales; family Chitinophagaceae; genus JJ008. The sequence goes on along the minus strand of JBARSW010000546.1, from coordinate 3,307 downwards.
ATTGTTTTCAAAATAGTTGGTTGTCCGTTTCAAAATATCAATCAATGCCTGCCCTTCCTGAAATAGCAGCGGTCCTTTTGCATGGACACTCTGATAATTCCAGGTGCTGGCCATTTGCTTATTTTCGTACCAGCTTGCACTAATGTAACAATGTGCCCCACTGAATATTGCCAGCACATTATTATTTTGCATAAATGCTTTATGATGATCGGTGTTCTTCATCATGTGACCGGACAAAAAAAGTTTGCCATCCCTTTCATCAATAAAAACAGGAATCTGTGTAGCAACCGGTTTATTGTTTTCATCACAACCACATAACATGGCAAAAGGATGTTCTTTTACAAACTGCAAAACAACTGCTGCATCTTTTTCTTTATAATAAGGAAGATTATACATTTGAGGTTTGAGGTTTAAGGTTTGATGTTTGAAGTTCGAGGTTGCTTCTAACCCCTCATTCCTTTTTTTTATATTGTTGACCTTTGAATGCTGAATTTTGCAGGTGAGTTATAAAAGCCATCAGTTTATTTCCTAAAATTTCATTTTTTTATGCAACTCATCAAACTTCTCTTTATTTATATGCTTTCTGTCTAAGCATCTTTATATTTGAGAACGGAACTCTGCAATTGAGCCTTTTGCGATGATGAGAAAATTTTTGAACTCGCTATTTCCTGATCTATCAAATCCTTCAGCAATGCAGTCCATTACAGAACCAGAGGATGCATCCATCTGATTTCGTAATTCATAATTTTTTCCAAGTGGATTAATTTCAACTAATGTATCAAAATCATTTGTTTGTATCCTTGCCAACTGCCATATTTCCAGGTCTTCGAATTTGGTAATTGTTGCCATATAAAATGAATTTGAAACTTTTCACAACATCAAACCCTGCCTGCAGGCAGGTTCAAACATCAAACTTCGAACTATACCGTTTCCGCAATCTTTTCTGAACTCATATTTGCGTTTCTCATCGCTATGCTTCGTACTACCTGTGATGCAAAACCTTCAAATGCTTTTCGGGTAATCATATCATCACTCATCATGATAGGGATACCCAGGTCGCCGCCCTCACGGATGCTCTGTACCAATGGTATCTGGCCAAGAAATGGTAAATCATATTCATCAGCCAATCGCTTACCACCGTCTTTTCCAAAGATGTAATATTTATTATCCGGCAATTCTGCCGGAGTAAAATAACTCATGTTTTCTACCAATCCAATTACAGGAACATTCATCTGTGCCTGTCCAAACATGGCAATACCTTTTTTGGCATCTGCCAAAGCCACATCCTGCGGGGTAGTAACAATTACAGCACCCGTTACCGGAACAGTCTGCATTAAAGTCAGGTGTATATCTCCAGTTCCGGGAGGCATATCTACCACTAAATAATCCAGTTCATCCCAAAAAACATCTGTTACAAATTGCCGGATAGCATTACTGGCCATCGGGCCTCTCCAAACCACTGCATTTTTTTCATCCACCAGTAAACCGATACTCATTAGTTTTATTCCAAATTTTTCCAGTGGTATTATCATCCCTTTTGTAGTAGCAGATGCATTATCTGTTGCAGCTACTTCTATATCCATCATCATTGGCCTTTCACCCCTTACACCAAGCATTATAGGTACACTGGGCCCATAAATATCTGCATCCATCAATCCTACTTTTGCACCTCCCTGTGCCAATGCCAGGGCCAGGTTGGCGGCCACAGTGGATTTTCCCACTCCGCCTTTTCCACTTACTACTGCAATGATGTTTTTTACTTTAGGTAACACTTCCCCGGTATCTGTTCTTTTAGTAGTAGTGTTTGAAGTAAATTTCACATTTACTGTGGCCTCTTTATTTACCAGCAGCTTTATTGCATTAATACAGGCATTCTTCATCATATCTTTCATAGGACAAGCAGGGGTTGTCAACACAATTGTAAAAGAAACATAGTTTCCTTCAATTTCTATGTCCTGCACCATATTCAGCGTTACAAGGTCTTTTCCCAGGTCGGGTTCCTGCACATTACTTAATGCTTCAAGCACTTTTTCTTTAGTCATTTTCCAAGTATTTGTTAAAAGTCAATAAAACGACGAAGATAACCATTGTCCCGTGCAATTTGTTTTACGAAATCAGCAACTTGTATTTATTTTTGACGCAGTGAAGAAAACATTACTTTTTATAATCATACTGTACATTCTTGTTCCCGCAACCGGTAAAGCCCAGTTCGAAACCTCCCGTGATTCTGTTGTTCAGTTATTTGGCGTGGTTATGACGGCAGATAGTCTTGTCGGTATACCAGCAGTAAGTATCATGGTAAAAGGGCAAAACCGGGGAACCATTTCAAACAACCAGGGTGTTTTTTCCATTGTTGTATTAAAAGGAGACCAGGTAGAATTTACCCATGTCACTTACAAACCAAAAACAATTACAGTACCCCGAAATCTGGAAGGGAACCAGTACAGTGTTGTACAATTGTTGGTTGTTGATACTGTATATCTTCCGGCAACCATTATTAAACCACGGCCAACACCCGAACAATTCGCCAGGGATTTTGTAAAAAACAAAGTGCCGGATGATGATTATGAAATTGCCCGGAAAAATACCAACGCCACCAAACGAAGAATTTTAATGCGTTCTACACCAGGAGATGGAGGCGAAGCTACCAGGGTTCAATTTAATAATATTGCCAATAGGGCTGTTTACCAGGGCCAAACACCTCCGTTAAACATATTTAACCCAGCAGCCTGGTCAGAATTTATTCAGGCATGGAAGAGGGGAGATTATAAGAGGAAATAACCCCTGTCCACTGAAGGGGAACTTAAGTCTGAAATTCATTGTTTTTTTTATAGTTCTAAAGCTGTTGATTTTTTTATTTTTTAGCCAGCATTGATTTCCAACCTATAGGAAAGTTCATGGCATCGTCAATTGCGACGCTCCGTTCATCGTTTTGTTCATTGGGCATTAACCACTGCTTAACACAGCAAGAAAGGATGAAACTTTAATACCTATTTTTGCTTTGATAAATCAATTAATAATTATTCGAAAAAGTGAAAATTCTATTCCTCCCCCTGCCTACCGGCAGGCAGGCTTAAGGGGCAAAAGCAATTTTCATCTTTCGGATTAAATCTGGGGGCATGAATAATACTGGGGGCATGAATTTTACCGGGGGCATTTCCGTCATCGGCGCCGGCACCATGGGCAATGGTATTGCTCATGTATTTGCACAACGGGGCTTTAAAGTAACGCTGATTGATATTTCACAACCGCAATTAGATAAAGCGATTGTTACTATCGGCAAAAATCTGGACAGAATGGTTGCAAA
>JBARSW010000545.1:0-2852 GCA_049644925.1 Chitinophagaceae bacterium | reverse complement strand
GATCAGTTTGGAGAAAATTATTGCCCAATAAGTCCAAAAATTATTTGTTCGGAAAACCAGGACTTGCTTTTATTTCTTCTATTTGTTGCAGATGACGGTTACTATGTGCAGCTATCATCAGGTAAAGCTGGTAACAATCTATCCAACCGTTTGGCATTTGAACAATATGATTGCGGAGATCCTCAGTAGATGTCTTCATATATTTTATATGTTCCATCCTGGTCTTCTTAAAATTACTGATGGAGTTTGCCAGTGATGTATAGCCGGTATTTTTGGGTTGTAGAGTCTCCGGAGCCTGGGCTTTCATGCTTCTGTCCTGAACCATTTTTACAAATTCTTCATCGGTAACCTTAATCTCTGTCCTTTTATCAGGATTGGCAGCAACTTTCAAACTGCCTTCAAACATATTCCATAATAATTTTTCTGCTCCTGCAATATGATATATACATTCACTGATTGACCATTTTTCAGGCGAGGCCTTAAAATTCAACTGTGCTTTCGAAAGTCCCTGTGTACTTTTAATTACCGCCTCCTTTGATTCTTTCATTAACCCAACGGCAAACTTTCTTTCTTTACTGGAAATAGAATTATCTTTTAACGTACCCGCAAGGCCCGTAATAACGATCAGCGACAGCAATAAACGGCTAATAGTTCTTTTTAGCATGGCAAGTTTTTTTATATCAGTTGGATAAGGAAGTGATCCAAAGGGTGGTAAAGGGTTGAAAAGTTACAAAAGATAATTGAAAGACAGAATTTTGTTTTAATGTGATTATTGCCAGAAGGAGTATTTTCTTAACTTTCCCATATGAAGTTAGCAGTAATTATTTCGTTTCTTGAATCTATTGCACCATTGTCATTACAGGAGCCTTACGATAATGCCGGACTTATAACTGGTGATAAGGATTGGGAGTGTACCGGTATCATCTGTTCGCTTGATGCTACTGAAGAGGTAGTTAAAGAAGCAATAGAAAAAAAATGTAACCTGATAGTGGCTCATCACCCGATTATTTTCGGCGGGCTGAAAAAAATTAACGGGAAGAATTATGTGGAGAAAACAATTATCAGTGCTATTAAAAATGATATTGCCATTTATGCTATTCATACCAATCTTGATAATATAGCAGAAGGTGTAAATGGTAGAATTGCAGCCATGCTGGGGCTGGAGAAAATAGCTGTTCTTTCTGAAAAAGAGAATACCCTCAAAAAAATATTCACTTTTGTTCCGGTATCAAAAGCCGAAGATATACGCCAGGCAATTTTTGAAGCTGGTGGCGGGCATATTGGTAATTACAGTGAATGTAGTTTCAATGTGACAGGCGAGGGAACATTTAAAGCAGGCTTTGGAACTGATCCATATATGGGAAATATTGGAGAAAGACATTTGGAAAAGGAAGTGAAAATTGAAATAATTTTTCCTGCATATTTACAAAACCGGGTCGTTTCAGCTTTAAAATCAGCACATCCCTATGAAGAAGTGGCCTATGACCTGGTGGCACTTTCCAATACTTATCAGGGTATTGGAACCGGAATTATCGGGGAATTACCCAATGGCCTTACCGGGGCAGCATTTTTAACCAAAATAAAGGCTGTTTTCAATGTTCCGGTTGTTCGTCATACTGCATTATCAGATAAAACAATAAAAAAGGTAGCCGTTTGTGGTGGTGCCGGAAGTTTCTTGATTTCCAAAGCATTAGCTGAAGCAGCAGATGCTTTTGTCACGGCAGATATGAAATATCATGAATTCTTTGATGCAAACAACAGGATGTTGATTGCCGATATCGGTCATTTTGAAAGTGAACAGTTCACCATCAACCTGCTACAAGAGGTTTTGGAGCAAAAATTCCCTACCTTTGCCGTCCTAAAAACAGCGGTAAATACCAATCCGGTACATTACTTCTGAGCTTTTAAAAACTAAATTATACAATGGCACACGTTAAAGAATTTTCAGTTGAAGAAAGACTAACTTCCTTACTTACGTTGCAGAAAATTGAAAGTAAGCTGGATGAATTACATATCCTGAAAGGCGAACTGCCGATGGAAGTGGCTGACCTCGAAGACGAAATAACCGGTTTGCATTCCCGCCAAAACCGTATTGAAGAAGAAATTAATGGAGTAACCGATTTCATCGAGCAACGCAAAAATGCTATCAAGGAAGCAGATGCGCAGATAAAGAAATACGAAAAACAAAGTAGCAATGTTAAAAATAACCGTGAGTTTGAAGCGATAAATAAAGAGGTGGAGATGCAGCAACTGGATGTTAAACTGGCTGAAAAGCACATCAAAGATGCTACGGAAGAAATTGCTGAAAAAGCTGTTTTGCTGGAAAAAGCCAAAAAGAATATTGCCGTAAAAGAAGGAGTATTGGCCAACAAAAAATCTGAATTGGAAAAAATTATTGTTTCCAATGAAAAGGAAGAAAAACATTTTAATAAACTGTCAGCTGAAGCAAAAGAACATGTGGAGCCCCGCTTGCTGGCCAGTTATATAAAAATACGCAGCAGCTACCGCAATGGATTAGCCGTAGTGCCTGTTGAAAGAGATGCCTGTGGCGGATGTTTCAATGCCATCCCTCCGCAAAAGCAAAGTGAGATAAAGCAACACAAAAAAGTAATGATCTGTGAAAACTGTGGCAGAATACTGGTAGATGAAGAGCTGAACAGTAAAGTGGAGATCAAGTAAAAATATTTTTTCTTTTTTTTTATTTCCCTTCCGGTTTTTCCGGAAGGGTTTTTTTATTTCGCAATTAAATAAAAGTAAATTGCATTGTTAATGCTTGAAAAATTATCCATACAGAATTATGCCATCATTGATAAACTGGAGATTGAATTTTCCGGCAAGTTGAATGTGATAAC
>JBARSW010000544.1:0-3237 GCA_049644925.1 Chitinophagaceae bacterium | reverse complement strand
GCTGTAAATAATTTTCCTGTGCTTTTATCGCCACTTCTTTTACCACAGATTGATCCTTGCCATACACACTGGAAAAGCCGATTGTTTTTTTGTCCCTTTCAGGATAACCATTCCCCCAGAAGGCAATGGGAGTAATAATTATTTTTATGTTACGAAGCTCTAGTTGATGTAACAGGTAATCAAACAAATCAAGATGTTCATTCACTAAAAGATTACCTGTTGAGTCTGTAATTTCTGTATCCCAGATATGTACCCGGAAAGCATCGAGTCCCAGTCGAGCAAAATGGTACACATCTTCATCTATTGCTTTTTTAATATCCTTACCCAATGCTTTGTGAGAACGAAAACCATAAGCAAATGGTAATGTATAATTTATACCAAAAAATGCAGCTTCACTCTTATCCTTTGTATAGCGCAGTACTCCCTGTTTATCTACAAATACCAGGTTTTTATCTTTAGTTTTTTTTTGAGCAAATACATTATTGTATTGAAAAACCGAACCGCAAAGAAACAGTACCAGGCAAATGCTCCGTTTCATGAAGAAGAATTTGGTATTACATTTATTAATTAAACGCATTCATTGCTGCGGTAGGCTTACCGGCATTATCAAAAGCACCCTTGGTATAACCTTTCCAGTTGTTATAACTCTGCGGCTCCCAGTAAAAAACACCTAATCCTTTATCACCTGAAACTGATTTCACCTTAGTAATCAGGTCTGTAATAAATGAATTACAGGCGGTGGCCTGATCCCAACTCATTCCCACTTCAGTAATCATAACCGGTTTGTCATACCTGGAAACCATATCATTCATATTAGTAAGACATTGCGAATTCATAGAAGACCAATTTCCCGGATCCGGATATAAAGACATTCCAGTGATATCCCACTTGCCTCCATTATTTTTCAGACCATCAAAAATCCAGCGGAATAAACTATTATCAAACCCGTTTGAAATATGAACGATTACTTTTATTGTATTATCTACTGCCTTTACTGCATCATACCCTTTGCTTATCAATGCTGCAAAGTTTGCCATATTGGTGGATGCTTTACCTTCCGGCCACAGCATACCATTATTGGTTTCATTACCTACCTGTACCCAATCCGGAGTAACTCCATTTGATTTCAGCGTTGTAAGTACACTGAACGTATGATTGTAAACTGATGTTTGTAAAGCGGTGATGTCTTGTGCAGCCCAGGCGGCAGGTTTGGTTTGTTGACCGGGGTCAGCCCATGAATCACTGTAGTGAAAATCTATCATGATTTTCATGCCAAGGTTTTTTGCCCGAATTGCTTTTGCAACTACATCTGAAGTGCCATTCCATACTCCTGCAGGATTTACCCAAACCCTGAGGCGTATTGCATTCATACCAAGGTCTTTTAACAGCTGCATACATTCTTTCGCTGTTCCGGCACTGTTATAAAATATTTTTCCACCTGCTTCCATTTCTGTTAACCAGCTTACATCGGCACCTTTTATAATGTTTGTAACTGGAGGAGTTGGTGGTGGTGCAGGTGTTGGCAGATCAGAATTTTTACAGGAAGATGCCACTAATAAAAAATAAAAAAAAGGGAATATTAAAACAGGGAACAGATATCTTAAACCTTGCTTAACCATAGCAATATTATTAGTGAATAAAGGTATAAAAAAAGCTGCTCCTTTTAAAAGAGCAGCTTTCTGATTAATTACTCAAAATGCGATTATTGTATAGTTACGGTTTGAGTTTTTTCATCCAATGTGATAGTATAACTTCCGGATACTACAGGAGTACTGAAGTTGCTACCGCCTTCCCATTTAATTTTTCTGGTGTTTGGTGCGGCGGCGGCTCCGTTATCTTCATAATCAAAGGCACCCCAATCATTGCCAGCCAGGAACTTTATCTCTCTTGAAGCAACCAGGTTAAGAGTTATAGTCCATACACCATTTCCGGAATATGTCATTTGAGGACTGGCTCCCGGGCTCCAATCTGGTACACCCTGAACTCCATTACCCACTACTCTCATTTCGGCAGCAGGGCTCATCTCATATTTTATGTTATTTACATCACGGCCATCCCAAATAACCCTGTAACGGCCTGCAGTAGAAATATCAGGCATATTAGCATCATTTATTAGCATAGTACTGCCACTACCTCCGGTAGAACCGTAGCTCCTTGCATTTGTAACATTGATGTCGCCGCTATTCCAATCATTAAAGTCAATAAGTTTCCATCCACCAGTGGTAAAATCAGTTAATCCAACAAATAAATTTGTTGCTGAATTACCTAGAGCATAGTTCGGGAATACATTTGCAGGAGTCCAACCAGCACCGGTTGCACCACCAACAAATCCCATCCTACCTTCCCTGATGTCATATTTCATACTAACCCTGTCAATAGAAATACGATAAAACCCTGCTGTAGCGACAGACAGGTTTGCTCCACCTGCTGATAAATTTCCACCAGATCCGCCATAATTGATATCCCATGAACGGCCTTGTGTAATTTTAAATTCAGCATTAGCAGGCAAATAGATGTACATATAGTACAATTTATTGTTCGCTGCAGGCCTAAGGTCACGGATGAATTCCGGAGCAGTAGGAGGATCCCAGTTGTTACCGTTTCCGGTTGCAGCCTGATAACCACCAGGCATATAGAACCTTAATATTGGAATATAGCTTGCAATAGTTACATTAACAACATTAGAATAAGATATAGCACCCTGGGCAGTAGTAGCTTTTATCCTGTACTCTACTTTACCAGTATTACCCCCTGGTACTCCAGAAAATAAAGCTGTTTCGTTCATTTCGCCCTGGTTCAACGCCTTTGTAAAGGTGTTGATACCAACTGGTATTTCTATTGGGGCTACAAAATTCTTTCCAGCAGAATCGTACTGAATAGCATAAGTCACATTACCTGTGTATCCATTAAAAGAAGCACTCCAGCTAAATGTATTGGATAATGTGGAAGCCGTTGCCAATGCACAGGTAACAGAAGCTTGTGCACTTGTTAAAACAGATGGATCGTTATAAGGTGTTACTCTCACTTTAACTACATTAGAAAGATACCTTTCATTATTGTTGCCATAAGAAGAGGTAATTCTGAAATCAAGATCATAGGGGGTACCCAAAGTAAAGCCATAGTTAAGAAGGATAGCATTCAGTTCTTTACCAGTTAAAGAAGTAGTACGGGTTCCAACAACAATCTTAATAGTTTCTTTAGCAAAATTTCTGGCTGTAGAATCTATTTCCAGAATGT
>JBARSW010000543.1:0-1568 GCA_049644925.1 Chitinophagaceae bacterium | reverse complement strand
CCACTTCTGAATTGTATGGGAAAGTGCAGGCTGTTCCCCAAAATGAGACAACACCGTTTTATCCCCGTTCACCATATGGTGTTGCAAAAATGTATGCTTATTGGATTACGGTTAATTACCGGGAAGCATATGGTTTGTATGCCTGTAATGGAATCCTTTTCAATCATGAAAGCCCATTAAGAGGTGAAACTTTTGTTACCCGTAAAATAACCCGGGGTGTAGCCGAAATTATTTTGGGATTGAAAAATAAATTATGGCTGGGTAACCTCGATGCAAAAAGGGATTGGGGACATGCCAGAGATTATGTAGAAGCAATGTGGCTGATGCTGCAACAGGAACAACCGGAAGATTTTGTAATTGCTACAGGCGTTACAACAGCTGTAAGGGATTTTGTGAAAATGGCTTTTGCCCATGCAGGAGTAGAAGTTGCATTTACAGGAAAGGAAGAAAACGAGAAGGCCGTTGTAGTTGCTGTATCTAACCCGGCAATCACTTTGCAGAAAGGTGATATTGTAGTAGAAGTTGACAAAAGATATTTCCGGCCAACTGAAGTTGAGCTCCTGATTGGTGATGCAAGTAAAGCAAAAGAAAAATTAGGATGGTCAGCAAAATGTACATTGGAAGAAATGGTAAAAGAAATGGTGGATGCAGATATAGAATATTTTCGAAAGGATATTTTACTGAAAGAATCAGGTTTCAGAACACCAAACAGGTATGAATAAGTATGGAAAAGAATAGTAAAATTTTTGTTGCCGGCCACAGGGGCATGGTTGGTTCAGCCATTGTAAGAAAATTGGAGCAGGAGGGATATGCCAATATACTCACCAGGACATCAGCAGTACTTGACCTGCGAAACCAGCAGGCCGTTAATGAATTTTTTGAAAAAGAAAAACCAGAATATGTTTTCCTGGCCGCCGCAAGGGTAGGAGGTATTTTGGCTAACAACACTTACAGGGCAGAATTTTTATATGACAACCTCTTGATGGAATCAAATATCATTCATGCTGCCTATAAGAATGAAGTTAAAAAATTACTTTTCCTCGGGAGCTCCTGCATTTATCCCAAACTTGCCCCGCAACCATTGAAAGAAGAACACTTACTGACAGGGCTACTCGAATCAACCAATGAACCTTATGCTATTGCCAAGATTGCAGGTATAAAACTTTGTGAAGCGTACAGAGATCAATATGGTTGCAATTTTATTGCTGCAATGCCGACGAACCTTTATGGGCAGGGAGATAATTATCATCTGCAAAACTCTCATGTAATCCCGGCCTTGATCCGTAAGTTTCATGAGGCGAAAGTTAATAATGCAGCGACTGTTGAAATTTGGGGAACCGGATCTCCACTCCGGGAATTCATGTATGTGGATGACCTGGCAGATGCCTGTTATTTCCTGATACAGCAGTATAATGAAAAATTATTTCTGAATGCCGGCACCGGTGAAGAAGTAACTATAAAAGAACTTGCTCTGATGGTAAAAGAAGTTACAGGCTTTACAGGTGAAATTCATTTTGATACCAGCAAACCAGATGGAACACCAAGAAAACTAATGGACAGTTCAAGAT
>JBARSW010000542.1:0-3126 GCA_049644925.1 Chitinophagaceae bacterium | reverse complement strand
AATACAGGTGTCACCGAAACAGATCCTTTATGGTCGCCAGATGGGAAATATATTTATATTACTTCACAACGATTGAAACCGGCGTATCCTTTTGGAATGCCCAATGCAAAAGTGTACCGGATTCCATTGGAAAAACTGGATGAGCCTTATCGCCTGGATAAATACAATGAGCTATTTAAAGAAGAGAAAAAAGATACCACTAAAAAAACTGCTACGCCTGTTGCAAATAATGAAATCAAAACTATTGTAATTGATGTGGATCTGATTATGGAAAGGCTGGAACAAATCAGTCCTTCTTCCGGAGCTCAGTTTTTGCAGGCTGTTTATCAAAAAGGGGAAAAAACAACGGTGCTGTACACCAGTAATCATGGTGAAGGCAGAAATGCTCTCTGGAAAACTGTAATTGAGCCTTTTGAACAAAATAAAACTGAAAAAATTGCCGGTACAGATAACAGTTTTAGTTTCGATATCGTAGAAGTAAGTGATAAGTTCTACGTTCTGGCAAATGGAACGATTAATAAGTTAAACCTGGAGGCAAATAAAATTGATCCGGTCAGTATCAGTTACACTTTCCGCAGAAATTTATCAGAAGAATTCAGCCAGATGTTTGAAGAAGCCTGGGCACAGATGGAAGAAGGTTTTTATGACCAGGATTTCCATGGAATTAACTGGAAGAAAACGAAAGAATATTATCAGCAGTTTATTCCTTATCTGAACAACCGGGCAGATATGCGGCTACTGCTGAATGATATGCTGGGCGAATTAAACTCATCGCACCAGGGCTTTGGCACATCGGGTGATGATGAAACGATTGCTTTGCAGAACCGTACCATGGAAACAGGAATTATTTTTGAGGATAACAATCCATACAAAGTCAAATACCTGGTAAAACGGTCTGCTGCCGACAGAAAAGGAATTGACATTAAACCCGGAGATATACTGGTGAAAGTAAATGAGGAAACGGTAGTTACTTCAATAGACCGTAACTTTTATTTCACACTGCCTTCACTGGACAAAGAATTGAAATTAACTTTTAACCGAAACGGACAACCGGTAGAAATAAAAATTCATCCGCAGGCAACCTTGGCAAATAATCTCTATGATGAATGGATTGATAATAACCAGCAACGGGTAGATGAAAAAAGTAAAAACCGTATTGCCTATGGTTATATGAAAAATATGGGACCGGGGGAGCTGGATCAATTTATTATTGATATGACACAGGAACTGATTAATAAAGAAGCCCTGATAGTTGACCTCCGTTACAATACAGGGGGCAATGTACATGATGAAGTGCTGAAATTTTTATCACAGCGTTCTTACCTGCAATGGAAATACCGGGAAGGAAAACTGGCTCCTCAATCTAATTTTTCGCCCAGTGATAAACCCATCATTTTGCTGATCAATGAGCAATCGCTGAGTGATGCGGAAATGACTTCACAGGGTTTTAAAGCTTTAAAACTTGGAAAAATTATTGGAAACGGAACTTACCGGTGGATTATTTTCACCAGCGGTGTAAGTTTGGTAGATGGTTCATCTGTTCGGATGCCGGGCTGGGGCTGTTATAGCCTGGAAGGAAATGATCTGGAGAAAACCGGAGTACAACCCGATATTCTTATTATAAACAGTTTTGATGATAAACTGAATGGTAAAGATCCGCAACTGGATATGGCCATCAATGAAATTTTAAAACAACTAAAATAATAGTTCAACTTCTTATCTAGTAAAACCCGGAACTTTTCCGGGTTTTTATTTAGTGTAAATTAATGCCTGGTATTATTTATTTTGAAATATGCCTGAAAAAAATTGTTAAAAGGGAAAAAGGAAATATCTTAGATGCCGAGAAACTATCAACTGTTTAAATTCTGCCACTTCAAACTCTGCTTTATGAGAAAAATTTACTTGCTGTTATTTACGGTGTTTTTGTTTACTGGACATTCAGTAATTGCGCAGTGTACCAATACATCGAGTTTTGGTTCAGCAACCATTAATGCTTCAGGGATTTCAACAACGATTAGCACCTGCTCATTTGCGGGTGAATATTCAACTATTTCTGGTGCGGTTTCCGGGCAAACTCTAAGCTTTACTAGTAGTGTTGCAACTGATCTTATTACAATTCATTCGGGAACTTCAAACGGACCTGTTGTTGCGTTTGGAACAACTCCATTAGTTTTTTCCAATACTTTTACCGGTACATTATATGCACATTGGAATACTCCCGCCTGTGGTAGCGCAAGTTCATGCCGTACAACTACTGTTCAGTGTACAAGTTGTACACCACCGCCACCACCTGCAAATGACTTATGTGCTGGTGCTATCTCTATTACTTGTGGTCAAACATTGACTGGAACAACCTTAAGTGCTACATTTGATAATGCTGGAACCTGCACAACTACAAATACACAACCTGGTGTCTGGTATACTTTAAATGGATATGGCGGCACCGCAACAATCAGTCTTTGTGGGTCCTCATTTGATACCAAACTATCTGTTTATACCGGTAGCTGTGGCACATTTACATGTGTTACTGGAAATGATGATTTTTGTAGCACACAGTCACAGGTTAGTTTTGCAACTACTGTAGGAACAACTTATTATATATTAGTACATCAGTATAATACTACAGGGGGGGCTTTCAGTATTTCAGCAACCTGTACTCCTGTTGTAATTACTTCAGGTGCATTGACACCATTTATTACCTGTTCAGGAACTCCTTCTTCAGAACAATCTTTTTCAGTTTCTGGTGGTGCTTTAACAGCAAACCTTATTGTAACTGCTCCTGCTGGATTTGAAGTTTCTGAAACTTCTGGAAGTGGTTTTGCTGGTAGTATTTCATTAACTCCAACTGGTGGTGTTGTTAATAGTACACCCATTTATGTTCGTTTAAGTTCCGCTGCATCAGGAACACCAGCTGGGAATATTGTCTGTTCTTCTACTGGCGCCACTTCACAAAACATTGCAGCAAGTGGAACAGTAAACCCAATATCAACGGCCTTCAATGTAACTGGTGGTGGTGGCTACTGCACAGGTGGTAGCGGATTAACAGTTTGGATAAGCGGTTCTGAAACAGGTGTTAACTACCAGCTTTATGTTGGCGCAAGCCCTGTTGGTGCAGCAGTTGCAGGC
>JBARSW010000541.1:0-2264 GCA_049644925.1 Chitinophagaceae bacterium | reverse complement strand
CTTTTAAATGGTCATTCTGTTTTGCAAGCGTCTCAATAAGTGAACTTGAAAGAATGGCTGTACCGCAACCTGGGTCAAGTATTTTAAATTTATCTTTTGTTTGCTTGGTGAGTCCCGCCATGAAATGAGCAATTTCTGTAGGAGTTAGAAACTGTCCATTGTCCTTTTTGTGTTGTGTCGTAACAGTTTTAGCATAAATCTGTCCAACCCTGTCTGCAAATTGGCTGGGTAACTCATTGGTGAATGGTTTTATGTCTATAGCTGCCATTATACCAACAAATTTAGTAAAAGTATTGCTGTTTAAAGCGATTTTGATTTATTGGATGGAGACTGTGGGTTGGCAAAGGTACTAACCCATTTAAGATTGTTGATAAACCAACTATTACAGTAAAATGTATGACTATTTGGTTAAGGAAGCGGCTTCCTCTTCCTTCTTCCACTCTTTATCCATATAAAATGTTCCAAAGGGAATAATAGAAGCAAGGAATGCTTTCACCCCCCAGCTTAGCGGTTTGTTGTACTGTTCTTTTACCATATAAGCCAAGATCATAAACGCAACAAATAAAGCCCCATGCAAACTGCCAACTATGGTTACTGCTTTTGGCATGTTACCAAAATATTTAAGCGGCATGGCTATAAAGAGTAATACAAAAAACGAAACGCCTTCTGCAAAGGCAATTTTTCTGAACCAGCTGAATGATTTATTCATAGTGAATGGGTAATGGGGAGTAGTGAGTAGTGAGTGGGTAATAGGTTGTGTTAATAATTTATGATTTGTTCTTCTATACTTTCCGGCAGCTCTCTCCACTCATACTGCTGGTTGCGCAGTTGCGGTTCAAAGCCGGCTTCACGGATGGCATCTTGTATGGTTTTGTAAGTAAAGCGATGCGGGGCACCGGCAGCACTTACCACATTTTCCTCTATCATAATGCTTCCAAAATCGTTGGCGCCTGCATGCAGACAAACAGAAGCTGTTTGCTTACCAACCGTAAGCCAACTAGCCTGTATGTTTTTTACATTGGGCAACATGATGCGGCTGAGGGCAATCATGCGGATATATTCTTCCGGTGTGGTGAGATTTTGTACGCCACGTATTTTTGCCAGTAATGTATCCGCATCCTGGAATGTCCAGGGAATAAATGCAAGGAATCCCTTGGCCTGTTCTGGCTTCCTTCTTTGCACTTCTCTTATTTTAACCAAATGCTCAAACCGTTCTTCAATGGTTTCCACATGGCCAAACATCATAGTGGCAGAAGTGGTAATGTCCAGTTTATGTGCCTCATGCATTATATCCAGCCATTCCTGTGCACCACATTTTCCTTTGCTGATCAATCGTCGAACACGGTCAATCAATATCTCTGCCCCTGCCCCGGGTAATGAATCCATACCGGCTTCTTTCAATGCTTTCAGCACTTCATGATGGGTGCTTTTCTCCAACTTGGTAATATGTGCCACTTCGGGTGGCCCTAGTGCATGCAATTTGATTGTTGGAAATTCATTTTTTATCTGCCGGAATGTGTCCACATAAAACTGCAAACCCAGTTCCGGGTGATGGCCTCCCTGTAATAATAATTGGTCGCCGCCATACTTCAGTGTTTCATTTATCTTTTGCCGGTAGGCGGGCATATCGGTTATGTATGCTTCGGCATGTCCGGGTATGCGGTAAAAATTACAAAATTTGCAATTGGCAATACAGACATTGGTGGTGTTTACATTTCGGTCTATCTGCCAGGTAACTTTACCATGCGGCACTTGTTTTTTACGCAGTTCATCTGCAATAAACATCAGGTCGGCCAGTGGTGCATGATAATAAAGATGAACCCCTTCTTCTACAGAAAGAAATTCAAAACCGGAAGCCTTATCATACAACTTTTGTAACTCCATAAACGGGTGACTGTTTTTCCTCTCCGGTTAAGGACAGGGCGGGGTGAAGCAGTAAAGATACATTTGTATAACAGAATATTTGACGAGTGGTTGTAAAACCTGCCGGTATTAAAGTAATTTTAGATAGTTAATTATTAGTATTGCATCATTTTGAATAAAGCGACTGTCATATCATTCAGAAAAAGGACAATCACCAGAACATTTTTCTTTGTTAAGTTGTACAGCATGAAGCGATTAATACACTTCCTTTCTGTTTCACTGGTTTTATTGTGCAGCAAACCTTTGCATGCACAGGAGGAATTTATAGACCCGCCCTCCAGGCAATTGACAAAAATTCCTTTTACCCAACTTACCGGGGGCATTATAATCATCCAGGCAAA
>JBARSW010000540.1:0-5636 GCA_049644925.1 Chitinophagaceae bacterium | reverse complement strand
GCCAGTTATTTTGATGCCCCTAAAGCGGAGTACCTGCGCCGGAGAAATTTATTAGTTAGCCGCCTGAATGCAATGCCTGGTGTTTTTTGTCCAAATCCTGGTGGTGCTTTTTATGCAATGGCACAATTGCCCATTGACGACAGCGATAAATTCTGTCAATGGCTATTAGAAGAATTTGAATACAATAATGAAACGGTGATGCTGGCACCTGCAACTGGTTTTTATGGAACTCCCGGCCTTGGTAAAAATGAAGTGCGACTGGCTTATGTGCTGAATCTCGATGCGATAAACGCCGCCATGGATTGTTTGGAGCAGGCATTAGAAGTTTATCCGGGGAAGGTTGCCACGAAGAAAATAGCAACAGCAAGTATGGAGTAAATACTGAAATATCTATTAACTGGTTAAACGATTGATAAAAGAATTGTTTACAGAAAGGAACAAATAATACGGAATTTTATTTTTTCGTAAATTCCTGAAATATACCGGGCAGAATTTCTTTATCCAAAGCCGCAAATGGTATAGGTGGTTCAGGTTCATTGTTGAATTCATTTATCACCAGTCTCCACCAACCTACATTTTTCCATTTTCCTAATTTATACCCTACCTGTTCATAAGTAGCAAAGTAAGTAAAGCCAAAACTTTCATGAAAAGCCACACTATTTTTATTAGGTAAATTTATTACTGCATAAACATTGCGGAACCCCTGTTTTTTTAGAATTTGAAACAACGCTTTGTATAAATCAAGGGCAACTCCTTCCCGTTGAAAATAATCATGCACATATACAGAGCATTCAACCGACCACTGATAAGCTTTTCTTTCACGATAACCTGAAGCGTATGCATAACCAGCAATCATTCCATCCGCTTCGTACACCAGCCATGGCCAATCAGCCAGGAACTTGTTGATCCTTTCTTCAAAGGAAGTAACGGAAGGCACCTCTATATCAAAAGTGATAGAAGTATTTTCAATATAGGGTTGATAAATTTTCAGTATGCCTTCTGCATCTGCAACTGTTGCAACTCGTATAACAGACATAATATTTAATTTTTAAAATTAATAGCCCACATTCATGGGCTATTAACTATTTAAGGTAATACATTAATTTAATACTTACACCATTTAGACATTGAAAAGGTATTGTCGCCCTGAGTTAACCGAAGGGTGATTTACCGGCTTCGATATACTCAGCCTGACATTTCCCAAGGAGCTACTTCGAATGTCTTAAAAGTATTGCCTGTCATTTCTTTCAATATCAATCTATCAGTTTGAATAAAATTTATGCACTGTTGTGCTTACATATTTTTTTCCTGGTTCAAGTACTGTTGAAGGAAATGAAGGCTGGTTAGGACTATCAGGGTAATGTTGTGTTTCCAAACAAAATGCGGTTCTGAAATCATCTTTTGTACCAGACTTCAATGTATGTTTGGCTGCCATAAAATTACCACCATAAAACTGAACAGCAGGTTCAGTTGTTAAAATATCCATTGCAATACCTGACAAATCTCCTTTTATTGTTACGATCAATTCCGGATTTGTGGTACTTCCTTTGTCCAGCACAAAATTATGGTCATAGCCTTTACCATATTTTAATTGCATATTATCTGCCTCTACTCTTTCCCCTACTTTATGAAAAGAAGTAAAATCAAAAGGTGTTCCGGTAACGGCAGAAATAATTGTTGGAATCAATGTTGAATCAACTTCTGTGTATTTCGTTGCCTTTATCATCAACTCATGATTGTTGATTGTACCGCTACCTTCGCCATTCAGATTCCAGTAGTTATGATTAGTTACATTTACTACCGTTTTTTTATCTGTAGTAATTTCATAACTCATATGCAACTCATTATCGTCAGTTAATTTATAAGTTACGATAGTAGTTAATTTACCGGGATAGCCCTCTTCGCCATCAGCAGAAACATAAGTTAAAACAACTGTCTGGCTATCTGGCTGAACAGCATCCCAAACCCTGCTCTGAAAACCGGTACGTCCGCCATGCAATGAATTTCGTCCATTGTTTAAATCCAACTGGTAAGTTTTACCATCGAGGCTAAATTTTCCATTGGCAATCCGATTACCATAACGACCTACAATAGCACCAAAGAATCTTTCCTCTGCTGTTACAAAGTCTTTTACATTATCAAAACCAATAACCACATCAGTAAACTTTCCGCTTTTATCGGGCACCAAAAAACCCACCATCCTGGCGCCATAGTTGGTAACTGCTGCTTTCAGGTTATTCTTATTCTTCAGGTAAAACAATGTCGTGGTTTTACCATCAACAACTGTATCAAATTTCTCCTTTAAAGGCAATACGGCTGTTTTGCCGTTGGCAGTTGAATCAGCAGCTATATCTTTCTTTTCTGCAGGGTTATTATTACAGGATATAATAAATAAACTAATGGCAGCTGTGTAAAATAATTTCTTATTCATTTTGACAAGTTTTAATAAAAATAGTATTGCAATATACAAATTTCTATTAACTGTCAATTTAACAGTTATTGTTTGGTATTCAGATTTTTAATACATTCACATTCAACATGACTTCCTGCAATTAATATTTTAATTCTTCATCCCGGTAAATTAACCAGTTGCAACTATGAACAAATATTCCAAACAAATCAGAATACTGGTAGCTATTGATTGTATCATCTTTGGTTTTGATGGCAATGAACTAAAAATATTACTTATACAAAGGGGACTTGAACCTGAAATCGGCAAATGGAGCCTTATGGGTGGATTTGTTCAGCGGGGAGAAAGTCTGAAAGAATCTGCGAACAGGGTATTGCTGCAACTTACCGGCCTTGAAAAAGTTTATTTGGAACAGTTGCACACCTTTGGTGATACTTTAAGAGATCCTATAGAAAGAACCATTTCGGTTACTTATTTTTCCTTACTTGATTTAACCAAATACAAAGCACAATTAAGTGCTGAATTTCATGCAGAATGGTTCCCGTTAAAAAAACACCCCAAACTCATTTTCGATCATAATGAAATGGTGCAAATGGCCAAGGCCAAACTGAAATATAAAGCATCCCTCCATCCTATACTATTTGAACTTCTATCTGAAAAATTTACCCTTCCCCAATTACAGGGATTATTTGAAGAGGTATATCAAACATCATTTGATAAAAGAAACTTTTCCCGGAAAATACTCTCTACCGGTCTGATTCAAAAGCTGAATGAAAAAGAAAAAGAAAGTTCCAAAAAAGGTGCTTTTTACTATAAACTTGATAAAAAACACTATAAAACAAATTTCCACCATATCCTCCGATTTATCCCCAATCCTAACGAATTATTATAATTTTTTTTGTTGCCATTAGAATAAGTGTTATTTTGACACCTAAACCGATACGTTGCATATGAAAAATGAAAAATTTGTAATCGGAGTTGACTACGGTACTGACTCCGTCCGTTCCATTATTGTTAATGCCAACACAGGCGACGAAATCGCAGCTGCTGTATTTAATTATCCCCGTTGGAAAGAAGGTCTTTATTGTGATGTGGCCACAAATCAGTTTCGCCAGCACCCCCTGGATTATATAGAAGGACTGGAACATACCATTAAAACCTGCATACAGAAAGCAGGGCCTGCTGTTGCTGAAAATATAAAAGCCATTTCGGTTGATACCACCGGCTCCACTCCTGTGGCAGTAAATGCTGCCGGAACCCCACTTGCATTGTTACCTGAGTTTGAAAATAATCCCAATGCCATGTTTGTGTTGTGGAAAGATCATACAGGAGTAAATGAAGCGGCACAAATTAATGCACATGCCACAAAATTTCCTGTTAATTATCTGCAGTATGTTGGTGGTATTTATTCATCGGAATGGTTTTGGGCAAAACTGCTGCATGTACTAAGAGAAGATGAAAAAATAAAAAACAATATCGCTTCCTGGGTAGAACATTGCGATTGGATTCCCTTTCTGCTAACCGGGGGAAAAGATGTAAAACAAATGAAACGCAGTGTTTGCAGTGCCGGTCATAAAGCATTATGGGCAGCAGAATTTGGAGGTTTCCCTCCCAATGAATTTTTTGTAACACTTGATCCTGTACTGGATGGATTTACTCAAAAATTATTTACCAAAACATACACATCTGATAAACAGGCCGGCCCTATATCAAAAGAATGGGCGGAGCGATTAGGATTGCAACCCGATGTAATAATAGGCGTAGGAGCTTTTGATGCACATATGGGTGCTGTAGGCGGACAAATAGAACCTTATCATCTCAGCAAAGTAATGGGTACCTCTACCTGCGATATGATAGTGGCTCCCGCCAGTGATATTCAAGGCCGATGCATTAATGGTATTTGTGGGCAGGTATACGGCTCCGTTATACCCGGTATGGTAGGCCTGGAAGCCGGACAATCTGCCTTTGGTGATATTTACGCCTGGTTTAAATCGGTATTGGAATGGCCAACAAAAAATTTATTAACTGACTCATCAGTAATTGATAATGCAACTGCCGAAAAACTACAACTGGAAATAAGCGATAAACTAATTACAACACTTTCTGCGCAGGCTGCAGCATTGCCGTTAGAGGATGATGCCGTATTAGCTATCGACTGGATGAATGGCCGCCGCACTCCTGATGCTAACCAGTTACTGGAAGGAGCTATAACAAACTTAAGCCTTGGCAGTAATGCACCAAAAATATTCTATGCATTGGTAGAAGCAACCTGTTTTGGAGCAAAAGCAATTGTTGACAGATTTGTGCAGGAGGGCATCCCTGTAAAAGGGTTGATTGGCCTTGGTGGTGTTGCAAAAAAATCTCCATTCATCATGCAAATGATGGCAGATGTTATGAACATGCCCATTCGCATTCATAAAAGTGAACAAACCTGTGCCCTTGGTGCAGCTATGTTTGCTGCCACCGCCGCAGGTATTTATGATAAAGTGGAAGATGCCATGTCTGCCATGGGAAGTGGATTCGATAAAACCTATATTCCAAACAAGAAAAGAATTAGTTTTTATAAAAAAAGATACAAGAAGTATAAAAAGTTGGGAGCATTTTTAGAAAAGCAGGTATAACATTTCACCAATGAATTGATTACATCCGTCCCGGGAACTTTGTTGCTGAGATTTAAACGTAAATTTTACAAATCAAAATAATTTCATGAACACCTATCAAAAAATAAAGGAAGAAGCTTACCGGGCAAATATGCAATTACCCGAGTTGGATTTAGTACTGTTTACATTTGGTAATGTAAGTGTGGCAGACAGAAATAATAATGTATTTGCCATAAAACCCAGTGGAGTACCTTATGAAAATTTAACTGTTGAAAAAATGGTAATTGTAGATTTTGATGGCAACATTTTAGAAGGTGATTTACGTCCCTCGTCAGATACAAAGACACATGCCGTTCTTTATAAGTACTGGGAAAAGATAGGTGCCATTGTACATACCCATTCAACTTATGCCACTGCCTGGGCGCAGTCTTTAAGAGATATTCCCATTTATGGCACTACACATGCCGACCATAATACAGTTGATATTCCTTGTGCCCCGCCCATGAGTGATGAAATGATTCAGGGAAACTATGAATATGAAACAGGTTTTCAGATTATGAACTGCTTTAAAGAAAAAGGGTTGAACTATGAAGAAGTAGAGATGATGATTGTAGGTAACCATGCTC
>JBARSW010000539.1:0-2616 GCA_049644925.1 Chitinophagaceae bacterium | reverse complement strand
GCCTTTTTCATCAAAGTCGAGGATATACACTGCAGCCCCTTGCCGGGCAAAAAGTTTGGCAATAGCTTTTCCAATTCCGCTTCCGCCACCTGTAACAATTGCTGTTTTATCTTTCAGGCTAAACATAGTTATATCAATGAAGTGAGAATATTTTTTCCATCAATATCCATTTTTCACCAGGTTTACTACCGGGCAACGACTGCTGGTATTTCCACATCAATTGCTCCCACTCCTGCACTTTTTCATTAGCAGCATCGGCTACCGATTTTTTTTCAAAACTAAAATCATCCGTTGCAATTATTATCATGAACAGTCTGTTACCGGTGCGATAAATCTCCATTTGTTCAATACCAGCATTTTTTATACTTGCTAATATTTCCGGCCAAACAGACCGATGATAGGCTTCGTATTCCGCTATCAGTAAATCATCATCTTTTAAATCCAGTGCAAGGCAAAATTGTTTCATTGTTAGTGTGTTGAAGTGGTGTCTGCAAATAGGTTTCTGAACTTATAGGCAAAGAGGGCAACAACGACAAGGCACAGTGCTGGAACAATATATGCCAGTTGGATATTCCCCCCGGTAGCATCCGATATTCTTCCCATCAAGTAAGGGAAAATAGCACCGCCTACAATTGCCATTACAATAAACGAAGAAGCAATTTTGGTTTCTTCTCCCAGGCCTGAAATACCCATAGCAAATATGGTAGGAAACATGATTGACATAAAGAAAGGCACCGCCATTACTGCATACACAGGTATATTTCCTTTTGTAAGTATAGCTACAGACAGTAACAGGATATTAATAAGAGCATATATACCCAGTAACTTAGCCGGTTTGATAAATTTCATTAAAAAAGTTCCGGAAAAACGACCAACCATAAAACCAACCATTGCAATAGAGCCCCAAATAAAAGCAGCTCTTTTTTCAGGAAGTTCTTCGGTATATCGGGTAAAGCGAATAAAAAAACTACCCACACATGTTTGTGCTCCTACATAAAAGAATTGTGCTATAACCGCCCATGCCAAATGCTTATGCCGGAAAACGGCAAAAGAGAATTTAGATGACTTCTCATCTTTTTCCTTTATCTCCGGAAGTTTGGTAACAAAAAATAAGGCTATTAAAACAAATACAATTGCACCGATAACGAGATAGGGAATTTTAACAGTGGCTGCTTCCCCGTTCAGGTAATTACTTAAAGCAGCCGGATCCATTTTTTGCAATTCTTCTTTTGTATGTTCCACTCCGGAGAGTATAACTTGTCCACCAATTATCGGTGCTATAAAAGCACCAACACCATTAAAAGACTGGGCAAAGTTTAACCGTTGTGTTGCAGTGTCGGGTTCCCCCAGTTTAGTGATATATGGATTTGCCACTGTTTCCAAAAATGTGGCTCCGGAGGCTGCAATAAAAAGAGCTGCCAGAAATAAATAATACTCCCTGCCATTGGCAGCCGGGATGAATAATAAAGAACCAGCACCATACAATAATAATCCAAACAGTACTCCTTTTTTATAACCGTATTTATGCATAAACCATCCGGCCGGTATGGCAATAGAGAAATAAGCCAGGTACACAGCAATATCTACAAAAGATGACTGCGTATCTGTTAACTGGCAGGCTTTTTTTAAATGCGGAATCAGTATCGGGTTAATATTATGCAGGAATGCCCATAAAAAAAACAGACTAGTTACAAGTATAAAGGGCAACAGGTATTTGTTTTGTTTACTCATGCTGATTAATTATTTGTAAAGTGTTATATTATTCAAATATTCTTTTTCTTTTCAATAATCCATTAATATAAACTTCAATATTTGTATAGAATTTATGCAGATTTGTTTTTGAAGCATCGGCAGCGTCTGAAGGATTTAATCCGTTTTCTTTTTCCCATTGATCCGCCATTCCATCTTTATCTGTATCGGCAGGAGCTGGCAATGAATTTAATGCAGGCCATGCATTTACCGTTAACTCATAAGCTGTGCCATGGGGAAATCCGCCCTGCACATCAATGAATTTACCGGTTCTGTTTTTAACATCATTTATTATTCTTTCATCCAGTGAATCTCTTTTAAAACTTGCTCCAACTGAATTTAAAACTAATAAATAAGCCTCCCTTGCTTCCTGTTCGTTAATTGCAAGAGCAGGATGAGGTTTATCAATCACTGTATTCTTTTTGTCATCTGCCGTTCCGCCGTTTCCCATTTCAATTCCCAGCCAGTTATTTTGAGTAACATCTTTTGCTTCGTCCACATAATTACCACTTACATACCACTTACCAAAACCAATCGTTTCGTTTCTTCCGGGATTTACAATTCTGTAGCGGACGTTTTTGTTTGTGTTTGGCCCATATTTAAAGTAATTGTTGATGATATTGTAATCGCCACCTTCGCCGGCATAAATAGTATTTCCACCCCAGTTATAAATTACGTTATTCCTGTAATCTACAAATTCAGTTGGTGTATGACGAATACCATTGAACCTGGGATTCCGGTTATTACAATGTGCAAATAAATTATGATGTGCTGTTAAATGCAATCCGCCCCAGATGCCACCATATCCATGGCGTTCATAATCTTTATCTCCTGTTTCAAAATGATAGGAATAGTTTAGCGGTTCAG
>JBARSW010000538.1:0-4206 GCA_049644925.1 Chitinophagaceae bacterium | reverse complement strand
GGTACACTTGGATTGATCCTTGTGATACTGGGTGGAGTTTTTGTACTAACCAGCGTTGTAAGTTTTTGCCCACTTTATACACTGGTGGGTATGAATACATGTCCAAAGAAAAATCCCTGAGGCTATTTATAAAAAATAAGCAACAGGTTATTAAAATTCAGGGGTAATTCCGTAACAGGAATTACCCCTTTTTAATGCTAGTCCAGTACTTCGTAGATTATTACCGGATTGGTTTTGTTTTTCAGTATTACTTCGCCAACTTTATTACAGTGGAAGGATTCTTTGATCTTTTCATAAGAACTTTCACTAATAATAATTTGATTTTCTTTGGCAGCAGATTGTAACCGCTGTGCAATATTTACTGCATCACCGATCACTGTATAATCCAGGCGGCGAAGACTGGCCGATCCGATATTTCCTGAAATCATTTCGCCACTGTTTACACCTATTGAAACTTTTGGTGTAAATGTAACATGTTCATGAATGGAAGGAAGACTTTCTATTTTCTTTCTTACAGCCAGGCTGGCGTCAATAGCTCTGTCCAAATGATAATCGCCACGAAAAACTGCCATGATAGCATCACCGATAAATTTATCGACATAGCCTCCCTGTGCAATAATTTCTTTCACCATCACATCAAAGTAATTATTAAGCAGTTTAACCACTGTGTCCGGTGATTCATTTTCGCTGATGGAAGTAAAACTGCAAATGTCAAAAAAAGCAACGGAGGCTTCCAGTGTTTCATTGGCAATTAATGAGGATTCAAATTCCCTTCCTCCCATAAAATTCAGCACTGTTTCATCCACATACATCTTAAGGATATTGTTTTCTTTGATAGCCTTCAATGTTTCCCGTAACTGGTTAACATGTTTTATTGTTTTTTCCATCGTCAGTTCCAGGTCCTCAAAGTTTACCGGTTTGGTAATAAAATCGAAAGCACCTCGGTTCATAGCCGTGCGGATATTATCCATATCACCATAGGCAGATACGATAACAGATTTATATAACCCGTTTTGTTCATTAAGTTTTGTGAGCAGCGTAAGCCCATCCATCTCTGGCATATTAATATCGCTCAGTACCACATCTACATCCAGATGCTGTTCTAATTGCTCCAATGCTTTAACGCCATTGATAGCAAACAGGAATTCATACTGATGCTCCCGTATTTTTTGCCGGAATTTTTGTTTGATGAGCATTTCAAGATCAGCCTCATCGTCTACAACAAGTATTTTAGCCATTAATGAATAGTTTTTAATTTTTCTTTTAATGAAGTAAAATCAACCGGTTTGGTAAGGAAATCGTCGGCACCTAGCTCTTTGGCGATTTTATTGTTTTCGGCATCGCCATAGGCAGTAATCATCATCACTACCGGTGGTGGTTTCAGGAATTTCTGTTTGATTTGACCGAGTAATTCAAGACCACTCATTCCCGGCATATTAATGTCGGATAAAATCAAAACAGCTTCCTGCTCATGCTGATTCAGATAAGTAAGGGCTTCTTCGCCGGAGAAGGCAAAATCAAAAGACATTTCTCCATTTTTAATTTCTTTCCGGAACCGTTGTTCAAAAAGGGTTTGAACATCTTTTTCATCATCGACTACTAAAATTTTCATTTGTTGAATTTAAGTGTTTATAGGTAAAATGATTATAAATTCTGCGCCACCATCTTCATTGTTGTTTGCTTTCAATTCTCCGCCATGTGCCTTTACAATGTCATAACTTAATGATAAACCCAAACCTGTTCCCTGGCCGGTTGGTTTGGTGGTAAAGAAGGGTTGAAATATTTTATCTAATATTTTTTGTGGAATACCTGGACCATTATCCTTTACGCTAATGAAAATTTTATCACCAACCTTTTTTGTACTCACCCAAATAGTAGGGTTGTGTTTATAATCAGGGTCAGGGAACCCCCCTTCGGGAGGCAGGGGGGCCGCATAAAAAGCATTGGTTATTAAATTAAGAATCACCCTTCCTATATCCTGCGGAATGATATTGATGTTAGTAATTTCTTCATCAAAGTCCGTTTTCATGGTGGCGTTGAATGATTTGTCTTTTGCTCTAAGTCCATGATAGGCTAACCGTAAATATTCATCTGCCAAAACGTTGATATCTGTTGGTTCCTTTACACCACTTCTGCTACGGCTGTGTTGCAGCATTCCTTTTACAATGGCATCGGCTCTTTTACCATGAAAGATAATTTTATGTTCGTTCTCATCAATATTATCAGCAATTGTTTTAGCCTCATCAATATTTCCTTTTGATAATTCTTCTTTCAGTTCTCCTATTAATTCAGAATTCACCTCCGAAAAATTATTGACGAAATTTAAAGGATTTTGAATTTCATGAGCAATACCTGCGGTAAGTTCACCCAGCGATGCCATTTTTTCTGATTGGATGAGTTGGGATTGGGTTGATTTAAGTTCATTTAATGTGGCTTCAATTTTTTCTTTTTGCAGGTGCAATAATACATTTGCTTTATGTTTATGTCTGTTATTTCGATAAAGTATGAATGCAATAATCAGGAGAGCTGCTAACCCTGTTACAAGTCCATATATTTTTAACTTGTTTCGATAAGATATCCGTGCATCTTCCAGTTCCTTTTGCCTGGCTTCTTCTTTTGCTACAAGGTCCTGGATTGTCTGAATATTATTCATGCCAAATAAACTATCTTTTGCATTGGCAGCAATTCGAAAATATTTCAGCGCTTCTACAGGCTTTACGGAGTCATATAATTGGGAGAGTAAACCTCCCGTAAGTATAATGCCTTTTTTGAATGAGGCTTCTTGCCCATATTCAAATCCCTTTAACGCATAGAAAATTGCAGAATCTCTTTTATTTATTTTCATAAATAAAACAGAGAGGCCAGTACAAATTTTAGAAGAGGCTACTAAGTCATTATTTTTTTGAGCAAGTTTAAAACCTTCTTTATAAAAAATCAACGCATGATCGTAGTTCTCCTTTTTAACCTGAATATTTCCATGTATGTTATTAATATCCGGCTCTGTCAAATCCAGAGCATCTTTTTGTTTAAAAGCAATATCAATATGAAATGCCGCAGAGTCTAATTTATCCATTTTCTCATAAGCATCACCGAGCATTACATGATCTATCGCAGCACTTTTTTTATTTGCAATTTTTTCATCTATTTCTGCTGCCTCCAAGAAATTGGTTACTGCTTTTGGAAAATTATCCAGATCAAAATATACAAGTCCCAACCTTCTGTAAGCCCTCGCTATGTCATAAGTAAGATTATTTTCCTGTGCAATTTTAAGCGATTTAAAAAGTAACTCCAGCGCTTCGGCAAATTTTCCTTGCTGGCGCAATACACTGCTTAAACTTGCCATTAGCCTTGCTTCCCCCCAGGCATATCCACGTTCCTTTGCAAAAGCTAATGCAGCCTGTGTATATTTTAATGATGAATCAGCATTTAAAACTTCATAGTAAAAACCAAGACCTTCCATAATAAATATCCTGCTTGAATCATCATTTGCCAGGATAAGCTGTTGCTTAAGGTCAGCAATTGTTTTGGGTTCGCCTGAATCAATTAATTGCTTGTTCTGTGCTAAGCAGAATGTTGGCAGGAAAATAAAATAGGTAATATAAAAGCATCTTTTAAACATAAATATCTATACGGGTAATTGAATAATAAATGCAGACCCTTCTCCCTCTTTTGTTTCTACTTTTAACTCTCCACCATGTGCCTTTACAATGTCATAACTTAACGATAAACCCAAACCTGTTCCCTGTCCAGTTGGCTTAGTTGTAAAGAATGGTTGGAATATTTTAGCTAAAACTTTTTGGGGAATGCCATTGCCATTATCACTTACCCTTATTTCTACTTTGTCACTAACTTTTTTTGTACTAACTGAAACAGTTGGTTCGTAACCTTCACCCCGATAGCTATCGGGACCTGATTTTTTCTTTTCATCTACGACATAAAACGCATTGGTAATTAAATTGAGAATAACCCTGCCTATGTCCTGCGGAATGATATTGATGTTTCCAATGCTTTCGTCAAAATTTGTTTTCATGGTTGCATTAAAACTTTTATCCTTAGCCCGTAAGCCATGGTAAGCTAGTCGTAGATATTCATCTGCCAGCACATTGATATCTGTTGGTTCTTTTGCGCCACTGCTACTACGGCTGTGTTGGAGCATTCCTTTTACAATGGTATCGGCTCTTTTGCCATGAAAAATTATTTTATGCT
>JBARSW010000537.1:0-2104 GCA_049644925.1 Chitinophagaceae bacterium | reverse complement strand
GTCGGGCACCATCAAGGAGGGAGAAAAAGTACGTATCATAAAAATGAAGGACTTGAAATTATTTGTAGAAAGAATTTAAATAACCCTTAAAAATAAAATAATGGAAAATTTCCCATCAGTTCTTGTTGCGATTATTGTCTTTGTTGTCATCATCCTGGCCAGTGCTATCCGCATTTTGCGGGAATATGAACGGGGTGTAATTTTTCGCCTGGGCCGGCTGATTGGCGGAGATGGTATAAAAGGACCAGGCCTAATTCTGTTAATACCTGTTATAGACCGTATGGTAAAAGTTAGTCTTCGAACGGTAGTGATGGATGTACCACCATAGGATATCATTACACAGGATAATGTTTCCATTAAAGTAAATGCGGTGGTGTATTTCCGGGTAATAGAACCACAGAAAGCTATTGTACAAGTGGAAAACTTCCTGGTGGCCACTTCGCAGATTTCGCAAACAACCCTGCGGAGTGTGTTAGGTCAATCGGAGCTCGACGACCTGTTGTCACAACGGGAAAAGATTAATCACAAACTACAGCAGATCATCGATGCACAAACAGAGCCATGGGGAGTAAAAGTTTCTAATGTGGAAGTAAAACAAATAGACTTGCCGCAGGAAATGCAACGGGCCATGGCCAAACAAGCTGAAGCAGAAAGAGAACGCCGGAGTAAAGTGATTGCAGCCGAGGGAGAATTCCAGGCATCGCAACGATTGGCAGATGCTGCCGAAATACTGGCAGGTCAGCCCAGCGCTTTAACACTCCGCTACCTGCAAACGTTGAGAGAGATTGCAACAGAAAATAATTCAACTACCATCTTCCCTGTTCCGATTGATCTGTTGAAACCTTTTTTAAAAAATGCAGATGAAAAAAAGCAATAATTGAAGACGGGGGATAAAAATATTTACCCCGGAGGTCCGGGCCTTTTTCTGAGTAATACATTTCAACCAAAGAAGTCATAAAAAACCTCCCGGCTTACAGGCCGGGAGGTCCATTCATATCACCCAGTGTCCTCAAAAATTATATCTCCCTGAATCCTGTACCATTGAAAACACCCCCTTCGGTATTTGGTTTTTCCTGAAATAATAATCGTTGACAGTCTTTACTGTCCATTCAGGCTTCATGTACAGGTTAGTCCACCATGGTGAACATGAACTTGTTACTGCCTCCGTGAATGTATGTAACCGATCCCCTTAAAAAAACAAGATGATTTGTCCCGTAGACTGAATCAATCTTTTACATTCACCTGTCTAATTTATGAAACTACCCTGTCCATGTTAAATGATAAAAAACCAAAAGGAAGTTGATAGTTGTCATCGTTTATTGTTATAAAAAGTTATAACTTCATATATCCTGTATTTCAAAAGACTTGCAGATACTTCCACAGATAAAAACAGAAATACTTTTTTGATAATTCCCATACCTTTCTACTTATTCAGAAAATTTTACCGTTGCTTTTGCATTAAACTATATTTACTAAAATAAAACCAACTATTATGCCTTCAACAAAAGCTTACGCTGCGCATAGCGCCATAACACCACTGGAACCATGGACACTGGAAAGAAGAGATCCCAAACCACATGATGTACAGATTGAGATAATCTATTGCGGTGTTTGTCATAGCGACCTCCATTTTGCCCGCAACGATTGGGGCATGACCGTTTATCCTATAGTACCCGGCCATGAAATTGTTGGCCGTGTTACCGCAGTTGGAGCCCATGTAAAAAAATTCAAAGTTGGTGACCTCGCCGGAATTGGCTGCCTGGTGGATAGTTGCAAAGAGTGTGACAACTGTAAAGAAGGATTGGAACAATACTGCAATGAGGGTGCTGTTTTCAGTTATAACGGACAGGAAAGAGATGGCAGCGGTAATACCTATGGAGGTTATAGCAAATCCATTTCAGCACACGAAGATTTTGTTTTGCATATCTCTGATAAATTACCCCTGGAAGGTGTGGCACCATTGTTATGTGCCGGTATCACTACTTATTCTCCGCTTCGTCATTGGAAAGTAGGTAAAGGCATGCGGGTTGGTATTCTCGGACTTGGTGGCCTTGGTCATATGGCAGTAAAGCTGGCCGTAAGTATGGGTGCTGAAGTTACCATG
>JBARSW010000536.1:0-10647 GCA_049644925.1 Chitinophagaceae bacterium | reverse complement strand
TCTTCAGAACCTTTAAAAATGGGAGTATAACTTTCCGGGTTGTTTAAATTTGATGCCGGACTCCAAATGGCTGTTTCGCCAAACTGTCTTGCTTGTAATGGAAGTGGTATATTAATAACAGCAAATTGCAAAGGGTAGGTGATTCCAACCCTTGCTTTTTCAATAAGAATATCCTGTTTAATTGTTGTGGTACTGCAACCATCCCTGCTAATCAGTACCGCATGGTAGGAGCCTGTTTTTGTTGCTTTATATTCAGTTTGATTGGCACCGGGAATTGCTACATCATTCTTAAACCATTGAATACTGTCTGCTAATGAAACCTTTAATATGGAACTATCGCCAAATCCTTCGCAATAAAGAGCTTTTCCTTTTAGCTGCATTAAACGGTCTAACACGATTGATTTCACTACAACCGTATCTATGTTGGCACAACCACCTCCGGAGTTGCGGGCAGTTAGATAATAACTGGTAGTTGTTTCCGGATTTGCATAGGGATTAGCTATTAACGGATTGTTTAATCCGGTTGTGGGACTCCAACTATATACTAACCCGGGTTTGGGGATAACACCTATCTGAACCGGGTTATTATTACAGGAAGTAATATCTTTTCCTGCATTGGCCTTTACTGTCAATGTATCATTAAGCCTGGCATATAATGTATCTATACAACCATAGCCATTATAAGGTACTATTTGGACAGCAATGTTGGTACCCAACAAAGGAGGTGGTGCGAAGGTGATGGTTTGCTCGTTGCCAAGAATTTGTGTAAAATTATTATTGTACCATGTATAAGATTGGTAACCATATGGTGCTGTAACTTGGACTGCAGTATCATCGGGACAGTAGGTGGCACCTTCAATTTCGCTGCTGCATTCGGAGTTAATATCAATATAAGCATAGCCAAAGTGTCTTCTGAAAGTGCAATCTGCCGTTTTAAAAGTAAGCCTGATTGTTTTACCGGCATTACCATCAAGATTAATTGAGACAGCAGTCCAGTCTTTACACCAGATAGTTGTGTTATCTTGGTGAATAGGTGATTCAAAAAAACCAGGAAGTTGAGAACCGTTTGGTATAAAAGTGAAAGATGAACAGTCTATAATTTTATTATCAGAAACATTGGTTATTTCTATCTCCATCCGTGGTTGTTGAGCTTGAGTATGATCGGGATCCTGGAAAACAACGGCATAATAGTAAATTAGCGTATAGTAGTCTCTGTTAGCCGGAATAGTAAATTCATAGGAAATTCCTTCCGCCTCTGTCCCTGGAAGATTATTACCCAGTCTGATTGAATGTTTGCTTCCGTTTGGACAAAGTACCGGAAAATTTCCATAGTAATCCCGTTCGATTACAGGGCTTGCCGTGTACATTGTATGCCTGCCCGGAACCGGCCCGCTTTCATATAAAGTAATTACATTTTGGCTACTTACTTCAGCTGTTGACCCGATAAAACAAGTCCAGCCATTAAAAGTCCCTGTTTCAAAATCAATATTTGGTGGACAAGATTGTGCATGGCTGTTGTAATAACACAGGCATATAGCCCATAAACAGATGCTATAAAGGCAGAATCGTCGAACAATAATATTGAAATACCGAGCCCTTTTCATACAGCAAGTATGTTATTAAAGTTACAACATCATCTTGATTTTTTGGTTTTTTTACTTTTAGTATTATAAGAACATCCGAAACCATTTAAATACTGCAAATTGTTTATATCTTAACTGAAATTTTTAAACAATGCAACGATTAACAATTCTGACAGTTTTTATTATTATATTTTTTTCCTGCAATAATAAAAAGCAGCCCTCTTTAACAACTTACAACCCTATTGATGTGAAATATCCCAACACCACAAAAGATTCCACCATAAAAGATGAGTATTTTGGTACAATTGTAACCGACCCTTACCGCTGGCTCGAAAATGATACCAGTGATGCTACTTCATCCTGGGTTAAAAGTCAGAATGAAGTAACACAAAACTATCTTGCAAAAATTCCTTTCAGGGAAGCTATAAAAAAACGTTACGGCAATTTATACAATTACGAAAAATTTTCTGCACCTTTCAGACAGGGTAAACACCTGTATTATTTTAAAAATTCCGGATTGCAAAACCAAAGTGTTTTATACAGGGAGGAAGATGAGAAAAATATACCAGAGCTTTTTTTAGATCCTAATTCTTTTTCTGAAGATGGTACTACTTCATTAGCCGGAATCAATTTTTCGAAAGATGGTAGCATGGCAGCCTACAATATTTCGGAAGGTGGCAGCGATTGGCAAAAATTAGTAGTAATGGATGCAGTATCCAAAAAGCAAACAGGTGATACACTGCAAACTAAATTCAGTGGGGCCAGTTGGAGAGGTAATGATGGATTTTATTACAGCAGCTATCAGCAGTCAGCAAAGGGAAGTGTGCTTTCTGCAAAAAATGAAAATCATAAATTATATTATCATAAACTGGGCACCTCCCAAAAAGATGATGTATTGGTATTTGGTATGGATGCAACTCCCGTACGTTATATATGGGGTTATTTAAGCGAGGACGAAAAATGGCTGATAATCAGTACTGCCAATGAAACCTATGGCAATACCATCTATATACAAAACCTGAGTATACCCAATAGTCCTGTAATACCGGTTGTACAGGATATGAAAAACACCCATAATGTGGTGGATGTGGATGATAATTATATTTATATACAGACAGATAAAGTTGCGCCAACGAATAAATTAATTGCAGCACCACTTGCCGATCCAAAACCTGCAAATTGGAAGACAATTATTGAAGCAAAACCAGAAGTATTGAGTATCTCCGTTGCCGGTGGCACTTTTTATTGCACTTACCTGAAAGATGCAGTAAACAAGGTGTATCAATTTGATAAAACCGGTAAACAAATTAGAGAAATACAATTGCCAGGTTTAGGCACTGCAGGTGGTTTTTCTGCAAAGAAAGAAGAGAAGGAAACTTATTTTGTATTTACTTCTTATATTAACCCGGCTACTATTTATAAGTTAAATATTGCAAGTGGCAAAACGGAAATATACAAGCAACCAAAAGTGCAGTTTAATTCCTCCGAATTTGAATCTAAACAAGTATTTTATAATTCAAAAGATGGTACTAAGATTCCAATGATAATAACTTATAAAAAAGGGATAACACTAAATGGCAAAAATCCCTGCTTGCTCTATGGTTATGGTGGCTTTAGTGTTAGCCTTACACCATATTTTAACACCTCAGACATAATTTTACTGGAAAACGGTGGTGTATATGCTGTGCCCAACATCAGAGGTGGTGGTGAATATGGTGAAGACTGGCACAATGCCGGTATAAAAACAAAAAAGCAAAATGTGTTTGATGACTTTATGGCTGCTGCTCAATATTTAGTTGACAATAAATATACTTCCCGTGATATGCTGGCTATTGAAGGTGGCAGTAATGGTGGGCTATTAATTGGGGCATGTATAACCCAGAAGCCTGATATGTGTAAAGTGGCATTCCCGGCAGTAGGTGTTTTGGATATGTTACGCTATCATAAGTTTACTGCCGGTGCTGGTTGGTCGTACGATTATGGTACTTCTGCAGATAGTAAGGAAATGTTTGAATACCTATATAGTTATTCGCCTCTGCATAATATAAAGTCGGCGCAATACCCGGCAACTATGGTTACCACTGCTGATCATGATGACAGGGTAGTGCCTGCTCACTCTTTTAAGTTTGCTGCTACAATGCAGCAAAATCAAAAGGGTAGCAACCCGGTACTTATCCGTATAGAAACAAAGGCCGGTCATGGAGCCGGAAAAAGTACACAACAAATTATTGAAGAGGAAGCAGACAAATGGAGCTTCATGTTTTATCATATTGGATTAAAGCCAAAGTATTAATTGTTTGCTTTGGAATTCTTTTAAATAGGCAGCACATATTAAACTTAAAGTGTGCTGCCTAAACTATTTATCCCTAAATACAAGTAATTCCAGTTAGGCTTTTACGTAAATCTATTGGAAATGCCAGGTTGAATTTATCGAAGCCTTATGAATCAACCTACGACAACACTGTCAGTATATTGTCAGGCTCAGTCTGATGGTCGTTTTATTTAAGTCAAACTGGCATTATAATCTAAAATCAGAATTAATAATCTTATTCCTTCAGATTTTTTGGCATTGTGATTTCTTTAAATTCAACTCCTTCCGGTAACTGAAATATTGCAGGTTCCAATTCCGGATTCTCTATCAGTTCTGTAACTTCAGCAACTACTTTCATTCCCATTGTAAGCATATCAGAGAACATGGGAATGTTTTTCCATGTCAGCAATTTTCCTTTTCCTGTTACTTCACTGTTCATTTCAAGTACATCGCAGGTTCGGCCAAGAAATGTTTCTGTTCCTCCCTTTTTAACTTTCATTTCTTCCAGCACATCAACTGGCATTTTTTCAAAGTCCATATTGCTCAAATCTTTTGCATGTGAAAAATTCACCTTTTTCCCGGATTTTTCACCTTCTTCCCAGGAATACATATCAAAATCTTTATGAAGAGTGTATTTTTTAGGTGTTGATTTTGCCCCTTGCATTTTAAGATTAGTTACGACTTCTGTGAGACTTGTTTTCCCGTGATCAACAAAGTACATGGTTGAAACTGTATACCCCATATTATTAGGCAATGTAGTACGGGTAACTACTTTGGCTGATTTTATTCCAAATCTTCCCTCAGATAATTGGGCATTGACAGTATTTTCGTCACTGGTTATGATATTGTCATTCCCTTCTGTTGCTGTGGAATTCTCAGTAGATGTTTTACTTTTGTCTTCTTCTTTTTTACTGTTATTGTTACAGGCTAAAATTAAATAAGAGAAGAGCATAATGGTTAATAGCTTTTTCATAAATTAATTTTTGACAAAGTGTAGTATTATTAATAAATATTACAATTGACTGAAATCACAAATAAAGCTGAAAGAAGTCATATTTATTTTGCTTCAGATTTCTTATTACTAAAAGATTTATGATCTTGGTAATAATCAACAAAACCTGGCTGAATACATTAAAAAGAAATAGTAAATTCACGAAATTGCTGAGATATTTTATGGCGATATATTTTTTAAATAAATATGGTAAAAGTTTCTTTAAATAAGAACGAGGAGTTTTTAGTCGGGGAGGATAAAGTATTGGTTTATATACTGGCTTCCCTTTTCTTCCTTCTATTTTTATATGGGTTGATTGATGCAATATTGCATCATTTTCAACAGCTTACTTATATGAGTTTTATTTTCCTGATTGCCCTTGCTCCGGCTATTTTATTTTTAAGAAAAGGGAAGAACAACAGGATTTATATCCGGATTAATAAAAAAGGAATTTACCAGGATGAGAAATTGATTACAGATTGGTCACATCTGCTCAAAGTTTATATTTCACAAAAAGAACGAGTGGCCAGTATCCAGGACAATTTTGTTTTAGTAGTTGAATACAGAAAAGTTGGTATTAATGATGGCTTCCGTCGTAAAATTCCCCTTACAAATACCCAGAATAAATCGGAGGAAGAAGTGCTGGAAGCTGTGAATTTTTTCTGGAAAGTATTTAAGTACGATGCCTTTGATAATAATTAAAAATTCCTTACTGCTTAATTGTAAAATCAATGATCATTTCCACTTAAATGCAAAATAATTGCAGGGGCTATCTGCAGCATTACTGATTCCGTGGAATTTTCCACTTTCTATAATATATAAATCACCGGGGCCGGCAGAAAATGTTTTTCCCTCAATCATCATTTCGGAGTTGCCATCAATCATTAAAATAATCTCAGTGTCTACATGTTGGTGGGGTGCATGACTTGGCCCTTTTTCTTTCAGGTGTGTCGTATGCATTTCATATTTTTCACACATAGCTGTTGGCCTATCAAAATACTTCCGTGTTCCTCTGCTATTCACTTCTTTATAAGTCAGTGAATCATAGTTTATGAGCATAGTGCCACCAGCTAATTTGCTTCGTTCCATATTCATTGATTTTTTAGAACGGAACATTAGTACATAGTAAGTGACCGGGCCGTCCCCTGCATTTTCAAAAGTCATCATCTCTTTCGGTGGTATCAATAACACACTTCCTTTGCCTAGTATTGCTGATTTGTTACCAATAGAACAGGCAAGTGTGCCTTCTTTA
Source organism: Chitinophagaceae bacterium (assembly GCA_049644925.1). Taxonomy (GTDB): domain Bacteria; phylum Bacteroidota; class Bacteroidia; order Chitinophagales; family Chitinophagaceae; genus JJ008. The sequence goes on along the minus strand of JBARSW010000536.1, from coordinate 4,510 downwards.
ACTATGATTAGTTCTTCAATACTATCCTGCATATGTGGTGGCTGGGGAATAGCGCCTTTATATTGTGTGGTGGCATGTATTTCAAAATAGGCAAATTCATTGGTAGTGCCTTCCGCAATTTTCCGGGTTTCTCTTTGTTTATCTTTTTTTACCGGCAATGCGTTCCAATGATAGGCACCATAAGTAATTGGCTGTAATTGTGCAAAAGAAATCAAAATAATGGCTTGTAGCAGCAGCACAAATAAGAATCGCATACTGAATATTTTGATTTCTAAGTTAGTCATTTCTGCCTTTGATGGATTTCTATTTTTATTCTGTATGAATGCAACATTATCCGATATCAAAATTATTTATATCTCTATTTATTCAATTAGCTTTTTCCGGGTTCAATGTATGCTGAAACCCGATTGGTTGGAAAGCTGTTTTTTTCTGCGGACTATCATCGTCAAAGTCTTCCCATTCAGTAATGATATCAAGTAGGCTTTCCACATGCTGATAAATTAAGGAGGTCGATATTTCGCCGGGTGTTACGATTTCGAGGAAATGTGGTTCTTTCTTTTCCCCATAACCTTCAATATGCGGGGGTTGAACCATTGCCATAATTTTGCCATTAAATAATTGCTGGTAAAGCAAAGCACCATTGTTTTTGATCATGAAGTTTTTAAGATCATCGGTGCCATTATTTTGTGCTATGCCACTGCTGCTCCGGCCAAGTTCCATACTGATGGATTCAAGATTCTCCATATCATTGTTTTCAACCAACTTTCCTTTCATTCCTGAATTAACAAGGAAATCCTGAAGGGTACCGCTGATAAGTTGCTTTACCGCATCTCTCCATTCCTTTCTGAAAAGAATGGTATTTTCTAACACATGATTATAGGCGGCTACTTTCTTATTAAGCTGATTAATTAATGTGTCCATAAAATGTTGTTATGCCAGTTAATTCAGCTGGAAAGCCTTTGGGTAAATTTTTCTCCAGCTTTGTGAAATATGAAAACTCAATTAATTAACAAAAGATAATTCTCCGTTACAAAAATAATACTAGAATTGCTGAATTTTTCATTACTCGACTCTAATTCTTTCAATACACTGACAGTTTGGGGTATTTCATAACAGTTCTCTTAATAAATTATCGTAACTTAAGAGTGGATATTTCGGTGAACTTTTAAATACGTTGAACATCCGTAAAACTAAATTTTATGACACAGGACAAAACGATCGTACTTCATACTTATAATGATATGCTGGAAGCAAAAATGATGCAGGATAAACTGAATGAAAATGGAATTGAGTCCTTTCTGAACGATGAAAATGTAATGGGACTTGATCCTGTGGGTGGGGTAGAACTTAGAATTTTTGAAAAAGACATAGAAGCTGCCGAGAATATTATTTCAATGAAATTGAGCTAACGCTATGTCTTTGTAACAGTTGCTAACGAATAATAAAGAAGAGTTAGTCCATTTAAAATTTAATAAATAAAAAGGTAGTGTTGTCTTTTTAATAAGAATTATACCAGAGTTTTTAAATTCCCAGGACTTTTGCTACACTTACACTTTGAAAATTCATTATAAAAATCATTGAAGACAAAAGCATAAGAATAATATTTATTTTGCTTCTGTTTCTGCAGCCTGTTCAGTTGCCGTTACCGTATTTTTTTTGTTTCTGAAATCATAAAATGAAAGAATTGAACGCCTTAATTGTTCGGCAAGAACGAATTTGGGATTGTCTTTACTGAAAATAAAATCTGTACGTTCATTCGGGTTGTAATCTTTAGCGCATAGTATATCATAAAGGTAAAAGAAACCCCATTTCCCAATCCTGATTATCGGTCTGCGGCGCACAAGGATACTGCTGAAAACTTCACTCTTTCTTTTTGTTTTTATGCCAATACAAACACCGAATGATCGGGTATCGTCATCATTCAGGTATTTTACCAGGTGATGTTTCAGTTTTAATGCCTCAAGGCTGTTATCATCTACCTGGAAGTTCAGTTCATTTGCAGCATGGCGAACATTGATCTGATATTTATCCAGCAGGTAATTCCAGTCTTTGCGATTTTTTTCCAGTATCCCTTTTATAATAATTGTTTTCCAGGGGGTAGAGCACAAGACGCCACTTTCAGAATTTATACAAAGCTTGCACACTTCTTTTAGAAATTCAATACTAAATAATTCATCTCTCCTGTAAATGCCTAACCAGTATTTATCATTGTACGGGTTTATGCCTTCATAATAGGGAAGTTTGTAGGGAGGTAATGCCAGCGGAGCTGAAGCTGGTTTTGTTGTAAACTGAGATGATTTAATTATTTCAAATAATTCATCGCCACTGGCAAGCTCATTATCATAGAACTTTCCTGCTTCATGCAGAATAGTTTCTTCAATGAGTAAGGACATTTCAGCTATGTCCTTTGAATGCACAATATCTTTCCATTCGTAAACAATATTAGTTTTAGGAAACCGGATAATCAAATGCCAGAAATCTGGTTCTTCGGAAGCTGTAACCCAGTTAATGTTTCCGGTTAGCAGGGGAGTGAAACTCTGATTGGCATCACTGATATTTATTTTAAGATGATGCAAAGCACTGAAAGTATCCAGGATTTCTTTATACAAACTTTCTTTCAACCAGGTATTATCAATAAAGATATCTTTTGCGGGAAATGAACTAATGATATTAGGATATTGTTCCTCATTTATTTCGAAGCGGATGCCCAGCTTTTCCAACTCAACGGATACAAAGTCCAGTTCTGAAATATCAACGTCAAAATAAAGCTGCTGCCGCAGGCCAAACCTTACGTAAAGCAGTCCGGCTTTTCTGGCTACCAACAGGATATTGTATAATTCAGCCGGCGGGATATGACCGCCTTTAAAATTAATTTTGAAGGTGTTACTGTTTGTCATCAGTTTGGTTTTTACTATATGTGAATAATATTTATTTTAATTAATATCATCATTCTTATTCAAATATCCTAAATATTTAGAGAATAAGTCTGTTTATTTTTAATCCAATGCATAAAAAATGAAAAGTATCAATAGATTTCATTACATATAAATATTCAATATGTGTTCTGTGCAAAGCTATAGCTTAGAATTTTCGGTCTGAGTTAATAATATTTTGCCGGGATATTATGAGTGCTGGGGTTACAGATTAATGCAGTAATTTGGTTTTCAAAAGTTCAGGTTGATTTCTGGAATAAGAGTTTTTCTGCAAATCCTAATTTAGTTGAAGATTTCGGTTTGCAGAGATTTAAACTGGAAAAACCAGCAACAGCCCCTAACTATTTTATATGCTATGTAACTCTTGTTTGATCCAATTAATGTATGATGTATATGAATTGCAAAAATCAGGATATTAAAAAAGCAATGGTTTTCTCAATACCTAACAAAAAACTATTCTTGTAGCTTGAATAATTTCCATTCACCTGAAATTCCCTGAAATTGTATAGCAAACTTTGTCATTTATCCGGTTGAAAATATCACCGTTTATTTTGCGAAGCCGGCGTAATTTCCTTTTGTCCAGCAATTTACCGTTGGCGTCGAAATACTGTGGTTGCTGGAAATATGTGAGGACATAATATTTTTTATACAGGAAAGGTACATTCAATGATACTGGTTTTACTGACAGAAAGATCAACGAGAACTTTTTTTCATCCACATAATACTCAAAGTTCTTGATCCAGGTGCACCGGATAGCCTGCATTTGGTTTACCAGTTCAATCACTTTCGGAGCATCCAGGTTATATTTTACCAGTGTATCTGTCAGCCGGGGTTCATTTACACTAAATTCATAAATATAGCTCAGTGTATCTGTAATGATCTGTAATGACAAGGTTTGATATTGCTTGTCGGTGAAGCCTACTGTAAAAGGACCTTTTGGATAAAGTTGTTTATATGTTTCCTCTATTTTGTCAAGAACTTTTGCATGTTGAAAATAATAGTTTGAAGTGTAAATTTTTGATGAGCATGCTGCCAGGAAACTTATTATTACGAACTGAAAGACAATATGGATAAATCTGATTGGCATAATTTTCATTTTTTATTACAGGACGTAATACCAAAAACGATACGTTTAAAAAATGCCGGTGATAACTGCAAGAGTGTTTTGCCTCCATAATCCCAATATTCCATGGTGATGACGTCATCTGCCAGAGTCAGCTTTTCGGCCACAATAAAATGGGTGGGGATTCCTAATTTAATCGTCGAATGATTTTTTTTGCGCATCATCCTGTTATTGATAAATAAAACAACTGTACCATTATTCATTTTCTCGCTGATGTAAGTATACAAGTTGCCCACCCGTGGACGAAAAAGGTCAGAACCCCTGGCAATAAGGTCATATTTAAGCAGCTTCCTTACCATCCGGTTGAACTTGGCAAAATTGACAGCTGCCCAGAAATTATCTTCATCATCCGGGTCATATTTCTGATTGAAAATATTCAGGTATCCTTTAAAATGATCAGCAAGACATAAGTACCACATTTGTTCAGCCGGACGTATATCCAGTTTTCCCTTGA
>JBARSW010000535.1:0-3069 GCA_049644925.1 Chitinophagaceae bacterium | reverse complement strand
ACCGCCAAAAAGATGTAGAAGTTATTATTGAAGAAATTATAAACGAACACTGATGTTAATAAGAGAAAAGTTTATTGTAACAAAGAGATATAACACCATCTCAATTGCATTAATGCTGCTTGGTATTATTGCTATTGTTGCGTTGTACATTAACACCCACAGCGGTGGTGGAACCATTGAGGAAAAAGCAACAAAGGATGCAAGATTCTGGGCAAGCCTGTTGCAAAACAGTGTTTATTTTTTATTGGTGGTAAATGCGTCTATGTTTTTTATCTGTGCCACTACGCTGGCATGGGGTGGATGGCAAATGGCTTTTCGCCGGGTACCAGAAGCAATTTCGGCTGTTGTGCCTGTTATCGGAGTAATTGCATTAGCTATCTTATTATCTATTGCCTTTGGCAGTAATCATACAATTTTTCACTGGACAGATACCGAACATGTAAAACACGATGCAATCCTAAACTATAAAAAAGGATTTCTGAATAAAAATTTCTTTGCAGCAATGACCGTTCTCACTATTGCAGGCTGGTGGTTACTTGGCAGGAAAATGAGAAGTCTGTCACGAAGCTTAGACGAAAAACCATTGCCTACAGTAGCTGAAAGAAAAAGCTATATCTGGAACAACACAGTGTGGGCTGCCATGTATATCATCGTATTTTCTTTAACGGTGATGTCTTCTATTCCCTGGTTATGGTTAATGAGTATTGATGCACATTGGTACAGCACCATGTATAGCTGGTACACTTTTTCCAGTACGTTTGTAGCTGGTATGGCTTTAATAGCTTTGTTTGTGGTTTACCTGAAGAACAGCGGATACCTTGAATTAACGAATGATGAACACCTTCATGACATTGGAAAATTCATGTTTGCTTTTTCTGTGTTCTGGACATACCTGTGGTTCTCCCAGTTTATGCTTATCTGGTATGCAAACATTCCGGAGGAAACAACTTATTTCAAACCAAGAGCACAGGGACCATATAGCGGTATCTTCTGGCTGATGTTTGTTATAAACTTCCTAGCACCCTTATTGTTATTAATGAGGCGCAGCGCAAAAAGAAATTATGGCACTATAACATTTATGGCATTATTAATCATTTTTGGACATTGGCTTGATTTGTATCAAATGGTATTTCCCGGTCCGATGACCGATTCAAAAACCGGTGTAACACATGTGCCAATGATTCTTTGGGATTTTGGAGTAGCGTTAGGGTTTGTGGGATTAATTATGTATGTGACTGCCAGGGCTTTAACAAAAGCACCTTTGCTGGCAAAGAATCATCCATTTATAAAAGAAAGTGTGATTCATCATACATAAGCACAGACATATTATATTTATCCTCAAATAAGAGGAAAGTTTCCAGGATTTTATTATTTTGAATTTAGAAAATAAATTATGCAGGCATTTTTTGTAATTGCAATTTTAGCTATTGGCTTCCTGATTACATTTCAGATAGCCAAAGCCAGTGAATATGTGGCAGTTTTGCGTGGAGAAGAAAAATCCCGCAAGCAGGCTAATAAAGTTAATGGCTTTATGCTGTTATTATTTCTGATTATTGGCCTTATCGGCGTTTACTATTGTAATGAAAAGCTGAAAGGGAAAATATTGGGAGAAGCTGCATCCGACCATGGCGTTTTGGTTGATCGAATGCTTTATGTTACCCTGGCCATTACATTTATTGTATTTATCATTACACAGATTGCCCTTTTCTGGTTCTCTTATAAATACCAGGAATCAGATAACAGGAAGGCTTTTTATTTCCCGCATAACAATAAACTGGAATTAATCTGGACAGTAATTCCTGCAATTACCCTGACCATCCTGGTTGGGTTTGGAATTTTTTACTGGTTTAAAATTACGAGTGATGCTCCCAAGGATGCAATGGTAGTTGAGGTAACAGGTAAGCAATTTGGCTGGGAGTTCCGTTATCCGGGCAAAGATAAAATCTTGGGAAAAAAATATTTTAAGAATGTAGATCCTGCCAAAAATAATCCGGCTGGCCAGTTATGGGAAGACCCCGCAAACTATGATGATATTTTTATGGAACAGGAAATGCACCTGGTGGTAAACAAACCTGTTAAATTGGTTATAGGAGCAAAAGATGTTATACATGATGTGGGCCTTGCACACTTTCGAATGAAAATGGATGCTGTTCCCGGTACTCCAACAACAATGTGGTTTACCCCAAAATTTACCACCGCTCAAATGAAAGAAAAAACCGGTAACCCGGATTTTGTTTATGAAATATCCTGTGACCAGATGTGTGGCAAAGGTCACTATAGTATGCGGGGAACTATTGTAGTAGAAACACAAGCAGAGTTTGACATGTGGCTGGCTGGCAAAAAACCACAGTATTATGTAGCTAACCCGGATAAAGACCCAAGTGTACAAAAAATCGACAGTGTAAAAACGGTAGCTGCCGTGGTGAAACAGAACTAACAGAATTCAAACCAATATACTTTCAAAACTTAAAAGAGAACCCCTGTTAATAGCTGCCCGTCAGCGGCTAAAGGAGGAAAAAAATAAAATATGAGCGAAGCAATGAATATACATTCCGGAGTGGCTGCAGTGCATGATGAGAATCATGGTCACCATAAGGAAACGTTTATTTCGAAGTACGTTTTCAGTATGGATCATAAAACGATTGCAAAGCAGTTTTTGATTACCGGGATCATCTGGGCTATTATCGGTGGATTGTTTTCTGTTCTGTTTCGGTTACAGTTAGGTTATCCTGACCAAAGCTTCCCTATTCTGGAAACCATTTTCGGGCATTGGGCAAAAGGAGGACAGATTCAACCAGAATTTTACTATGGCCTTGTTACCATGCACGGAACAGTGTTAGTTTTCTTCGTATTAACAGCAGGCCTTAGCGGAACATTTGCCAATCTTCTTATTCCCTTGCAGATTGGTGCAAGAGATATGGCTTCTCCATTTCTTAATATGCTTTCTTACTGGTTTTTCTTCCTGGCAAGTATTGTAATGGTGTCTTCCATTTTTGTTCATACAGGTCCGGCTTCGGGGGGATGGACGATGTATCCACCTTTGAGTGCACTCCGTCAGGCAGGTCAGGG
>JBARSW010000534.1:0-2393 GCA_049644925.1 Chitinophagaceae bacterium | reverse complement strand
GACCGTATGTTGCACCAGCTAAAGCGAAGTGGAAAAATTGCAAAACTGGCAGGGCTCATAGTTGGTGAGTTTACCGATACGGAAGACACTGACAGGCCTTTCGGTAAATCAGTACATGAGATAATACGGGATATTGTTAAAGATTATGATTTCCCGGTTTGTTATGGATTTCCGGTTAGCCATACAGACAGGAACTATGCGTTGAAAGTTGGTGTTGGGTATAAACTAAAAGTAGGAAAGAATAAAATAATACTGGAAGAATAACCTGCCAAGGAATAAGTGCAACATCAATCAATAATTTGTCAGGGCAGACTTAACAACGAATCCAGTTTCTTTACTGTTTCGGAATAAGTATATAAATTATTGTGGCTTCCTCCTTTAATAGTTATCAATTCATCTGTTGGCTTCAGGCTTGGTAATAGTTTTTTTGAATTTTTATAGTTCACAATCCAGTCATTGGTACCATGAAAAATGGAAACAGGGGCTGAAACATTCTGCAGGTATTGATAAGTTGGAAACTGGTAATGTAACATCCATCTCACCGGGAAAATTGGCAAATAATGCCGTACTACTGCCGGAAAATCGTAGTAAGGTGTTTCAAGTATCAACCGCTTGCAGTCTCTTATTGATGCAAGCTGTGCTGCAATCCCGGTTCCCATACTTTTCCCATAAATAATTATACTGTCTGCCGCAAAACGTTTGATAGCGATTCGATAAACCTGTAAAGCCCAATCGTATAATTTCTTTTCAGTCAGTTTGCCGGTACTTTTCCCAAAGCCGGGATAGTCTATCATCAGTACCTGGTAACCATGTCTTGTAAAATAGGGGATATATTTAGCGTACCAGGAAATATTTTTTTTATTTCCATGAAAATACAAAACAACGCCACGGGTTACGGAATCAGTACTGGAAAAATCTACCAGGTTTAATGTATCTTTTTCGTTTAATGGGATATTTATATCCTTATGGGGTTCTGGAAACCTGTAATTATGTTCCCTTTTTAACGAAACTGGATGAAATAAAATATAATCCTGTAAAAAGTAAAGGGCAATGGCGCCCAGCACATAAACAATCGAAGTGATTTTTAAGCACTTCCGGAGTTTTTCCCATTTTTCTTTATTCATTCCGGCAAAGATGATAAGAAAAAGGGACATGAATTTAATGTCCCTTTAATTATAAGTATTTATTTTCTAAAATCTATTATAATAATTTTTTATCCTGTATAATGTATTATTGTTAATTTCTTCCAACAGGCACCTGATAATTTCGCTTTCCGGAGGGGCAAATTCTTTTCTCCTTTCTATTAATTGTTTGTCGCTTTCGCTTAATGCCCTGGCATCACCTGTATAAGTTGCAAATTCAGTACTCCAGTTATGATAGCCGGTAGAATGATCGTTCCACAACCAACTGCCATTTTCATCTCTTACATTAACCTGCAGAACAGCACTGGAACTCATTGTCCTGCTTGTTGTAGTAATTTCAGCAAAAACTTTTGCATATTCTCTAATTATGGAGTCGGGTTTGTAAACGGTTTCTTTTATTACAATATCTTTTGAAACTCTCCTGGTACTCCTTTTGTCATAGTAGCGGCCAATATCAATTGTTGTCAATCTCATATCAATTTCCTGGTCCACCCTGATATTTCTGCTTCGGGCATCCCATGCAGAATAGAATTTCAAAAATTCGTTTCCGCTGTTATATTGAAGATTACGGATCAACTGGTCGTCAAAATTATTTCCACCAATGGTGTAGGAGCTATAAACAAAACCACCCTGCTGTTGCATTGGTAAAATAATAACATTGGTAACAGCATATTCATACGCCTCATTCATTTTTTGAATAGCCTCATAGCTTTCAGGTTTAAACTTCAAAGAAGCCTGGAATTCCCTGTAGGCATTTCTGTAACTGATTTTATCATAGCGTTGCATAAAAGCAAGGCCCCGGGCAAAACGTACATCACCGGCTTTTTCTCCATAGGTAACCAGGTAAGAAGAATAATTTAAGGGGTTCACCAGGTTAAATACTTCTGGTACCCGATAAATTGCATCGAACATTTTTTGAAGGGAAGCATACTCATTATACATCCATTCCCACTTCAGTTCATTAGTGCTTGCAGTGTAAGTTCTGATACGGTCTTCGTGGTCATTTACTGCATAGCGGTATGAGCTTTGAATGATGTTCAGCAATTTAGGATCATCAGGGTCTTTCTGCAGTTTTTTTGCTGCCAGTTCTACGGCTTCATCATATCTGCCTTTTTCATATAATTTGCTGGCCGTTTTACAGGAAACAACTAAAATACTGATACCTGCTGCGATTAGAATGTAGAGTTTAGATTTCATAAACACCTCCGTTTTCATATACTAGATTCAAATTGCAGACCATATTGGCCAAAA
>JBARSW010000533.1:0-2777 GCA_049644925.1 Chitinophagaceae bacterium | reverse complement strand
CAACTCCGTCTTTCAATCCTGCTGGAGTTGGTATGTACCAGAATCCGAGAGAAGTAGTATGGAATAGTACAGCACCGTTTACGCTGCCATCCTCATTAAATCTTTCTTTCCTGTTACCGGCAGCATCCATTATTGATTGTTGTGAGCTATCTGCAAAAATTTGTGTGAAGTTTACTTTCCGCGATAAAGATTGTAAAGAATGTGAAGTGATAGTTTGTTTTACTGTAATAATAAAACCGGGGGGAGATCATAATAACGCAGAATGTAAATGCAGCATCAAGCCATTGCTGAAATGGGAAGGAGGCAGTAAAACAGTCAGTTGCGGTGAAACGATTACTCTCTTCTCCGGCAATATACCGGTAAGCATGCAGCCAAACTTTGAATGCAAAGATGGTAATGGAAAAGACTGTAAGAGCACTGCACCAACCGTTACCATTAAAAAACCAAACAATACAACACAGGTATTAACCGGGCCGAATTATAATTATACTTATTCTTTAGCAATGCCCGGCACATTTGAATACACCGTTGTTGGCCTTTGCAACGGGAAAAAATGTGAATGTAAATTTTATGTAGTAAATCCTAAATGAAAAAAGGAATGAATACAAAAAACAAATTACTGCTTTTAATAACTATGCTGTTTGGTATTAACAGTATAGCACAGGATTCGTCTGCCAAAAAAAATCCGTTTAGCATCAGCGGCACCGCAGGTGTTAGCTACGAGCATTATGGTCTCAGCCGCAAGCCTACCGGCTGGACAGGCTTTACTCCCCGGAAACCATGGAACCAGGTACGGTTCAATTTTGCTCCGAACATGCAGTTCGGAAAAAATTTCTCATTGCCGGTCAATTTTAATTTTGCTACCACTCCCACCAATTTTGCCGGACCTTATACAGGTATTGGTAAGCAAACTTTCAGTCAGTTCATCACCAACCCGATGAATAGTTTTGGATTGAACCCAAAATACAAATGGGCCGAAGGGCAACTGGGTACACAGTATTTAAATTATTCTGATTTAAGCACAGGTGATATTGGTGTATTTGGTGCCGGTTTCGACCTGCGGCCAAAAGGGTATTATATAAAATTCTTTACCGGTCTTTCGCAGCAGGGAATAAATTTTTATACAGGTCCGCCGGCTACCACCGGCGCATACAAAAGAAATAACTGGATGTTTTCGTTGGGTAAGCTGAAAGAAGAAAAATATGAAGTGGCCTGGAATTTTGTAAAAGCGAAAGACGACAGCAATTCTGTATCAACACCACCGGCAACGATAAAACCACAGGAAGGATTTACCATGAGCCTGGTAGCGAAAACCTTTTTCAATAAAGGCTGGTATGTAAAAATGGAAGGGGCTCAATCCATTTATACAAAAAATACATTGTTGCCGCTCGATAGTGCAAAAGCTTCTTTTGAACCGTTTATAAAAGGGCATATCTCCACCGTTAGGGATTATGCCGGTGACGCCGGCTTTGGTAAAAGAAGTAAAAACTTTGACATTGGCCTAAAACTGAAATATATTGGGGCAGGGTTTCAAACACCGGGCTATCCATTCATGTTGCCAGACCGGTTTGATTATACGCTGAACACAAGATTCAATGCCTGGAAGAATAAAGACGGCAATCACAGGATGAATGTGGTGGCCAGTGCGGGCAAACGAGTAAACAACGTTAGTAACACTACATTGAAAGCTGAACAGTTTATCGGCAACCTGAACTGGTTCACCCAGTTTGATGATCACTTTAGTCTGAATATCAGTTTCAACAACTTTGGTTTTCAAACACCCGGCGGCATCAACCCATACGGAATAAAAAATGTGAGTAATGATTTTGGGGTTAATCCTTCTTACACCTGGGGCAATGAAAAAGTGATACACCTGATGAGTATGAATTACAATTACAGTAAGTATGATGAAAGAGATGTGCTGACAGGAAATATAACATCCAACAATACACACACCGGGTTGCTTACCTATGTGCCCACTTTTTTAACCAAAGATCTGTCGCCGGATTTCAGCTTGATGTATTTCAGCAATTCAATGCCTGGATTTAAATTAAAACTCATTACTGTAAGCAGTGGATTAAGTATGCCGGCCATGAAAAAGAAAATGAATCTGCGGGGGCAACTGCAATACAACTATTCAAAAACAAATAGTTTTAAAAACAACAACAACCTGATAGCTTCTTTTTCCAGCGATTGGAAGCTATCCCCAAAACTAACATGGACCACTTTCATCAGCAGTAATAATTTTAAATATAGGGATGAGATATTACCTAACAATGCCAGTTACCTGGAAAGTATGATACGAACAGGGTTTAATTACCGCTTTGGAAAGTAAAAACTTACGGAAGATTATAAAGAGTCATTATAATTTGAGAAGTAAAAAAATATCAGAAGAATGAAAAAAATACTTTTAATAGCTGCGATTTATTTTACCGGAAATAATTGCCTGGCGCAATTCACAACCAATCTTATTGTTGCTCCGCAGCCGCCTGGTTCTTTACTTAACTGGGGTACTAAAGATCTGACCTATATAGTTTCCAGTCCGGGAGGTGCCATCCGTCAGGTGGTGATAAAAGCAACATTGAAAACACCGGATGGAACTGCAGCAACCACTAATCTTGCGAAAGCGAGGATAATTACATTAGGTTCCGGGAATTTAATTTTTTATGCAGCAGATGTGATACCGCTGACGTCGATGGTTTTTTCCGGTAAGTATAAAACCTCCATGGATAAAACCGGCAAACTGCCTGCTGATAATTACCAGCTATGTGTGCAAC
>JBARSW010000532.1:0-3908 GCA_049644925.1 Chitinophagaceae bacterium | reverse complement strand
CGCTGAAACAATTAAAAATATTAGTTGACAAATATCCGAGTTCCCCAGAAGCAGAGGATGCATTGGATTTAGTAAAAATTATTTACCTCGAAAGCGGCAAGCCAGATGAGTATGCTGCCTTTATGCGGCAGGCCGGTCGTCCTTTGAGTGTAAGTACGGAAGATTCATTAAACTATTTTGCTGCAGAAAAACTATATGATGACCAGAATATTAATGCCGCTTTAACTGCATTTAATAACTATCTGCAACGCTTCCAGGATGGTGCTTATGTTCTTGATGCGAACTTTAACCGGGCTGAAATTTATAATTCAAAAAAAGATTGGAATAATGCATTGACTGGTTATGATATGGTGGCAGAAAATGCACCCAATAAATATGCTGAAAGGGCAGTACTTACAGCAGGCAGGATCAATTTTTTTGAATTAAAGAATTATACCAGTGCTGAGAAATATTATTCTCAGCTAAAGCAAATTACGTCCAGCCAGGAAAATAAATTGGAAGCAATGCGTGGATTACTGCGTTGCCAGTATCAAATGCAAAAATGGACAGAAGCTGTTGAAAATGCCAAAGAATTAACTGCTGCTAAAGGAAGCAGTGCTGATGATAAAATTCTGGCAAACATGGCCATTGGTAAATCTTACCAGATAAATAAACAGTATGATCAGGCTATTGCCAGTTTTAAGTCAGTTATACAATTAAATAAATCGGCCATGGCTGCAGAAGCCCGCTATGAAATTGCCAATTGCTGGTTCCAGGTAAACAAACTCAATGACGCTGAAAAAGCTGCATTTGAAACTATTAATAAATCCGGCTCTTATGATTATTGGATTACAAAAGCCTATATTTTACTGGGTGATATTTACTTCCGGCAAAAAGATTATTTCAATGCAAAAGCTACTTTCCAGAGTGTAGCTGATAATACCATTGATACAGAATTAAAAAATGAAGCGCAGGCAAAACTTAGTCAAGTTGTGGAGGAAGAAGGCAAATCAAGTAAGGTTAATAACTGATAAAAGAAAAGGAAACAATGAAACAAACAATTAATAAAATATTTCTATTGGGAGTTGGGATTTTTTCATTTGGCATTTCATTCTCTCAAAAAGATACTACGAAAAAGGGTGTGGATATTATTTCCAGCTTTAAACCGGTACTGCGTGAAGCCGCCAAAATTAATTTTAATGCGACACCTCCAGTTGTAGATACCACAAAAGCAAAGCTGAATTACGAAATTCCAAATCAGAACTTATTGTTTGCTTACCAGCCAGGATCGTTGAAACCACTTGCATTGGATATAGATACAGCCGGGACATTTACAAATTCCAGTTATATAAAAGCAGGCTTTGGAAGTTTGCGAACACCTTTTGTACAAGCAGGTATTTCATTCGGTGATGGAAAAACAGCGGGACTGAATATCTATGCCAAACATGTGGGTTCAGATGGTAAAAGAGATTTTCAAAAATTTGCAAGTACCAGGGTAGGACTTGTTGGTTATTTTAATTCTGGAAAAAACCTGCAATGGGATGCCGGAATTGGATTTAAACAGGACAGGTTATATAAATACGGATTTGAACCGCAATCTCTTGTTTTTGCAACAGATTCTATTAAACTCAACTTTCAGACAATTTCTGGCAGATTGGCTTTTCATAATATCAATAAAACTGAATTCGGACTTACTTATGCTCCTGAATTAAAGATTGATGTATTCAGCGACAACCTTAAGAACTCCGAGAGCAATACTGTATTGAATCTTCCTTTGCAAAAGACAGTTGGAAAAGTATTTGCCGTAAATCTTGGAATTACATTCGACCTGACCCGGCTTTCACCAAAGAATAAATCGGCTATCAACAATACGATGTATTATCTGTCACCATCCGTTTTGTTTAAAACACCAAAGATTAATGCACAGGTTGGAATTAGACCATCATGGGATAACAAAACATTTAAAATGTTCCCGAATGTGCTGGCAGATATAAGTACAGATGATCGTCGCTTCACCTTCCAGGCAGGATGGACTGGTTATATCCGGAAAACAAACTATCAATACCTGGCTTCTCAAAACCCATGGCTATGGCTACCAGGCGAATTGAAGAATACATGGATTGAAGAACGATTTGCTGGATTTAAGGGATCTGTGGGAGATCATTTCAGTTATGCAGCAAAAGTTGGCTTCAATAAACTAAATAACCAACCGCTTTTTGTTAATGATACAATAACAGGGTTAGGTGGTAAATCATTCAGGGTTTTGAATGAGTCTGAAATGAATGTTCTGAATTTTGGCGGTGAACTTGGATTCACCATACAGGAAAAATTTTCAATGATTACCGGTCTTACTTTTAACCAGTATTCCGGATTAAAAGATAACAATGAAGCCTGGGGTTTACTTCCCCTTGAGTTTAAAACAAACCTCCGCTTGCAGGTTATAAAAGATTTATGGCTTAAAACAGATCTGTTTGCCTGGAGTGCTCCTCAATATAAAAAGAAAGATGGTACTGCCGGTAAGCTGGACGGGGCTTTGGATTTGAGTGCCGGACTGGAATTTAAAGTAACAAAAAATATTAATCTGTGGACACAGTTCAATAATGTCTTCAATAAGGAATATCAGCGTTGGAACCAATATCCGGTTTATGGATTCAACTTTGTTGGGGGAGTTGTATTTTCTTTTGATCAAAAGAACTGATAATGTACACAGCATTGTATCAATATTTACTTCAGCATAAACAATTGCTGGTACCCGGTGTCGGTACTTTTTTGTTGAACAGAAAGGCAGCAGTAAATAATTTTTCAGAAAAGCTAATATATCCGCCTTCTTATTCTGTAGTAATGCAGTCAGGAAGTTATTCTCCTTCAAAGCAATTTTATAATTGGTTGGGGTATGCTTTGAGTATATCTGACAGGGATGCAGTAATCCGATTCAATGATTTTGCTTTTGATCTGAAAAAAAATATTGCTGATGGTGGAATTATTGATTGGAGAGGAGTAGGTATTTTGAGCCGGGGGCTTGGCGGTGAGGTGAAATTCTTGCCCGGTGATGTTCTTATTTATGAACAACCAGTTCCGGCAGAAAAAGTTATCAGGGAAAAAGCAGAACATATGGTAAGGGTGGGAGAAGATCATAAAACTTCTGCCGAAATGGTAGAAATGTTGAATCAACCAGAGGATAGAAAGTTGCACTGGTGGGCCATCCCTCTTGCAATAGTTTTACTGGCTACAATGTTCATTGGTTGGTATTTTTCTGAATATGGGCTTGCTCCAGCCGCATCTGCAAATGGGAAAATATTAGTTCCCGGAGAAACTCCAGTTGCAACATATAGGTCAACTCCATAATTTTCAAAACAGTTTAATCTTTTTGATTTTACTTTACTGCTCAAAACGATGAGTCAGCTAATTCACTATACCAATTGCCCTGTTTGTAATTCTCCGGAAATCAGGAATGTTTTATCGGCTAAAGATTATACGGTAAGTGGTGAGAATTTTACCATTGCTGAATGCAGTTCCTGTACACTTCGTTTTACGCAGAATGTGCCTGATGCAGAATCCATTTCCCCTTATTACAAATCCGAAAATTATATATCTCATTCCAATACGTCAAAAGGATTGATAAACCGGTTGTATCAATCAGTCCGAAAAATTACGTTGAAACAAAAAAGAAAACTTGTTGAAAAATTTACGGATACCAAAAAAGGTGCTCTGCTGGATGTGGGAAGTGGTACGGGTGGTTTTGTATCAGAAATGCAGCAGCAAGGGTGGCAGGTTACCGGACTTGAACCGGATGCAGATGCAAGGAAAGTTTCAAAAGAAGTAAATGGAATTGAACTTGCCGATATCAACCAGTTTTTTTCATTGAATGCAAAAAGTTATGATGCCATTACTATGTGGCATGTATTGGAACATGTACATGATCTGCAGGT
>JBARSW010000531.1:0-3504 GCA_049644925.1 Chitinophagaceae bacterium | reverse complement strand
CTACTATATTTCTTGCCACTTCCAATATTTGCCTGTCTTGGACTAAGCTTGCCAGCTTAAAGTTTAAAACTCCGCTTTGTTTCGTTCCTTCAATATCTCCCGGCCCACGCAATTCCAGGTCCTTTTCTGCTATTTCAAAACCATTGCTGGTTGTTGTCATAATCCTGATGCGTTCAAAGGCATCATTACCCAATTTTGACCCGGTTAATAAAATACAATAGCTTTTTTCTCCGCCCCGTCCAACCCGGCCCCTTAACTGATGCAATTGAGAAAGCCCGAATTTTTCTGAACTCTCTATTACCATCACCGTGGCATTGGGAACATTTACTCCCACTTCTATAACGGTGGTGGATACCAAAATCTGAGTATCATGCTCAACAAATCTTTTCATGTTTTGTTCTTTCTGCACAGCAGGTTGCCGGCCATGCACCATACTTATCCAGTATTTGGGCTCAGGAAAATAGGCCTTTACGTTTTCGTAACCTTTCATCAGGTTTTCGTAATCCATTTTAGCACTCTCTTCAATCAATGGAAAAATAATATAAACCTGCCTCCCTTTGTCAATTTCTGAACGGATGAAATCCATTACTTTACTTCGGTAGTTCTCATACCGGTGGACAGTAGTTACGGGTTTCCGACCAGGAGGTAGTTCATCAATTACACTGTAATCCAGATCTCCATAAGCAGTCATCGCCAACGTTCGTGGTATAGGTGTTGCCGTCATTACCAATACATGCGGTGGCACAATAGCTTTTTGCCACAATTTTGCCCTTTGGGCAACTCCAAAGCGGTGCTGCTCATCAATAATTACTATTCCCAGGTTTTTAAACTGAACAACATCTTCAATAACGGCATGTGTGCCAATCAAAATTTTTAAAGACCCGTCTGTAAGTTCGTGAAGGATTTTTTTTCGTGGTGCTGTTTTAGTAGAACCCGTTAGCAATTTTGCCTGAACTCCCGTTTTCTCCAATAATTCTGTAATAGTTTGAAAATGCTGTTGAGCCAGAATTTCTGTTGGTGCCATCAGGCAGGCCTGATAATTGTTATCTATTGCCAATAACATTATTAGAACGGCAACAATGGTTTTGCCACTGCCAACATCACCCTGCAATAACCGGTTCATCTGCCTGCCTTTTGCCGTATCATTCCTGATTTCTTTTATAACTCTTTTCTGCGCATTGGTTAAAGCAAAAGGCAGGTAGTTCTTATAAAAATCATTAAAGTACTCCCCCACTTTATCAAATATTACTCCTTTTGAAAAACGGTGCCGTTTGCTTTTAAGCAAATTCATTCTTAATTGAGCAATAAAAAGTTCTTCAAATTTCAGCCGTTTCACCGCCTCGTTGAACTCCTGGGTATTCTGTGGAAAATGAATTTGCCGGTAAGCCCTGAAACGGTTTATCAACTTCAGCTGATTTAAAACAGGTTGAGGGAGATTTTCTGGCGTATCTTTTTCATGCAGCATGTTCATCAGCAGCTGAGTAAGTTTTCCTATTTGCCGGCCCCCCAGCCCTCTTGCCTTTAATTTTTCGGTGGTGGAATAAACAGGTTCTAAAAATACTTTTCCCGTATCAACAGGTGCGGTTATTTGTTCTAATTCCGGATGGACAATTTGAGGTGCCCCATTATAAAAACTTACCCGACCAAAAACCAGGTAAGACTGACCTACTTCCAATTGCTTTTGCGCCCAGTTAAAACCCTGAAACCAGATAAGTTCCATAACTCCGGTTTTATCTTTTATTTCTGCCACCATTCTTTTCCCTCCACGCTGACCAATAACATCACAACTTACCAGCACTCCGGCCACCTGGGCAAAATCTAATTGCGGAGTTATTGTGTTTATAAGATTAATCTTTGTTCTATCTATATGTCTGAAAGGGAAATACTCCAGTAAATCGCCAAAGGTGAAAATGTTCAATTCCTTTTTTAGCAAATCAGCCCTTTGCGGACCAACTCCTTTCAGGTATTCAATGGGACTTGATAATATGTGAGAAAAAGAAGCGATAATAATATGTTTACGACAAAAATAATACTTCCATAAAGAGTGAAAAGTGCTTTGAAGTTATTAACTAAATTTTTCAATCTCTTTCCAAAAATTTCTTTTTATAAAGCAAAAATCAGGAATAGAATCAACCTCTCAACTTTATTTTACCTGAATGTAAAAATACGGTGTGGTAATCGCAAATATCCCATGATTATAACATGAAACTGCAAACGGTAAAGCAGAAAGCGGTTTTTTTAATTTTTTTTCACATACCTGTTGTATTTAATTAAATTCAGAACTACATTGTTATAGAAATCCATTTACCTGTTTAAAACGGTAACAATGAAAAACCACCTTCATCTGCTACAGATTGATCTGTATTTTCCGGATTATAAGTATGCGTTGCTGTGTTTCTTTACTGCCTTTGCAGTTACACTAATTAGCATTCCACCGATAATCAGTATTATAAAAAAATATAAGTTGTTTGATGTGCCAGACTCCCGAAAAGAACATTCAACACCCATACCTACTCTGGGTGGAATTGCCATTTTTGCCGGTATGATAATGGCATTGTTCATGTGGCTTCCTTTTAATTATGATTCTTCACAGATAAGTTTCTTTTTTTCCATAATTGTTTTGCTTGCACTGGGTATAATGGATGATTTGAAAGACCTCTCCGCAAAATATAAATTCGTTGTTCAAATTGCCCTTGCCTCATTAATTGCCTTATCGGGTATTCGAATCAATTCATTTGAAGGCTTATTTGGAATATATGAATTATCAAGTACAGCCCAATTTACCTTTACTGTACTGGTATTAGTCGGCATTACCAATGCCTTCAACCTGATTGATGGTATTGATGGCCTTGCAGGTGGTATTGGGTTTTTGAGTCTTATAACATTGGGTATTTTTCTTACAATAACAGGTGACGCACAGACTGCACTGATAGCATTTGCCCTTGCTGGTGGCATTTTTGCATTCCTTTATTTCAATCTGAACCCTGCAAAAATTTTTATGGGAGATACAGGATCTTTAGTACTGGGTTTTGTTACAGCAGTGCTATGCATACGGCTGATGCAGGTCAATGGCAATTCAGTTAATCCGATCATACCACATACACCTGTTTTTGTATTGGGCATTGTACTCATTCCCGTATTTGATACAGTTCGTGTATTTGCCATGAGAATCTGGAAAGGTAAATCTCCTTTTGTTGCAGATAAAACACATATCCATCACCTGCTTACCAACCAGGGTTTCAGTCATGGTTTTTCTGCAAAACTTATTTATTTTTTACATGCTTTTGTCCTAATAGAAGTTTACTGGCTAAGGTTTATGCGGCAGGAATATATTTTTGTAACATTACTGGCATTAATGTTACTGGCAACTATGATATTGAAAAACCTTGGATTACTTTACAAAAACAATACCGCTCAGCAATCTGTGAACAAAGTATAGCAGGATTACTTTCCGATACAGAACTTAGAAAAAATATAATCTAACTGATCTTCATTGGTAATTTC
>JBARSW010000530.1:0-5935 GCA_049644925.1 Chitinophagaceae bacterium | reverse complement strand
CATGCTTTCCTGTGGAGCTGCCAGTACAATATGACAGTCGCTGTTTACTAATACCGGCACACGGCTTTGCAGGAAATCTTTCATCGGTTTTATGTTGAAGCCTTCGAAGCTGCGATGCCTGAGCATTTTTTCTTCTGCCACCTGCGGACTAACATCTACCTGTACTTCCGTTTTGATGATCGGTGTTGGAGGGTGGCAATGATAAAGCAATGCATAATCATCGCTGAAGCCTTCGGTGGAAAAAAGCTGTTCGCTGTACAATATTCCATCCGGTTTACGAAATTGTGTGTGGCGTTTGTGGGGAATGGTTCCGAGTTTATAATAATGAGGCATAAAGAGGGTTGAGGGTTGAGGGTTGTTTAATAGTTGTTGAAGGTTGTGAGCTTAGAAGGAAAGTCTTGAGTGTGAAAGACAAGTTTAAATAGTTGAACTTTATTTTTTGGTATTTTCTTCTAAACTGATTAATGAACTTTTCCGCTTTCGGACTAATGCAAGCGATACCATCAGGAAATAATATTTCCAGCGGCGTTTATCTATGTAGTAAATAAAGTTGCGTTTGAAAGGCATAAATCAAATTTACAATTATTAATACAGAACCTCCAGGGCTGGTAAATCAATTACTTCAAGAAAATACACTTTTAATTATCAAACAAACCCGTTACCGGATAAACAGCATTATCATAAAAAATATTATTCCCTTGTACTTCTAATCTTTTGCCATCAAAGTTTGGCGTATTCAATATTCCTTTTCTGTATAACACAGTACCCTGCTTCTCTACAATAAATACACTGGCCATAGAAAAACTACCGCCCCAGTTTCTCACAACATGAAAAACATATAAGCCACTGGCTGTTTTTCCCAAATACTTTTGATTTATAGAGCCGCCATCTTCTGTAAACACCTGGTAAAAACCAAAGTCGGTTGTCTGTGGCATCCTGGCATTAGTTATTTCAGGAATAGTATTAAGGTCAATTGACTTTGTAAACCCGCCTGACTCTAATCCAGGAACAAAGCCTGTAAAAGCAACCGGGTTTATTGGCAAGCCTTTATAATAAGCTTCGCTTGCATTTTTTGGCACCGCCGATTCTGGTTTACTCTTTCTTATATACCACATCGCACTGTTTGCGCCGTCGTTTATAACTGAACATTCCAGTTTTCCATTTTCTATATGTATGCGTTGACCTTTTTTCCAAAAGTTTTCTATAAAAAATAAATTCGGGCCAATCTTCTTTAAATCCCAATAAGCACTCCATGCACCATCTCCTATCACAGTTGCTTCCAAATATCCCTTTTCAATATTTAGCCGGCTGCCCTTCCACCTGTTTTCTATCCAATAGTAGTTGGTGTTGGGTACCGGTTTAATAATCCATTGAGCACCCCATGGACCATCAATGGTACTACTCGCTACCAACGGGCCGTCTTCTACATTTATACGCTGGCCTGTCTGCCATAAATTTTCAATACGGAAATATTCATCTGCCCATTCACTTTTGGGAGGAGCAGCTACCTGTGCTATTAATGGCTGGCTGTTTACAATCGGTTGAACAACGGGTACATTTTTGTCTCCCGTTGGTAATGTTACCGGTTTGCTTACCAATGGCATACTTGCAACAGGCTTTTTTAAATCAGCAGCAAATGAATTAGCAAATCCAGCTTTTATAAGATTGCCGGCTAAAATATCAGTTGCAATTTTACCTGCACTACTTGCAAGATTTGCAAAATCAATTTCGACCACCATATTGTAAGGCTTGTTGGTTAATGTAAAATTCAACGCCGTATTTATTTTGTATTGATTACTTAAACCGAAGGTGCCGGAAAATTCTGCGGTTTTAATATCAAACAAACCACCAAGGGTTTTATCCATTACCCACTTTGTTGCTTCCAGGGTAGTAACAGAAACCCCTTCGGCAATATCAACCCCCACTTGTGCAATTGCATAGGCTGATTGCTTACCAGTTCTTTCAAAGTAAAGACGTATTAGTTCGGGGTCGTTCGGAAATGCTTCCACCACATCAGCCGTTGCATTTACTGTTCCCATCGAAATTGTATAGGCCGCCCTTGCCGACTCTATCGCTACATTGTTAGCCGCTATTGCACTTCTTAAACCTACTTTCTCAAATTCATCATACCAGTTGTTTAATTCGTTAATTCTTTTTTGACTGGCCCTGTTATTAGCAAGGCAGATATTAATAAAATCATTTTTTTCATTTGCCTGACGCAGTGCTTCATTCCTGATAGCTTGTACCTCAGCTGCCTTTTGACCTTGTAAATATTTTGTACGGGCAATAATCTGGTCGTCCAGAAATTTTAAATCACTTTGTGCTTTTGTTATTGCATTTCTTGTTGCCTGCAATTTGCTTTTTGTTGTTTGTATCGCCTCATTGATTTTTCCAGTAACTAACTGATTTAGTTGCGCCACCAAATCATTTCGCAATGCTGCCCTTACATAAATACCTTTTGCAGATTCGCTGAAACTTCCTTTTCCTTCCAATGTTGCTTCAAAAGAATTGGCGATTTTTCCGGTTGTTGTAAATGAAAAACCACTGGCATCCAGCGAGGCTGTTGTTTCGCTGCTTATGCCCAGCAAGCTTATTTTACCGTCTATTAAAAAATTGGGCATGGAACCTTTAGCATAAGAAAAACTAAACTGTGGCTTATCGGTGGTACGACCAACAATCGTAAAAGCTCCGTTGCCCCAATTAATAGCATCCATTGATCCGGCTCCACTTACACCACTCTCATTTAAACTAAAATCTCCATTGGCTTTAATGCCCCCCAGCGATAACTGTGCACTTACCGCCACGCCTTTGTTATATGTTTTACCAAAAGCCTGTATACCATCAACAGGTACTACCAGCACTCTTCCCTGGTCAAGTCCGGTGTTCAGCATCGTTCTTAATTGTCCCTGGATATTGGCATTGTCCACAAAAGCTTCTATCATGGCCAGAATGGTCATGTTTTTCATGGTAATATCAATCAGGCTATTTGTAGGTTTGGTGATATCAACAACGATGGTGGCATCACCTTCAATATGTTTTGTTCTGTTGGCAACTGTTCCCAATCTTGCTGCGCCAGTTAATCCTAATGAACTGATGAGGATTGGATTTTTAAAATCAATGCCTGCACTTACTCCCAACTTTCTTAATCCCACACCCGGAATACCAAAAGGATTTGTCCATTCCGGCAAATCAGATTTTTTATCGGGTCCAAGTTTCCCAGTGATCATTGCACCGTTTCCTTTCTTCAAAGCGGCCATAAAAAACTCGCCACTTATTTTCTGGTCAATGGGTGCAAAACCAAATGAGGCATTGAAGCCCAGTAAATCATTACCAACTTTTGCTTCTATTTTTCCACCAATAGTAAGTTCAATTGGATTTACAGTGCCTAGGCGCATACCAAACACCACTTCTTTCATAGTAATGCTGGAACCCATTGGAATACTTAAATCCAATGCAGCATTCATACTCATGTTGGTAAAAGTTTCGTTACAGGTGCCTTTTAATTTAACAGCATTTACCTTCAGCAGTTTTGCCAAATCATCACTTAGCTTAATACTCGAAAAAAGATTAACCCCTTGCTCTATTTTTATTTCTCCTTCATCCTTTAAAGCCGTCAGGCTGCTTGTTGCATTATCATCAGCCAAAGTGGAAATAATTAATGCGGTGCCTGATAATTCGATCGCATCCATTGGTGCCAGTGTATTCGACAACTGCGAAAACTTAAATCCTGCCGGTGGCGCTATGGCAAACAGCATGGTTGATTTATCCTCCGGTGTGGCCGCATTAAATTGTATTTCGGCTTCGCCAAAACTGGTTTGTGCCATTGCACTAAAATTCTTGCTCGTTGGGTTTATGCTGGCAGTAACAGACGAAATCTCTTTGTTTTTAACAGCCTCTGGAATATAACGGAGTAGATTATTGGCCTTGTTATCACTCAAAAAAGAATTTAATAAAGATGGGATACTAATACCCGATGCAGTGAACGAAAAAAGTATATCATCCGGGTCGCTGCCCATATTAGCCGACAGGTTAATTGGAACAACACCTACTTTTCCATCGCCAGAAACGGTGGCTGTCGCTTTTCGCTGTGGAGATGTTGGCTTGTCTAAAATAAAGCCAATGCTCATTCCATCAATGGCAAAACCATCGAATCCGTCAATAGCATAATTACCAACGCCAAAATTCAACGCCACTTTATTCAGGCTATCACCTTTATCATCAAACTCTATGGAAAGGTCTTTAATAGAAATGCCGGTATTAATTGGAAATGATTTTGGTAAAAATGAACCGAGTGATTTGCCCGAAAGAAATTTGACTAATTTATCAGGTGTGATGGTAGCCGCATCCGGGAAAGTAGTACTGATGGACTTTATCTTCTTTAGAGCAGAGATTTCAGCTTTGAGGTTAATATTATCAAAACCAAAAAATGAAACATTGCCGCTGGCTTCTTTGCCACCATCCCCGGTGGTGCTTATATTCAGCTCTCCAATTTTAATACCGGTTACGTCTAAGTATTTATTGATGGCATCTGCAATGGCTTGTTTTTCCTCATCATCTGCCGTCCTGATAATAACGGAAGTAGTATCATGATAAAAATCAGTACTATTTTTTGCAGATGTACTGCTACTTAATAATAAAATTAATACTGGTAAAAATATTGCTTTGAAAAGTTGCATATGTTTGAAGTGTTTTGGTTGTAGTTTTAAATTTAATGTAAATTGTCATATTCATTATAAATAATAACCCTGAATGGAGAAAACAGCTGTAAAAACACCACAATGAAGCAACTGTCCGGTTGATTTTAGTTCACAACCAATCTCATTCCCTTTATCTTTATCAAATGACAAGAATAGGTTTAATTTCTGATACACATAGCTTTTTAGATGAAGCTGTATTCAATCATTTTGAAAAATGCGATGAAGTATGGCATATCGGAGATTTTGGTTCCGGTGTGCAAGAAAAACTAAAATATTTCAAACTGCTTAAAGGCGTTTATGGCAATATTGATGAACAGGATATTCGTTCCATTTTTCCTGAGCAGCTAGTTTTTATGTGTGAAGAAGTGAAAGTGATGATACGGCATATAGGTGGTTATCCGCCTAAATATAATCCTGTTACAAGAAAAGAATTAGCATTGCATAAACCGCAGCTATTTATTTCCGGCCATTCTCATATTCTGAAAGTGATTTATGATGAAAAAATTAACTGCCTGCATATGAACCCCGGCGCTGCCGGTAAACAGGGATGGCATAAAATGAGAACTATCATCCGGTTTGTAATTGATGGCAGCAATATTAGAAACTGCGAGGTGATTGAATTGGGGAAAAGATAATCTTACAAATATGAAAGCATATATTTCAGTAAGCTATAATAACCGCAGAAACATCAGTAAAATTCTGAAAGCAATTACTGAAACATTGCAGGATGCCGGTGTTTCACCTTTTGTTTTTGTTGATACATATACTTTTCCTGTGGCTGAAGAAAAGCAAATGATGGCTCAGGCCATGCATGATATTGATGCCTGCGGTATTTTGATTGCTGAAGTTTCTGATAAAGCTATTGGTATTGGCGTTGAGGCTGGTTATGCCAAAGCAAAAGGGATTCCGGTTATTTACATTCGGCAAAAGGATGCGGAACACTCAACTACTATGGCCGGCATCAGCGATTATCAGATTTTTTACAAAGATGATATTGATTTAAAAAACAAACTCAGCGAAATTATTCGACAAATTATTTTGCAAAAAAAAGTCGCTCCGAAATGAAGCGACTTTTTTTTCTGCAACTATTTTTTACATTCCCGGGAACCAGGCCCTGCCAGCCCCTACTGCCCTGAAAGGCCACGGAATGGAAATAAGAATTATTAATAATGCCAATCCAAAATATAAAAGTGTTCTTTTGTGTTTTTGAGCATCTGGTACATTCTTTTTACTATAAG
>JBARSW010000529.1:0-2535 GCA_049644925.1 Chitinophagaceae bacterium | reverse complement strand
TTGCTGAAAATGATGCAACACTACCCGGATTGTTAACTCCCGGAGGTACTGTCCAGTTATACGAATAATTTCCGGAAACACCCGGATCGGCAGTAATGACAGCTGCTGTTCCTTCGCATTCCGATGGACTGTTTACTAATACTACAGGTCTGGAAATAAATGATACGGCGCCGATAGCGGTATTACCAATACAACCGGTAACACTGTTTGAAATTTGTACCGAATAGTCACCTGCAATAGTAGTTGTAAAACTGGTCGTATTGCCCGGGTTAGCAGCACCAGCAGGAGCAGTCCAGTTATAAGTATAATTTCCTGTTGTGGAAGGTGTGGCAGTTAGCTGTGCATCCAGGTATTCGCATACTTGCGGGCTGTTAACTGTAACTACGGGTAATGGATTTACGGTAAGTTGTGTTGTTGCCAAATCGCTTAAGCAACTGGTAACTGTATTTGTAATTTGTACCGAGTAACTTCCATTATTTGTTGCAGAAATACTGGAAACATTACCCGGGTTTGTTGTACCTGGTGGAACTGTCCATGCATAAGAATAGTTGCCAACAGTTACAGGTGTTGCAATAATGGTAGTTTGCTGACCATCACAAATTGGTACAGGATTGTTTATTGTTACAATGGGTTTTTCTACAAATGACACATTTCCCGATGCGCTATTGCTGATGCAACCACTCGTTGTATTAGTGGCAATAAAAGAATAAGTTCCTGCAACAGATGTACTGAAGCTGCCGGTGTTTCCCGGGTTGGATGCACCGGATGGAACGGTCCAGACATAGGAATATACACCCGGAACATTTGTTGTCGCAGTTAGAACAGCGTTAGTACCACCACATGCAACCGGACTATTCAACGTAGCCACGGGAATAGGATTTACTGTTATAGTAAAATTTACGGATCTGCTGATGCCACAATAATCGGTGTAGTTACAGGTAAAAATTCCGCTACTTGTTGCTGTGTAAGATGCTGTATTTGTTACAGAGGCAGAACCTCCCGTCCAGGTGTAATTGGTACCCAGCGGTGGGGCGACCAATGTAAAATTTTCTCCTGCGCAATAAGAGGGGTTATTATTATTCCCGGATGCCAACTGGAATTGCTGAAGATTTCTTGAACCTCCTGTGGACCCGGAGATCGACCAAAAAACGATGCTATTATTATTGAACCTTTCTGAAATATGATTACGGGTAGAAGTAGTTCTGAGTACCCCGTTAAAAGAAACGCTTAAACGCTGTGTGGTGGCATTTATATATTCCCATTGTATAGATACATCATACCATTGGCCATCTTCCACATTACCACAAGTTGGTAACAGGCATACAGGTAATGTTGTTGCATCCATAATATTTCCAGCTACATTCATCTGACCATCGGCATAAATGCCGCAATGATCACTGCTGATATCATTATTCGAAACTCCGTTATCCCATGTATCAAAATCAGCAATCAATGAATTGGGGATGCCCATCACACCCAAACCACCACCGGTAGTTAATGTTGGTGAGCAAACATTACTAAGCAGAAAGGCAAACCCATCTGCTCCATTGACATCTGTGGTGCCAAAATTTAATTGAAAATTAAGTGTAAAATTCTGTGTAAGATTTAATGGGTAATAATTTGTAATCATCCCTGCCAGGTTCAACAGATCGGGAGTGATGGTATAGGTTTGCGGACCTGTTTGAAAGGCACTGCCCTGCAAATTAAATTGCTGTGCAATGGCCTCTTTTTTCAGACCCGTCAGAAAAATAATCAGGAAAAAACAAATTCTTGTTATTGATTGCATACCACCACTGTTTACCAAAAACTTAAGTTTACAAAAGTAACCAAAAAGAAAAGATTAATCATTGGCAGAATGGGCTTTGAGGATTCAGCAATCAATGCTATTGAAAGTGCATCATTAAAAGATTTGACTATCAAGGAATGAATTTTCTATGTAAATCCTTATGTATCTAATTGAAGCCTGCCCCGACAAAGGAGGGGTTGTTCAAAATTTTCATCAATAAATGCATAGGTAAATAGGTGAAACATATAGGATTTAATAGCACAACACTTTTAATTTTCATTGATTAAAATACTCTTTGTGCCAGTCAGATTCGTGATGGTCTTTTAAATTATTTGTAACAACATGGGTTGGATCAATTTTAGCGTAAACAATTTCCAAAGAAGCAAAGTCTCTCTGACTGATTACGTTAAACCCGTTTTTTATTAGTAGAGAGGCACTTACACCTGTGCCAATCTGATAAACTTTATTTTCATTAAACCGGTTTCCATTATAAATAACCTGGCTGCCACAGGCTGCACTGATGTCCATCATGATAGCCAGTTCTATTTCTTCTTTTTGGGCAATCTCCAGCATTTTTTTGGAGGCTTCGATCATTCCGGCTGTCCAGTCTTTACCCGTTTCCGTCAGCACTTTTGCTTTGCCATTCAGTACATCTGCACCATTCCCGCCGTGTATATCACACATTTCTCTTGGTGTACCAAATGAAAATTCTTCGGGACAAAATTTTATTATTTTAACGGTATCGTATT
>JBARSW010000528.1:0-2396 GCA_049644925.1 Chitinophagaceae bacterium | reverse complement strand
ACTCCTTCAAATTCATCACCCAGGTAATTTTTCATGTATTGCACCTGTTTATATTTATTGGATGCCCGTTCTGCTTCCATAGCAGCCCTCTCCCTTTCACTGGTATGTTTGCACTTTTCTTCCAGCTTTTTATCCGGATTTATTTTATTATTCAATACATCATAAAGAATCCGGTGCACCTGCACATCCGGGTACCTGCGTATAGGTGAAGTAAAATGACAGTAATGTTCAAATCCCAGTCCATAATGGCCAACATTCTCGATAGTATATTTTGCTTTCGACATAGTACGAATGCCAAGTTGTTCCAGTACATGCTGCTCTGGTTTTCCATGTACATCTGCTAACAACTGGTTAAACGATTTTGCTATTGCACCAGGTGATGATGTGTCGAATTTGTGTCCGAATTTTTTTGCAAACGCTGCAAATGGAACCAGCTTTTCTTCATCCGGGTCATCATGTGTACGATATGGAAATGGCAGCGATTTACTATTTACTTTTATTTTAGAAATATTTTCTGCAACTGTTCTGTTTGCCAGCAACATAAACTCTTCAATCAACTGGTGAGCCTCTTTACTTTCTTTTACCATGATACCTATAGGATCTCCTTTCTCATTCAACTTAAATCTCACTTCCTGGGAGGAAAAATTAATTGCACCATTGTTAAACCTTTTTTTACGGAATCGCTGTGCTATATCATTTAATATAAGAATTTCCTCTGCATGAAGGCCGGCCTTTTCTTCAATGATTGCCTGTACTTCTTCATAGGTAAACCGATGATCAGAATGTATAACTGTTTTCCCAAGCCAGTATTTTTTTACTTCCGATTTGGGAGATATCTGAAAAATGGCAGAAAAAGTAAGTTTGTCTTCTTTTGGTCTTAAAGAACAAAGAACATTGGAAATATGTTCGGGCAACATCGGATTGACCCTGTCTGGCAAATAAACAGAAGTGGCCCTCAGATATGCATCCTTATCCAATTCAGTATCTATTTCCAGGTAATGACTTACATCAGCAATATGTACTCCAATCTCATAATTACCATTTTTTAATTTTTGAAATGAAATAGCATCATCAAAGTCTTTTGCATCAACAGGATCAATAGTTATAGTAAAAATGTTACGAACATCCTTTCTTTTGTTGATTTCATCTGATGAAATGATTTCAGGTATCCTTGCTGCAATTTCCAAAGCTTCGTCAGAAAACTGTAAAGGGAATCCTGCATCCAGCAAAATTTCCTTCATGGCCGAATCGTTAGAATCTTCTTCATCCAGAATGTTTATCACTTCGCCTACAGGTCTTTTTCCATCACTATCCCATTGAATCAATTTAACAACTACCCTGTCATTATCTTTTGCATTATTAATATTTGACAGTGGAATATAAATATCCGGCATTGCTTTATCCATTGCCGCAATAAAGAAAGCAAATCCTTTATTCATCTGCAGCCGACCAATAAATTCCGTTCTCTTTCTTTTCAAAACTTCCTTTACAATGCCCTGCATACGTTTTCCGGTGCTGCGCATTTCCTTAATACCAACCCGGACAGTATCGCCATGCAAGGCTGTATTAAAATCTGCGGGACGGATTAAGATGTCTACAGCCATCCCATCAACTGTAACAAAGCCCATCCCGGAACGGGAAACATCCAATGACCCGGTCAATAGCTGCTCCGGAGAATGCCGTTGTTTCCCCTTTTTATCTTTCTTTATTGAATTTTTTCGACCCATATTAAAGGTGTTTATAACTTTTGTTTAAAGTTCAGAATAAAATCTGTTATTAATTTTTCAAATGCAATATCTTCATTAAATAAAAATCTATGTGCCACGGGAATAACATATAATGGAACATCCCTGATTTCATTCTCAAATTTAATAAGCCTGACCGCATCTTTTTCGGTTGTTAGAATAATTTTATCGGGACTATCAATTTCATTAAACCTATTCTTAATTTCTTTTAAGTCATCTATGGTGAAAATATGATGATCGGCATATTGAAGTAAATGATACGTATTGCTTTTAGCTTCCAGCATTTTTTTAAGTGGCTTTGGATTAGCAATACCCGTAACAAGCAAGACTTCAGTTTTATCGGTAAAGTCAGCTTCTTTATTGTTGATAATATGATATGGAGTGCCGTATTCAATTGTTGTAAAAAAAATATGTTGTGTGGAATCCGGGATTATTTCCCTGATAATTTTCTGCCTGTCGCTTTCGTTCAGATCTTGTTTGCATTTTGTAACTACAAATATCTCAGCTCTCTTATAACTACTTTTCATATCTCTAAGATCACCGGTGGGCAGGTAAAAATCCCGGGTAAATAAATTATTATAATCTGTCAATAAAATATTCAATCCTGCTTTTATACTCCGGTGCTGAAATGCATCATCAAGAATAATAACC
>JBARSW010000527.1:0-1654 GCA_049644925.1 Chitinophagaceae bacterium | reverse complement strand
CATGTTAAGCAATTATGAAGTCAATGTTTCCGGAATGTTAAGTCTTACGGGTTGGGGAAACAGGATAATACTTATTGCGCAACCAGAAAGCAACATTTACCAGGGCAATCAGAGCAGGTACTTCTACCAGCGGACCAATAACTCCTGCAAAAGCCTGTCCACTGTGAATGGTAAATACTCCGATGGCTACCGCTATCGCCAATTCAAAATTATTACCCGCAGCTGTAAAAGCAATGGCTGCATTGGTAGAGTAATCAGCCCCCATTTTTTTTGCAATTAAAAAGCTGACCAAAAACATAATGGCAAAATAGATAACCAATGGAATGGCAATTCTTAATACATCCATCGGAATCTGAACAATCAACTTGCCCTTTAAGCTGAACATAATTACAATAGTGAAAAGCAGTGCAATAAGTGTAATGGGAGAAATAAATGGGATGAACTTTTTTTCATACCACTCCTCCCCTTTTATTTTTAATAAAAAATATCTTGTTAAGAACCCGGCAACAAAAGGAATACCCAGATAGATGGCCACACTTTCTGCAATCTCACCAATGGTAATATCTACTTCAGCGCCTTTAATACCAAACAACGGAGGAAGCAAGGTAACAAACACATAAGCATATACACTATACAACAGTACCTGGAAAATAC
Source organism: Chitinophagaceae bacterium (assembly GCA_049644925.1). Taxonomy (GTDB): domain Bacteria; phylum Bacteroidota; class Bacteroidia; order Chitinophagales; family Chitinophagaceae; genus JJ008. Next base: position 1,000 of record JBARSW010000527.1, on the reverse strand, counting down.
TGTTGAGTGCAACCAACCCCGCAGCATATTCCCTGCTTCCTTCTGCCAGTTCATTCCAGACAATAACCATGGCAATACAACGGGCAAGGCCAATCAGTATCAACCCTACCATGTATTCCGGATAGCCGTGCAAAAAAGTAATTGCTAAAATAAACATGAGTACTGGACCAATAACCCAATTAAGCAGTAATGAAACACCCAATACTTTTTTGTTCTTAAAAACTTCTTTCAACTTATCATACTTAACTTTTGTAAAAGGCGGGTACATCATTAATATCAGTCCAATCGCCAGCGGAATGTTAGTAGTACCTGATGAAAACGAGTTGATGAACGTGGAGGAATTCGGGAAAAAATAACCAATAGACACTCCCAATGCCATGGCCAAAAAGATCCAAATGGTTAAATACCTGTCTAAAAAACTGAGTTTTTTTCTTTCATGTGCCGGGGCACAATTGGTTGCACTCATATAAGATTGAATTAATTATCTGCAATTTTTGAAAAAACATAAAGGCATTCCATCGCAATCTGGTTACTGCGTTCCGTATATTTTTCAGACTGCAGTATTGTATTATCAAATGCTTTCGGGTCGTTATAGGTTGTTCCAATTCGTAATTCACAGCCGGGAATAAAGGGGCAATTTTCTTCGGCATCGGAGCAGGTCATAATGGCTGCAAAATCTTTAGAAGGGTTCTCCTTATCGTTATAGATTTTTGAAAAGCACTGTGTAAATTTTTTTTCTCCGTAATAAACTTCATACACCGGATTATTGCTTTCGATTTTTTTCTTAATATCAAACCCGGCGGATACCAATGCCTGAATAGCATTTGGATTAAAAGCAGTCGCTTCTGTACCTCCCGAAAAAGTTCTTACATTTTCAATTCCGTAATAAACTGCTGCCACTGCTGCCCATACCTGGCCCAGGTGGCTACGGCGGGAGTTATGTGTGCATACATAAACCAGGCTTATTTCTTTTGCATTTTCTGATTTACTTTTTATGTAC
>JBARSW010000526.1:0-2900 GCA_049644925.1 Chitinophagaceae bacterium | reverse complement strand
GGGCATAGCCCTGAAAACAGGTACAGGTTTACCAATGGCCTTTTGCAGTTGTTCTATCCACACACCAGTGATGACTGATACTACAACATGTTTCTTAGGATTCAGGATTGGCTTAATTTCTTTTATTATATCAGCATAGTTATAAGGCTTCACAGCCAGAATAATCACTTCGCTATCCCGAACAGCTTTCTTGTTATCACTATGCACCATACAACCTCTTTCAGCAAAGCGGCTTAAAACAGAAAGATTCCGTTTTGTTATTGATAATTCAACAGGCCGGCTGAATTCACTCATAATTAATCCATCTGCGATAGAGGCCCCAAGATTACCACCACCGATAATTGCAATTTTCCTGCTCATAAAATCATTTTTGTAAAGATAAGAATGCATAAGCATAAGTACTTGTTTAACCTTTAGCCAATCAACCAGATATTTGTTTCTACAAAAAATTAAATAATAAAAATATTATGGCTATAAAATAAACATTTTCTAACAGAAGATGTTACTAAAATAACTAAATCAAAAAAAAATATGCAAAAAAAAATTTTCTCATTGCTTGCAGCTGCAGTGCTTACTTCAGCCACATTTGTAGCATGCAACTCCGAAGGCGACAAAAAAACAGCTGAAGATACAACAGCTGTTGTTAAAGAAGAATCAATAGAACCAAAGATGGATGCTTCAAAAGACATCGTTGATGTAGCTATTGGATCAGCAGACCACACAACATTAGTAGCTGCTGTAAAAGCGGCCGGTCTTGTTGAAACCTTAAAAGGTGCAGGACCATTCACTGTATTCGCTCCGACTAACGCTGCATTCAATGCATTACCAGCAGGAACAGTCGATGGTTTATTAAAGCCAGAAAGCAAAGCTGATCTTACAAATATTCTGACTTACCATGTGGTAGCCGGTGCTGTAAAAGCTGCAGACCTGAAAGATGGCCAAAAAGTTAAAACGCTTCAGGGTGGAGAATTGACCGTTTCAATTAAAGATGGCAAAGTAATGATTAACGGTGCAAATGTTACCGCTGCTGACCTTGCTGGAAGCAATGGTGTGGTACATGTAATTGATGCAGTATTGATGCCTAAAAAATAATTTTTCTTTGCTTGTTATGAATATTTCAAGAAAAGGGAGTAACGAAAGTTACTCCTTTTTGTTTGCGACATTGCATGAGACTTAAACACACCTATTTTTTGCTTATAATTATTTCTCATTGGCAAAAAAAATTGTATTTTCATTAAAATTTAATCAATGAGGTTTATCTGCTGCCTGTTGTTGTTATTCACAGGAGTTTCCTGCTTTGCACAAAGCAGGGAAAGACTGAAAGAAAAGTCTTTCAATCCAGCAGCCTTTGAAGAATTTCAGATTGAGATTAAAAAAGGGAAAAAAGACAAGCCTTTAGAAGTACATTACAGATCTGCACGGTTTATTGATGGAAGAGCAGACACTACCAAACTCGGCTTTGTTCTTGCAGGCGCCAATACCGAATACCACAGGGTTTTATTCCCAAAGCCAGCAGCAACCTATATGACTGAAAAAACAATTCCTTTTTTAGCAAACGGTTCAGCTAATAATGGAGACATCACCTTTGTTCTTAAACATTTATGGGTTTCTGAAGTAATCGTAGAAGCAACCTTTGGCAAAAGCTTGCTAACAGGCCCTATCGACTATTTATCATTTTGTTACTTGAATACAGATTGCTATTCTTCAGTAAACGGAGAGTACACATTATTAGGTAATATAGATACCGTTATTTCTATTAAAAGATGGATGGTGGGGGCAGGGGAAGACCTCCTTAAAAAAACACTTATTGACCTCCTTCAGACTGGTGATAGTCTTTTTGTTTCACAAACAATAAAAAACGAACCGATAAGTTTTGATGCTGTTCTTAAAAAAACACAAGCTGATTTTGACTTGCCCATATTAAAACCCGGTCAGCCTGAAAGAGGTATTTATATAACCTACAACGATTTTTTGAATAACAACCCTTCTATAAAAGATTTCATCATAATTAAAGATAAAAAGACAGAATCTCTTACAATCCCAGGCTCGGCCGATTCACTTATAAACAAAGCATGGGGATACTACGATGGCACAGACCTGAATATCCATATAAACAATAATTACTACCGGATGGTTCGTAGTCAGAATACTTTTGAAATTGCAGGGCCAAGAAAACTAGACAAACTTTATGGAACAAATGAAAAGATAATCAATACAAGTCTTGCGACTTTTTTCAGCGGTATTGCCTCTGGAGGATTTACCTTGTTGGTTATGGGTTCCACTAATAAGATAATGAAAGAATTAATACCCTACCAGTTAAATATTCGGGACGGCGCACTGTATTAATAGTATTCTTTCTTCATCAAATAGTTTTTTACATATTCTCCTACGCCATCTTCCAAAGTATAAAAAGGTTTTGTATAGCCTGCATCTTGTAGTTTATTCATATCCGCCTGGGTGAAGTATTGATATTTCTCACGGATGTCCTCTGGCATATCAATATATTCAATTACAGGTTCTTTTCCCATTCCGGCAAAGGTTGCCTTTACTAATTCTTCAAATGTTCTTGCTTTACCTGTACCTAGATTATATATGCCGGAAGTAATTGTATTATCCATCAACCAATAACAGACTTTTGCTACATCTTCTACATAAATGAAATCTCGCAGTTGCTGTCCATCTTTGAAATCCGGCTTATGAGACTTAAATAGCTTAACTTTTCCGGTTGATTTGATCTGGTTAAAAGAATGAAATATCACACTGGCCATCCGGCCTTTATGATATTCGTTAGGCCCATAAACATTAAAGAATTTTAATCCTACCCAATATGGTGGTTGCTTTTTTTGTTTCAATGCCCATTTATCAAACTCATTTTTTGAAACACCATATGGATTCAGTGG
>JBARSW010000525.1:0-3859 GCA_049644925.1 Chitinophagaceae bacterium | reverse complement strand
ATTTTAATGGATATTATAATAGCTGCTGTTATTTTAATCCTACCTACAACAATATGACCGCTGTCAACCAATGGCAACATGTGGCTGTCACGTATAAAAAAACAAACGTTAACGAATCAGTAACCAGTCTTTATATAAATGGCGAATTGAAACAGACCGATAATCATGCAGCGGCGATCACCTATCAGCCTGGTTCTACTTTCTTTATTGGCAAAACACATGATGGCGGTTATTTCAATGGTGAACTGGATGATATTCGGGTTTATAGCAGATTATTATCTCCCAATGAAATTCTGCAACTGGCTGATGTACCGATGATGCCGGATTTGCTGGCTTATTTACCCATGAATGGAAATGCAGATGATATGAGTGGTAATGGATATCATGGTACAGTATCTGGTGCAGTATTAACACAGGACAAATACAGTTCAAATAATTCCGCTTATGAGTTTCCGGGCACAGGCAATCAGATTACACTTGCCAACTCAACTGGTCTTGGTTTTCAAAATTCAGGGTTTACTTTATCTGCCTGGGTAAAATATAATAATGCCTATGGGCATATAATTGCCAAGCACACCTGCTATACAGGAACTGGCTATGTTCTTGAAATTTTAAATAATCAATTCACATTCTTGCTTGACAACAGTGGTACCTGGACTTCAGTTGCCACCAATGAGACATTTACTAATGAGAAATGGTATCATGTTGCAGCGATTTATAATGGAGCAGGAGTGGCTTCCATCTATATAAATGGCGAATTAAAAGTAAGCGGCCCTGTTGGGTATAATAGCACCAATACAGCATCGGTTGTTATCAGTGGCGCATCAGGCTCATGTCCACAGATTAATTACCACGGTAGCATTGATGAAGTAAAAATTTACGGGTCATCATTGGATGCAGCCCAGGTAATGGCTTTGTATAAACAAAGCAGAGGAAGTGATAAAGCAATAAAATTTGATGGGGTAGATGATTATGTAAACTTAGGCACAGGCTGGGATGCCAATAATTTTACTTTTGAAACCTGGTATAAGATTGCCAGCTATGCAAAAGCTCCATTCTTCATTTCAGCAAAAAATAATGGAGGCTGGCTAATCCAGATTAATAACCTGAAATATATTAACATCGCAAAAACCGGAGTTAGCAGTTATTCTGTTGGGCCTATAGCTGATGCTGATAATAAGTGGCATCACCTGGCTGTAACAGTTAATGCCACCACTACAACATTTTATTTGGATGGATTATTGATCGGAAGCGGAGGTTATTCACCCGGTTTTAATTCTGGCAATGGAGAATATTCCCTGGGTGGTAAAATTGGATATGCATTTAACTGGAATGAAGGTACTATGGATGAAGTTCGTATCTGGAATACTGCTTTAACTCAAACACAAATTCAGGATTGGCAGAATAGAAAAATAACACCGGATCATCCGGCATACGCAAATCTTGTTGGTTATTATAACTTCAATGAGCAGAATATTTTTCTTACTTACGACAACAAAGGGGCTAAGACAGGTGTATTAACTAACGGTCCAATATACGTTACTTCCGGTGCTCCCATTGGCGACGGCAGTTCAAATGATTTTATTAATGTAACAAAATCTGCCACACTTAATTTGTCAACTGGCGAAAACTTAACTTCAACAGAAACGTCCGGTACCCCCGGAGGTATCAGTGTATATGTAGTAAAAGACCCACCGGAAATTCAAACAGGAATTTTAGGAATTGGCAGCAACGACCATTATTTTGGTGTACATGTTTCCGGTGGAACCAGTCCACAATACACAGCTGTATATAATTATACCGGTAACCCGTTTGTTACCGCAGCAACAGAACCATCATTGCAATTGTTTAAACGTAATGATAACAGTACGTCTGACTGGACGAACAGCGGTGCTTCATTAAATACAACAGCTAATACATTAACGGTAACTGGTCAGAATACCGAATACATACTCGGCTCATCCGGTTTTGGTTTGCCGGTTACACTGCTTAGTTTCCAGGCACAAAAAATAAATGCCACTACTGCCAAACTCATCTGGCAGACCGCTACAGAACTTAAAAACAAGGGCTTTGAAATACAACGAAGTTTTGATGGTAACTACTTCGTAAATGTTGGTTTTGTAAACGGTGCTGGTAATTCTGATGTGTTGAAAGAATACAGCATTACTGATATGCCGGGCAAAACCGGTAGGGTGTATTACCGACTGAAACAAATTGATTTGGACGGTATCAGCAAGCTTTCACAAATTGTAAGTATAGTATTCGACAAACAGGGCCTTATCAAAGTGTATCCCAACCCTGCACAGCAGCAGGTAACAGTAGAAGGAGCAGAAAACTACAATCGGATACAGTTGCTCAATGCATCAGGCATAGTAGTAAAAGAACGGATCAATAACAAACAATACCAGTTAAGTATTGACCTTAGCGGATTAAAGAATGGGATGTACATACTTCGCCTGGTAAATGATGATGAAGCCAAAACAATAAAACTGTTTATTAGTAAATAAGAAAGCAACTATGAAAAAAAGAAGACGCCCCGTTTGATTGCGGGGCGTTTTCTGTAATAAAAAGATGTTATAAATAATATTTTTCAGTTAATCTATTGTATCCCGATAGCAGCAGTAAACAAAATTCCTTTCATTTAATTATAACAGGAATATTCCGGTCCCTTCCGCATATGAGGTAGTTTTTTAAAGGTATAGCAGAAAAAGTTATTAAGAAATGACAGCTATCAAACATTTATTAATATATATCATTTGAAATCGGTTTAGCTGAACCGTAACTTACCAAAAACATACAGTCATGCGAAAGCTATATCTACTCCTCGCCTGGCTATCACTTTCTGATTCAGCCATTTCACAGAACCTGGTAGCGTATTATCCTTTTAATGGAAATTCAAATGATGCAATTGGAAATATACATAGTGGTATTGTAACCGGTGCCAGTTTAACGAGTGACCGGTTTAGCAACAACAACAGGGCCTATAATTTTAATGGCTCCAGCGATTATATAGAAATTACATCAGCCAATACGCTCAGGTTGCCCGAATATACATATGCAGCATGGATATATCCAACTGCTAATCCCCCAGGCGGTCCTATTCAAACAGGTGGGGCTACTATATTGGATATTGGTGGAATTATTGGCGATCAGGTCCTGAATATTGGCAATTTTATTGGCACCTATATCGGTATTGGAGGCTTCGGTTACTACCTTGGAGGCGGGACATATAATACACAAACAGGTGTTTTACCTGCTATCAACCAATGGTATCATGTGGTAGGTACCAGAAGTACTACCTATTATAAGCTTTACATAAATGGTATGTTGATTCAATCGGTACCACTTTTACCACTTTTACCGGAATATGATGTTTCAACAGTAGGATTTATTGGAAAAAGAAATAACGATATACAGTATTTCAATGGTAAACTCGATGATATCCGCATCTATGATGCAGCAATGACAGAAACACAGGTGAAGGATCTTTACACCAGTGAGTCAATGGTAGCCTATTATCCATTCAACGGCAATGCCAATGATGAAACAGGTAATGGTAATAACTCAACTTATATAGGAACTGGTGTCACATTAACCACTGACCGTTATGGCAATGCTAATAAAGCATATTATTTCGATGGTGCTGCCGGCTCTTATATCCGAATTCCGGCAGACAATTTCCCTGCTACTAACAGAACCATTTCTTTTTGGTTTAATGCGGACGACCCTGCCGTATACAGGGTTCCTTTTTCATATGGAGGAAATGGATGTGACGCTTCTTGTTTTTTAATGATATTAAATCAGTCAGGTACAGGAACCTATACAAAGACCGGACATTGTAATGCAGAACGTTTAATTG
>JBARSW010000524.1:0-1595 GCA_049644925.1 Chitinophagaceae bacterium | reverse complement strand
GCAGGAACATTGATAATAGTTGGAGTTGTATCTACTGAAGGAGCCTGGTAAGTTGTTAATGATTTATTTGAAATGCTGATTTTAAATACATTATTGATAAAGAATAAACTAAAAAAAGTTGCTACACCGGCAAGTATAGGAGTAAGTATCCAACCAACCATGATGCTTCCCAACTGCTTAAACCGGATTTCCTGCACACCTTTTACCAAACCAATTCCTATTACTGACCCCACCACTACTTGTGTGCTTGATACAGGAACCAGGGGAATAGCAGGTAACCCTATACTTACAAAAAGATTAGAAAGTGCAGTTGAAGAGAAAATAAATAAAACCAAGGCTTGTGATAAAACGACAACGATAGCAGTTTCGGGTGTTATTTCAAGAATTCCCTGGCCAACTGTCTCCATCACTCTTTTACTATAAGTAAGTATACCAATTGCAATGGAAAGACCTCCAACAAAGAAAAGTGCCTGTGCAGAGTTGATAGTAAATGAGCCAACATTGATACTAAAATCAGCAGAGTTTACAAAAACTCCCATTACGTTGGCAATATTATTAGCTCCCAGGCTATAAGCACCAAATGCACCCACTATCAACAAACCATACTTTATATAGCCATCCATTTTGATGACATGTGTTTTTGTCTTACGGATATATCTCCGCAATAACAAATAAAGAAGTGCAGAGAAAATTGCTCCTAATATTGGACCGCTGATCCAGGAACCTACAATTACAGTTAGTACAGTATAATCAACCGGGCTGGAAGTATAAAAACACCAACCAATGATTGCCCCTACTATGGCCTGACTGGTAGATACAGGTAGTTTCTTATAGGTCATCCAGGTTACAATTGCAGCAGAACAGAGTGCAACTGTGAAAGCGCCGCCCAACGCATCAATAGAACCGAGTTGAGATAATGTTTTTGTGGTACCACTTCCCTGCAGTGTAGCTCCCAGTAGAACAAATATGCTTGCGATAATGGCAGCCTTTTTGAATTTTAGCATCCTGGAGCCAACGGCCGTCCCAAAAACATTTGCAGCATCATTGGCCCCTAATGACCAACCCAGAAACAAACCACTTGTTATGAAAAAAAGGAACAACATTTATTAAACAATTCTCTTAATAGCCATAATTGTCAGTAGATCAGCCACTTGCTCTGCGGCATCAGAAATAATTTCGATATGCAATGTGAAATAACGCAGGTGAAATTTCTCACTTAGCTTCAAAGATGTCATCTCTCGAAAAATTTTTCTTCTAAGCACATCTGCAAAAACATCAGCCTCTTTTTCATAGAAAAAAACCCGGTGAATTTTTTCACTTACGTTAACAGGTTCATTAAAATAGGATTTAGCAGCAGGAATTACCGATTCAGCCGCAGATACTGAAATTTGTGTCAGCTTTATAAAGTCCTGAACTAATTCCTGTGGCACCATTGGAGTTTCTACATCAAACTGGAAAAGATTCTTTTTGGCATGATCAATCAGTTTGTCCATTTCTTCTAATAACCGTAAAATATCACCCCGTAATTGTGGCATTAATGATTGGGTGTATAATGTATTTTCTATTTTACGACGGATTAAATCCGATTCTATTTC
>JBARSW010000523.1:0-2389 GCA_049644925.1 Chitinophagaceae bacterium | reverse complement strand
GCCAATGTATATACTACTGAAGCTGCAAATTTTACCAGCATATATTCGGTACGGCTTACAGGCTTGGTTAAGGATAGCCTTAATGTTCCCATATTTGCTTCACCGGCAATAGAATCGCCGGCAATTAATGCAACGAGCAAGGGCATCTGGATCAGTAATGTATTAAGGATCACGAAACAGATCAGGTAACCATTAAGCAATTTCCCTTTAAAATCATCAGAGAATTCAAATGATCCTGACAAGTTACTCATTAACAGGTCTACATAAGATTTCCCATCAAACTTCAATGCTACCTGTATCAGAAAAACAATGGCAGCAATTGCGCCAAAGGCAATATAGGTGCGGGGCCTTTTGAATATTTTAAACAACTCTATTTTAAGCAATTTCAACATTTGACTGCCCGGTTGTTAATGATAAAAAATAATCTTCCAGTGAGTGTTTAGAATGCAATGAAATGACGTTAACATCCATCCTGACCAGCTCTTTCATCACTTCCGGTACCTTATTCCGGTGCAACTTCAACAGCACACAATCATTCCTTCTGCCTTGTACAAATCCCTTCAAAGATGATTGCAGCAGTTTATTGTACGTTTCGCTATCGTCTGTTGTTTTCAGCTCAACAATAGTTTCCGCAGGGTCAAACAATTCATTAACTTTTCCTTCCACCAATTTCTTTCCTTTATCGATAATGATCATAGAATCAGCAATCAGTTCCATCTCACTTAATAGGTGTGACGAGATCAACAACGTCTTATGCATTTCCCGGCTAAGCATAAGAATTAGATTTCGTATATCAGCAATCCCCTGCGGGTCGAGGCCATTTGTTGGTTCATCAAGGATGATAAGCTTGGGGTCATGCACCAGGGCTATCGCAATACCCAACCGTTGTTTCATTCCCTGCGAATATGTTTTTACTTTGCTGTGTGCCCGCTGTTCCAATCCCACCATCGCCAGTTGATCCATTAATTTCTTTTCAGAAATTTTGATACCGCTCATCGCAGCAAAAATGCGCAGATTCTCCAATGCGGTCAGATACTTGTAGAGATCGGGACGTTCAATAATTGCACCCACCTGCCTGAGGATTTCTTTCCGGTGCTTTTGCAAATCAAGGCCAAAGATTTCGATACTTCCCGACGTTGGCTTGATGAGTGTTAGCAGCATCCGGATGGTAGTGGATTTACCGGCCCCGTTTTGTCCCAGGAATCCATACACCTGTCCTTCCTGTACAGTAAAAGAAAGATCATTGACGGCTCGTAAATCCCGGAAATACTTGGTAAGATGTTTTACTTCGATAATTGGTACCATCACTGACAGATAACGGGCAAAGGTATTAAAGGTTCACCCCTGCTAATGAAGTATTTAAGAGTTTAAGAAAATATTTTTTACCAAAGACTTGCAAATGTTACGTTCATAGATTAGGTTTGTTTCCGATTCGGAAAACCACATTTACCCACGTAAAACTACTATAAACGTCCGTACCAAAACTCACTGTCCTCTCCACCAATTTGGGTACGAATTTTAATGTAGCAACCCGACAGGGATAAATCAGCAACCGAAAACAAACATCCAATATTTCTGTGGGCCATTTGAAGATCAATTCAAAAAACCCTAAGAAATGACAAAGTACCTTATTCTTGCGATCGTTTTAACATGGAAACTACCGGATATGCAATGGAGCAATCTACATGACTATGCCCCTTTTACAAGCTTTTCTTCTCAAAGTCATACAGAACCAAAATTTCCGGGCAGGGTAATCAGCCTGGATGGAACAATTAACAATAATAAAGTGCTTTTAAACTGGAAAGTAGAAGAAAATGAAGCAGTTTACATGTTTGAAGTAGAAAAAAGCCTGGATGGTAAAAATTTTACGACCGCAGCAATTGTTTTTGGTACTGATAAATCCGAAACTGAAGAATACCAGTTTTTTGAAAAAGCCAGCAAACCAAAATCAGTGTACAGAATTAAGTTGATAAATAAACAACGCCAGGTAGCCTATTCAAAAATAATAACTGTAAGTCCGGCCAGTTAAGCTAAATTAATAACATGTCAGAAAAAATAAACAAGTCGCTGAAGCAAGGATATAACCGTTTGAAAAAAGCGGTTGAAAAAATATTAAATGTAAAAAAGCAGCAAACTCCCCAGCTTATTTTGCAACCTATACGAAATAATAACAGGGTAAGCCATTAAGCAACCCTCATCTTTCTCATACACATAGAGTATCAAAAGAGAGAAAGCCCTTTGTCTAAAGGGCTTTCTCATTTTTCGCCTTTACCAAGATAAGATTGCAGGTTCGTAACATACTCTTCAAAAGCCTTAATCCCCTGCTTTGTTATGCTGCACAATGTTTGGGGATAGTTATCTTTAAATTGCTTTTTCACATCTATATAAC
>JBARSW010000522.1:0-1976 GCA_049644925.1 Chitinophagaceae bacterium | reverse complement strand
GGTAAAGCAAATAACGGGTACTGTTACATCTTCAGAAAACAAACAGCCTGTACCCAGCGCAACCGTCACGGTGAAAGGCACTAAAAATGCCACTACCACGGATGCCCAGGGTAATTACAAGATTAATGTGGACAGCAAAGCCACTACCCTTGTATTTTCCAGTGCCTCTTTTATGGCATATGAAACGGCCATCAACGGCAGAACGGTGATCGATGCAGAACTGATTGCCGAAGTAAGAGCATTGGAAGATGTAGTGGTTGTAGGGTACAGCACTGTAAGGAGAAAAGACCTTACTGGGTCTGTTTCTTCTGTCAATTCAAAACAAATTAAGGACTTTCCGCTGTCCTCTGCAGCAGAGGCTTTACAGGGAAAACTGGCTGGTGTGCAGTTAACTTCCAGCGAAGGGGCTCCCGGTGCAGAAATAATTGTCAGGGTAAGAGGAGGCGGTTCCATCACCCAGGATAATTCACCTTTGTATATTGTTGACGGGGTGCAGGTAGAAAATGCTTTATCAGTTCTTTCCCCGCAGGATATTGCTACCGTGGATGTACTGAAAGATGCATCTACCACTGCAATCTACGGTGCAAGAGCAGCGAACGGAGTGGTGATCATTACTACCAAAACCGGTAAAGCAGGAAAAACACAGGTTAGTTATAATGGCTCCATGGGATATCGCCAGTTAGCTGAATTTCAAAATGTGATGAAACCTTATGATTTTGTCGTTTGGCAATATGAAAGAACAAGAGGCAGTGCAACAGATAGTGCAAGTTTTGCCCAAACCTACGGGACCACATGGGATACATTAGCCAACTATAAGAACACCAATTTTATTAACTGGCAGGACCGTGTCTTTGGAAGAAAAGCAAATTTTGCAACACATAATGTCTCTGTGAACGGAGGCAATCAAACAACTACATTTAATTTAAGTCTCACCGCTAATAAAGAAGATGGTATTCAGATTGAGTCCGGGTTCAACAGGAAACTGGTGAATTTTAAACTGGACCATAAAGCATCTGATAAACTAAGAGTAGGTTTCACTGCCCGTTATCTTGACCAGGTAATACAAGGTGCTGGAACTACAAACAGCGGCACCAGGACCACCAACCGTCTTCGTCATGCAATCAACTACAGGCCATTTGAACTGGACAGACCCGGTTTCGGAATCGATGATTTTGATGAAGCGTACTACCTGGCCTCTGCCGGTGCAATAAACCCGGTTATCTTAACCCAGGCAGAATACAGGAAACAATATACCAAAGCTGTATACCTCACTGCTTATTTCAACTATAATATCCTTAAAAATCTTTCTTTCAGGTCTACCTTAGGATTTGACAATGCTTCTGTAAGAACGGACCTGTTTTACAGTAAGATCACCGGTACTGCAAGAAACTTTGGCTCTCTGCCGGTGGCTTCTATAGGCCAGCAGAATAATTACACGATCAGTAATTCAAATATCCTTCAATACACCTTAAATAATTATAAACAACATCATGACCTGACCCTCCTGGCAGGGCAGGAAGTTGTGGATGTTCGTTCAAAACAAAATACATTCGAAACCCGGTATTTCCCGGCTGAGATTTCGCCAGAAAAAGCACTGGCCAATATGGGACTGGGTTCTGCCCCAACCGGTTCGGCTCAGCCCTTACCTACTTCCTTTGAAGAACCCGCTGCCCGCATTGCCTCTTTCTTTGGCCGGGTGAGCTATGCATATGACGATAAGTATTTAGTGAATTTCAACCTAAGGGCTGACCGTTCCTCTAAATTCAATTCTGATAACGGAACACTGGTATTCCCCTCCGGTTCTATGGCCTGGAGATTTTCCAGGGAAAAATTCTTCGAAAAAGCAACCTGGCTGAATGATGGAAAGCTCCGGTTTGGATATGGTTCTGTAGGTAATAACCGCATCGGCAACCTGCTGTATCAGCAGTTGTATGGCGTAACCGGACAATATGCATTTAACCATTCTATTTTACCTG
>JBARSW010000521.1:0-7224 GCA_049644925.1 Chitinophagaceae bacterium | reverse complement strand
GTTGCAAGGTAAAATCAGGCCTTATATACTTGGTGGCGTTGGCATCTATAATTTTAATCCGGAAACAAAAGATGTAGATGGAACATGGGTTAAAACAGCTCCATTGCGCTTAGAAGGCCAGGGATTTGCAGAATACCCGGATAGCAAACCATATAAACTTACCCAGATAAATGTACTGGCAGGTTTCGGGATAAAATATTATGTGAAAGAAAATATGTATGTTGGTTTAGAAATACTACACCGAAAGTTATTTACTGATTATGTAGATGATGTAAGCCACAATTATTATATAGACCCCATTCATTTCGATACTTATCTTTCTCCTGCAGATGCTGTTAAAGCAAGAAGGCTTTATTACAGGGGAATATATTCTTTCCCTACCACCCGGCCTTATGAAGAATTTGCAGAAAGAGGTGATCCAAGTGAAAATGATGCTTTTTTCTCGACTATTATCCGACTGGGCTGGAGGTTTAATAACACAGCCTCCACCAAGCATCTGAAATGCCCGGTGTTTTATTAAAATTTAATCCTACCGAACTATGAAACTAAAAATTTTTACTCAACCGTTACTGGCAGTCATACTAACAATGCTATGCTGCAACCTGTTGCTTTTACAGTGCGGAATAGCATCCGGCAACTCAAATAAGAAGTACTTAGCTGCCAGAATTGAACCGGTTAAAGAAGAACCGGCTAAAAAGTCCGGGACTTTTTCAGCAAGGAATAATAATGCTGTCAGGATACATCCCGACATCATAAAGCGAGAAATGCATGTTATTGCAAAAGAGAATGATGGAAAAGAAATCAATTTTTTCGTTTTTGATCTGCAAGGCACATTAATGCAGCATTTTAAGATGAAGTACAAAGATCATTATCGCCTCCAAGGGCTTGAAAAAGGAGTATATATCTACAGAGTCTTTTGTGGCGATGAAGAAACTGTTTCAGGAAAATTTGAAATCAGATAACTTATTAAAATAATTATAAACGCAGTGCTTGTAAGAGGCAGAGAGCTTAATAGAATCTAATACCCTGGTTGATACTACTTCGCTTAAGCTTTGTAGTACATGTAAAACCTAATCCGTTCTCTATTGGTACTCTCTATTTAGTATAAATTTTATTAACTACTTTCTGCCCCGCTTACAGGCCTTTTTAACCAGAGTTCTTTTAATTGTCATAACTAAGATCCCGTAAAAGGCATGCCATTTGGCGGCAGGCAGGAAAATTGTTTAAATCCGGTATCCGGGTGAAAAACCGCATTATTGCTGTTACCCTAGTAAAGATTTTTGCAATCACTTCCTGCCACTCATTACGGGTTTTATTTTTTTACACACTACCACAAATCAGGCATTTCCTTCTTGTGTTAAATATATTGTTGCTAAAAGGTTTAAAAAAATAACCCTTTCCGAATTAGTTTTTTAAAAAACTGTCTTATATTAGCTTGAAAATTAACACAAAGGAGACCTGAACCTTCTAAAGCCGGGGGCGAATACCGAAAAGCCATACGAGTAGGTAATACCAAAATCAAACCAAACTTAATATGGAAAATTTAAATCTTCACAAACAGAAATTGTATGCTTTAATCGTTGCTGCCGTAGGTGTAATTTCATGTCTTCTTCCCTGGTGGAAAATTTCTTATGGTGGATTCGGCGGATTTTCAATAAACGGCTTACACGAATTAGGATGGTTAACTTTCATTGGTTTTATCGGTGCAGGAGTGGTAACATTTGTTATGGGAGATAAAACAAAAGCATATGAAGGACAGGAAAAATTGATTACCGCCGCTTGTTTTGCTGCTGCAGGAGCAGTTGCATTAATTCAGTTTCTCCGTCAAACTAAATTTACATCATTTGGTATATTCCTGGCAATAGCTGCTGGTGTACTGGGTGCACTTTGGGTATGGGGAATTGTTAAATTACCTGAGAACAAACCAAAAGTTTAATTAGAATTATATTTATTGAAAGCACCCTGTTGTAACGGGGTGCTTTTTTTATTTCAGAACAATCCCCACTCATCTTCAAACTCATCCCGTTCAAATGTACTGACCCAATGGCGGAAAAACATCCGGAATTTATCTATCTCTTCTCTGATAACCATTCCATGTGCTTCTTCAATAACTCCTTCCATTATCATCGTAAGCATTGATGAACTGATAAATTGCGCATTCTTCCGGATTAACGTAGCATTTTCCATCCTTATCAAATACAAGCCGGCTTCTGAACTCTTAATTTTTACGGCTACCTGGAAAGCATCGCTTAGTATTATCATTTCTTTATGATCTTCCCAATATTCAGCAGGAAAGCCCTCCTCCTCCGGGAAGTTATCTTTTGCTTTTGTTTCGGTTTTCTCATTTTCAAATGCCCCCTACAGCACAATCATTACTTGTTTCCATTGTTCATACATTGCCTTACAGGCAGCAGTAGTGGGCTTGGGTTTCCTCTCTTCTCCTTCTTCATCGTCTTCACGAAAATCAACATCTTCCTGCCATTCGGGTAATCCGCTGATATAATCAAATGCCATGAAATATTTTTTTTACCGTATAATTTAATTGCTTCATTGCTCAGACGGTGACACCAGAGCAATTGCTCCACTGGTCAGAAGGAGACCGTCAGACCAATTCAGGTTGCAGGTATTGACCTGTGTAACTCTCTTTGCATTTTACTAAATCTTCCGGCACTCCTTCAAACAATATTCTTCCTCCACCATCACCACCTTCGGGCCCAATATCAATAATATGATCTGCCACTTTTATCACATCCATATTATGCTCTATCACCAAAACAGAATTTCCCCTGTCCACTAATTTATTCAGCACAACCAGCAAATGCTGTATATCTTCAAAATGTAAACCTGTAGTTGGTTCGTCCAATATGTAAAATGTTTTTCCAGTATCCCTTTTAGAAAGTTCCGTCGACAATTTTACCCGTTGCGCTTCTCCCCCACTCAGCGTCACGGCTGATTGTCCGAGTGTGATGTATCCAAGTCCAACTTCTTCCAGTACTTTTATCTTGCGATAGATATAAGGCACATTCTGAAAAAATTCCACTGCTTCTTCCACAGTCATCTCCAGTACATCAGCGATAGATTTTCCTTTGTATCGGATTTCCAACGTTTCCCGGTTATATCTTTTGCCATTACATTTTTCGCAATGCACATATACATCCGGTAAAAAATTCATTTCAATGACTCTCATACCACCGCCTTCACAAACTTCACACCTGCCGCTTTTTACATTGAATGAAAACCTACCTGCCGTATAACCCCTGATTTTTGCTTCGGGCAATGAAGCAAACAACGTTCGTATCTCCGTAAAAAAACCACAATAAGTAGCCGGGTTACTTCTTGGTGTTCTGCCAATCGGAGATTGATCAATCTCAATCACTTTATCAATATGCTCTAAACCTTTTACCGATTTATATTCCAGCGGTGTCATTTTAGAACCATAAGCATGTTTGGATAGAATTGGATAAAGTGTTTCATTGATTAAAGTTGATTTGCCGCTGCCACTTACACCTGTAACACAAATAAATTTTCCCAATGGAAGTTTAATTTCCACATTCTGCAGGTTATTTCCTTTGGCACCATTTAATTCAAGAAATTTTCCATTTCCTTTTCTTCTCTCACCAGGAACGGGAATTTTATGATGTCCGTTCAGGTAACCGGAAGTAAGTGTATCTAATTTTAATAATGCTGCGGGATCACCCTGTGCTACTATCTTACCTCCATGAAATCCGGCTTTCGGTCCGATATCAATCAAATGATCGGCAGCCAGCATAATGTCTTTATCATGCTCCACCACTAAAATACTATTACCGATATCCCTCAGGTTTTTTAATGCGTCAATCAACCGGTGATTATCCCGCTGATGTAATCCGATGGAAGGCTCATCCAAAATATAAGTAATGCCCTGTAATTGAGAACCGATTTGTGTAGCCAGTCTGATCCGTTGCGATTCACCACCACTCAGCGATCTGGATGGGCGGTACAATGTCAGGTAACTAAGACCAACATCCAATAAGAACTGCAATCGTTCCCTGATTTCTTTCAGTACATCTTTGGCAATGGTCTTTTGTTTATTTTCCAGCATCAGTTCTATACCATCAAACCAGGCAGCCAGGTTATCCAGGTTCATATTGCTTAGCTCGGCAATATTTCTTCCATTTACTTTAAACCAGAGGCTTTCTTTTTTTAGTCTTGTTCCATTACATCCATCACAGGGTCGAACAATCATATAGTCTTCTGTCCATTCTCTTATTGCTTCACTATAGGGATTGGCAAACCAGCGCTGTAGCATATTGATCACTCCTTCAAACGGTGCTGAAGCGTCAAACTTCATATTTTCGAAATCAAGATCCTCTGTTACCCCCTCTTCATTTCCATAAAGCATGATATTTAACTGCTTCTCTGAAAGTTTACTTATCGGCACAGTAAGTGATATCTTATTTTTCTTTGCCGCCTCTTGTGCCTGCCTGTACACCCAGGCATCCCGTTCCTGTCCTAATGGAGCAATTCCACCTTCGCTGATACTAAGTGATGAGTCAGCTAAAACAGCCTCCATGTTTATATGATGCTTTGTTCCTAATCCCTTACAAACCGGGCAGGCACCATAAGGTGAGTTGAATGAAAAAGCATTGGGAGAAGGTTCTTCGTAGCTGATACCTGTGTCTTCACACATCAATTGTTTGGAATACAATGACACGGCCTCCCCAAACCCCTCCGAAGGAAGGGCTTTAGATTCATTAAAGAGTAAAGATTCTTTCTTTTTATAGGAGGCTTTCATAATCCCCCCTTCGGGGGGCGAGGGGGCCACAAACATCAAGTCCTTTCCCAACTTCATCGTTTGCTGCACACTCTGACTAAGTCTTGATCTTAATTCAGTGGTCACCTGCAACCTGTCCACCACTAATTCAATGTCGTGAATTACATACCGGTCCACCTGCATCTTTGGTGTAATGTCTTTTATTTCTCCATCCACCCTTACTTTCAAAAAACCTTTTTTCCTTACATCTTCAAATAATTCCCGGTAATGACCTTTACGGCCACGAACCAGTGGCGCCAGTAAAGCAATCTTTTGTCCATTATACCTGTTGAAAATATTTTCAACAATTTCTTCTTCGCTCCACTTCACCATTCTTTTACCGGTATTGTAAGAATAAGCCTCGCCAATTCTTGCAAACAACAGGCGGAGAAAATCATATATTTCTGTAACGGTGCCAACAGTAGAACGGGGATTTTTATTTGTTGTTTTTTGTTCAATAGAAATAACAGGCGAAAGCCCGGTGATCTTATCTACATCAGGCCGTTCCATATCACCAATGAACTGCCGGGCATAAGCACCAAAAGTTTCCATGTATCGCCGCTGCCCTTCTGCATAAATAGTATCAAAAGCCAATGAAGATTTTCCGCTGCCGCTGATGCCGGTAATTACTACCAGTTTATTTTTAGGAATGGAGATATCAATATTCTTCAGGTTATGCACCCTTGCCCCGAATACTTCGATAGCATCATTTTCATGAATAGTTAATGCTTCTTTGTTGTCTGTTTTTTGCGTCATAATGAGAAGAACGAAGATACTGATTCGTTAATGTTTTTGAGGAATGAGTAGGGAAGTCCCAGGGCAACCGCATATAAATATCAAATACAAGCACACAGATGGCACGGATTGAACGAAATTTCACAGAATTTAATTTTTTTTTAAAAGCTCCATTTATAATGGTAATTAAGTACAATAATGTACAGAATGAACACAGCCTTATCCTCTTTATCGGATAAAAAATCCTTTTTTATTTATTCAATCCGTAATATCCATGTTCAAAATTCATTTTTTTAAACAGTTTGGAAGAAAAGTAAATGCGTTTGTCCTGACGGAAGTCCTGTATAGATAAAGTAGTACTAAATTTGTTGCATTGCTAAACAGGATAATACACTAAACTGATATAAAATGTTCAATTTCTTCAAAAAGAAAGAGCCAGAAACAAAAGTCATTGATAAGATTTTAATGGACGAATCCGGCAAACTGAAGGCTATGTTTGATGAATGGAGTAAAGACAAAAACATTGCTTTTATTTTCTGGTTTGACGAAAGTATGCGGTTGGCAGAAAATTATTTCAGCAACCAGACATCTGAACCTGTCACTTTATTAACGACAAGAGAAGCTGCTATGCCACAATTAAATGGCAAGACACCGGTTTTTGCAGAGCATTATCCATTGAGGACAAAAGAAGAAGAATTATACCAGCGAATGAATTTGCAAACTGTACAAGTGTTTTCCTCCATGAGAGAACCACTATTTCAGCAATTCGGTGGCGAAAGAATAATCCAGCTCATGCAAAAAATGGGTATAAAAGAAGATGAACTAATTGAACACCCATTGATAAGTGGATCCATTCAAAAGGCACAAAAGAAAATTGAGAAAAAAGTTTTGATTGAACAAACAGCACTGTCCCAAGCAGATTGGTTTGAAAAAAATTATAAATCTTGAAAACCTTTACTGTAAAGGATTACAGCATATTTCCAAACACCTGTTTGTTGCACTTTTGCAGAACCCGATTTGGAAATCCGGATTTCAACCCTTTATCTTTGCATTAGTTCTTTAAGATACTTATCAAGAAAGGCAGAGGGTAATGGCCCGATGAAGCCTTGACAACCTACCTACTTATCTTCTTCAACAAAATAAGGATGACAAGTAAGAAAGGTGCCAATTCCATCACGCCAATGGCGTGACAGATAAGTCAGATTAATAGCTTCAAAATATCTTTCACAACATATTCAAAAGCTCATCTGATTTTATCGGATGAGCTTTTTTCATTTCCACCATAGCTTTAGCTACGGTGGGTTGGACAGTTCTTCCCGATAGTCTTTTTTGATATCATTTAAAAGGAACTTGTTTAACAAATTCAAAAAAATCCTCACTCCCTTTTTGGAGCAGGGGGCAAAATCAAAAAACGATGAGCAAACAACAAAAACCATTAAAACAAAAACAAACTGATCCCTTTATCGGGAAATGCACATCAATTAGCATTTATCGAATGCATAGACACTTACATGTAAGTTGGCTTTAACGGAACGAACAGTCATTTGTAAATAACAACTTAACATTTAATTAAAGCAAAAACCAGGAAATAAATTTGAACGACAATAAAAAGTCCACTATTTTTATCGGGTAACATGAAATCAAAGACAACATATACAAATTCTCTCTGCACAACTATACTGTGCATTTGTTGTCGT